>JBOGEA010000161.1:0-12856 GCA_050743205.1 Egibacteraceae bacterium | reverse complement strand
GCGATGTAGAGATTGCCGACAGCGGCAACCGCAAGACCCAAGGGTCCAGAGAGTTGTGCCGCCCACGCCGGGCCACCGTCGCCGGAGAAGCCCGCGATCCCGGTGCCGGCCACAGTCGTGATGGTGCCGGAGGGGTCGACCCTGCGCACCCGGTGATTGCCTCTGTCGGCGATGTAAAGATTGCCGCTAGCGTCAACCGCAAGGCCCAAGGGTCCAGAGAGTCGTGCCGCCCAGGCCGGGCCACCGTCACCGGAGAAGCCCGGGACGTGGGTGCCGGCCACGGTGGTCGTCGTGCCAGAAGCATCGATCCTGAGTATCTGGTTGTTGGCGGTATCGGCGATGTAGATGTTACCGGCAGCATCTTGGACTGCGGTTGCTGGGCCGTCGCCGGAGAGGCTCTGCGGTCGGCTGACGGGGGCCTCCTGCGGTCGGTTGACCACTACGAGCACCGATGCCGCTGTGATGCTGAGCAGGGCCACGGCAACGCTCACAGACACCACTGGTGAAGGCGCCACGGCGAGGCGCTGTCCTCCTACCACACGAATGCCGAGGCGCTGTGAGCCGGGCTGGTCGTGCCGCGGTTGTCCGCCAGCGGCGTTCAACCACGGGCGGATCCTGTCCCGCCAAGTTGCCGCGGCGTCTAAGCAGCGCAGGCGCAGGGCCTCGTGGAGGGGCGGGAGGCCTTGGGCTCCTCGGTTGGTGAGGGGGGCGCACCAGGCGATCCAAGCGGCGCGAAGCAGCTTGGACATCCTCCCCGGGGTCTCGTCGAGGATTCCGAGCCACTCCTCCTCGCGGGTCTCGCGGCTTGCGGGCGGCTGGATCCTGGCGGCCCACCGAACGAGCTTCTCGGCCAGGCGGGGGCACCAGTCGATCAGCTCGCTGCTCACCAGATTGATGATCAGCGGCAGCAGGACGAGCGTGACGACAAGACCGACGAGCTGCCAGCTCTGGATGGCCGCCGCGCCGGACACGCGTATGGCGGTCACGCCTGCGCTCCACCGGGGTCCAGTCGTGGGATGAAGGTCCAGGCGGCGTCCGCCTCTTGCAGGACTGTGTTGGCGACCCGGCGGCCCCGCGGCGTCAGCCGGTAGTAGCGCCGCCGCCGGCGACGCCCCGCGGCGGCCGCCTGCTCCCGCGGCTCCCACTCGCCGATTATCCAGCCGGCGTTCTCCAGACGGGCAAGGATCGGGTACACGCTGCCGGTCGGCAGCTTCACGATCTGGGCGAGCTGCAGCCCATACACCCCCACCTCGGGAGCCTGGAGCAGCACCCTCAGGGCCACAGCCGTCTGCGGCGTGATGCGCACCCTGGCAGCCTCACCCATATGCTAGAAGTCTACAATCTGTCCCGGCTCCCGCCAACCATGACCTGGGGATGCACAGCGCCCCTCCAGCGGACCGAGCTACCGCGCGGGTGTGTGTCGGCTCGGTTCCGGAATCCGGAGCTCAGCCGACACACACCCGCCTACGCCTGGTGCAGCGCTCGCGCGGATCCGGCGGCGTTCCCGACGCCAGCGAGGTCTCTGGACAGGTAGGCGTGGGCCCACGCACGCATGGCCGCCGGGATCTCGCCCGCCTTGGGGCGGCCCTCTCGCAGCGCGGTCGGGGCGTCGAGCCAGGCCAGGGCCATCAGCATCGCCGACTCCAAGCGGGCGTCACCGGCTTGCCGCGCCAGGCTCAGGCCCCGGCCGAACCACAGCTCGGCCTCGGGCAGCCGGCCAGCGTCCAGCGCCACGAAGCCCACGAGCGCCGAGGCATCGGCCGCTATGGCCCGCAGGCCGGTCCGCACCACCGGAGGCATACAGGCCCAGCGCAGCAGGTCGCTCAACGTGCGGGCATGCGCCCGCGCGGCCCGGTCGATGTCGGGATGCGCGGGCTCAGCGATGAAGGTGCTGGCCAGGCGGGTTGCCACCGCGTGTGCCTCGCCGAGGATCGATCCGCACACGTGAGGACGGCGGCCGAACAGCTGCGCCTCTTGGACGAGCTGCGGCACGGGCAGCAGCGCCGAGCCATCGATCGTCGTTCGCCGCACCACGTCCGCCCTTCTCTGCGGCTGCGTCGCCCAACACCAGTGCGCCGCCGCCTCCCGGCTGTGGCCCAGCCCCAGCTCGGCGATGTGGCCAGTCCCGAGCAGCGTGCACAGCGCGTGTGCGTACCTGCCGGACGGCACGCGCTCGCGCAGCTCCCACTCCTCAATCGCCTCATACGTCAGGCCGTGGGTCACCGGCAGCAACGCGTCCACCCGCCCGGCCAACGCCTGACGGGCCCACCCCAAAACCTCGCGGCGTGCCCGCATCTCGGTGAACATCTGATGGCCACGTGCAGGTCTGCCCATCCGACAGCCTCCTCCCGATCATGTAAACGGGGCTTTAGACTGCTCGCGGCTTTGGCTCATGTGATGCGACATCCCGGACAACGTCGAGGGGGAGCGCGCGATGGACGAGGACTGGGACGACTGGACCACCCAAGAGCTGTGTGACCTCCAGGTCTGCTATGGCGACTCGCAGGTGGAGTTCGCGCGACGGGCCGGCGTGGACAGACGCACCGTGCAACGATGGACCTCCGGTCAGACCACGCCCACCGACAGACGGGTCATCGCCAGGCTGAACACGCTGGCCCGCCAGCGCATCGCCCACAAGGCGCCCTGGCTGCTCGACCCCGAAGGAACACTGCTGATGAACCGACGAGACGCGCTGCGGCTGCTGGCCAGCGGGGCAGCGATGACCGTCCCGGCGCTCCTGCCGACGCTCCCCCGGACGCTGGACGACACCCAGCTCGACCACATCGAGGCGACCACCACCGTGCTGGCCAGCGCCTACTACGACGTCGCCCCCCACACGCTGCTCGCGCCGGTCAACGCGCACCTGGAGGAGGCCTCCCGGCTGCTGAAAGTCTCGATGCGCCCCGCCCAGCGCCAGCGGCTGCTGTCGCTGACCGGCGACATGGCCGCGTTCGTCGCCCGCCTGGCGTTCCTGTGCGACCGGCCCGGGCAGATGGAAGCCTTCCTGAGACTGGCCGCAAGCCGCGCCGGCGAGGCCGAAGACCGTGTCCTGCTCGCCGAGATCTGGTGCGCCCAAGGACACCTGTACTCGGACTCGGTCAACGGCAGCCCGTACCACGACCCGAAGACGGCGATGACGCTGCTGGAGCACGCGACCCTGCTCGCCGTCGACGCGCCCGGGTGGGTGCGCTCACACATAGCCGTCCGGGTGGCTGAGGAGCGCGCCGCCGCCAAAGACGCCCACGGCACTGACGCCGCGCTCGACACCGCCGTGCGCGCCCTGCACGACACCTCCGGCCCACCGATGCCAGCCGACGGGTTTTTGTCCACCGCTGGTTACTTCGCCCACTGGGGCACCGGGCTCGAGGGATATCAGGGCACCTGCGAGGTGCTGCTGGGCCGTCCCGAGCGGGCCGTGCGCACCCTCGAGACCAGGCTTGACGGCCCGCTGACGCCACGGGTACGGGCCATCAACCTCACTGACCTCGGCGCCGCCCGCGCGTCCCAAGGCCAACCTGAGGAGGCCGCCGCCTGCCTGACCCAAGCGCACGACCTGAACGGGACCAGCGGGAACACAATCGGCTATCAGCGCATCCTGGGCGCCCGCCAGCGCATCGACCCGCGCTGCAACGACCTGCCGGCCGTCCGCGCGCTCGACGAGCGGCTCCGAGCGCGCTGACGCGCGGCGCGGCCTCCCGGACAATGTCGAGGGGGAGCACGGTGGACATCGAGGCGCTGATCGCCGGTGTGCGCGACCCCAACACGCTCGCGCAGCCGCAATGGCCGGGCGCGGCCCCAAGATTCCGACTGATCCCCGCGCCCAACGACGCTCCACCGACCACCACGCGGGTGCACCCGCGCCAACTGCCAGACCACATTGACTGGCTGGAGGCCAGGAGCACCGCTCTCGACGACGGCCATCGTGGCGAGACCGTCACGGGACATGAGCGCGTTCCCCACCGCCATGGGTCGGGCGCCCCGGTCACAACAACTCGGGCGGCAACGCCGCTGTAGCACCCCCGCAGGCAACGCCTGGCTGGCTCAGGCGCTGACCGAGAGCCGCCTGGCCCACCGCCCACCGCGCGCTTCCGACGCGCCGCCGGACCCCCGACCCGACGACAAACGCTAAGAAGCAGCCGCCATCGCGGGTCCCACAGAATCCTGATCGCCGCCTGCCACGTCATGGCCAGGGCAGCCCTTCCGCGAGGTCCGACGGCACGACCTGCGGGACTCGGCGATCACGTCGTGCACGTACCCGGGCGTGATGCGTGACGACGCGGTCGTATCGCTCGCACGCGTCGAAGTGGGGCTCGAGCCGAGGTCAGAGGCGGTCCTCGACGTGCCACGGGGGGCGTCGAGGCCGGTCATTGCCTGGCACTGGCAACGGTGTTCGGTGAGGTCGCCGTACCGCGTGCCGCTCACGACCGCCGATCAGGTGAACGCCGCTCGATCCACGGGAAGGCGTGTGATCACCGTCGGGACGACGGTCGCCCGCGCGTTGGAGACCGTGGCGGACGAGGCTGGCCGGGTCCACCCTGGCGCGGGCTGGACCGAGCTGGTGATCACGCCCTAACGGGGCTTCGCCCCAGCCCGACGAGGCGTGGACGGGTAGGACGGCAGCGCGCCTGTTGACGGCAGTTGCGTGCTGGATCGCGGCGGAATACCGCCGCGATCCAGCACAAAACCGGCCCGGAGAGACGCGTAAGGCGTGCAACCCGATCCGGCAGAACTTGACTCACGCGCAACAGGTCTCGCCCCTCCAAGGCGCCTAGCGCGGCGTCCGCGTGATCGACGGGATCCTGACCGGATGGCATGCGCCAGGCGGCTCGGGACACACCCGCCCGCAGCTACGGGCACGCGGTCGCTGAGGGCTACCGGTGGCACGAGTTCGGCGACCTCCACCTGCTGCTGCCGGAACGCAGTGATCCCAGCCGCAACACTCACTCCAACTTCGATTTCAGGGCATATACCCCGAAAACGAAGTTGGAGTGAGGTGCTTGTTCATCCTCGGAGGGCGGCGCCAACCATGGATGCCGTGCGGGATCGGTCCGGTGTCGCGGACGAAACCTGGCCCACGGCGGTCAAAGCGAGGGAGTCTGTCCCACCACAGCGCCCGAGGGACTCGTCAAGCCGCCGCCAGTGCCCCCACCTTCGCTCGTCTCCGCCGGTCCACTGGTCGTTTCCGCCGGCTCTATCAGCGGGCAGTCCGGGTCGAACAGGCAGTCGAAAACCGGCACCTCGTTCGTGTCCTGGACGTGAGCGCCGTCCGCTCCCGCCAGGAGCTCCTGCGCGGCATGGGCCTCCGGCACGAAGCCGGCGAGCATGATCGCAGCGAGTGCGGCCACGAGGATGTGCCGCAGACATACGCCAATATGTACCATAACTCCCCCTCAGTATTCCATCACGATCACTCAGCGCCTATGAGACGGAGGGACGGCGGCACTGCGCAAAGAACGCGCTTACACCGCGCTCCCGAAAGCAGCATCGCCTCGACGTCCGAATCCGACTTTGGTCCCCCAGCCATCACCCGAACGCCCCGAAAACCTATCGCACTACAACGACATCGGCAATACGTTTAAAATCACTGCGAAGGGGTAGTACGAAATATCGGACGAATGTTAAAAATACGGTACAGAGGATGGAGTTTTCCCGTCAGGCTCGCAAGGCGCTTACCTGGTCAATCAGGGCGGAGGAGTTGCCCTCAGAAACGGACTGGCAGGTTGATCGCTCCGCGGAGAAGGCGCAGGAAGTGGGTACGGGCAACGCTCACTGCCCCCATCGACTCCAGGTGGTCGGTCGGCAGCTGCACGTCGAAGAGGCGGAACCCGCGGGCCTCCAGCCGCTGGGCCAGTTCCACGAGCGCGACTTTCGACGCGTCGGTCGCCCGATGGAACATCGACTCGCCCGAGAACGCGCCGCCCACGGCCACGCCGTAGATCCCCCCGGCCAGCCGTCCCTCGGTGTCCCACACCTCCACGGAGTGGGCGTGGCCCAGCTCGTGCAGCCGCCGGTAGGCGGTGATCATCGCCGGGGTGATCCACGTGCCATCGGGGCGGGGATGGGCGCACGACGCGATGACCTCGGCGAATCTGGTGTTCGCGGTGCAGTGGAACCGACCTGACCGCAGCGTCCGCCGGAGGCTGCGCGAGATGTGGACGCCTCCCAGCGGGAGCACCGCGCGGGGGTCCGGCGACCACCAGTAGAGCGTCCTGTCCGACGTCGGCCACGGGAAGATCCCGTTGCGGTAGGCGTCCAGCAGCGTCTCAGGCAGCAGGTCCCCACCCCACGCCAGCGGCCCGTCAGCAGGAGCGGACCGCGGATCAGGAAACCGCGAGCGTCTCACGCCCCGCAGCGTAAGCCCAGAAGAGGCCCGCCGCGGAGCGGGGTCAGGCGTCCGTCGCGTGGAAGTCCAGCGTCCCGTCGTAGAGCGCCGCCAACACCGCCCCGAGCGGGCAGGCCGCAGCGGTCGCCACATCCGACAGGTTCGCGCACACGATCCCGCAGCCCGTAGCTCCGTGCCCGGCGGGCGACGGTCCCGGTCGCCGCGGATCTCCCCCGCCCACAGCGCATCTCGGTCGCTCTGAGCCCTCAGTACGCGCCAGGGCACGTCCGCGCTCTTCAGGAGCGCTGAACCGTACCAGCGCACGACCTTTCAGCCACGCCGCGCGAGCCGGATCGCCAGCGCGACTGCCGACAGCCCCCTGGCGTCGCGACCGGGGCGAACAGATCGATATGGGCGAGCACCGCCTCTGGCGCGCGAAGACTCCGAACCGCCTCGTCCAGCGCGACCATGCCGTCGTCCTCGACCACGCAGGCAATTGACCCCAGCCGCATCGCAGGCTCGCCACGCTCTGGGGATGCGCAGGGCTTGGAGCGCAGCAACGTTGCGACTCAAGGGCATAAACGTGGCTGCGGTTTTCCGCCGGATTGAGGCTGTTGCACAATTGGCCTGATACGGCCGATCGGGTGGTGGCAGCAGCGCTCCGGTCGCCGGACTGACCGGCGGCTTTCCGTCGCATCTGACGGAAACCCGCAGGTCAACCGGGCGAGGCGGGTGTTCGACTACAGCTTTCTCATCGGTCTGACGGAAAGCTGTAAGTGACGCGGCAGCGGCGGTATGCGGTTCGACCCGCGTTTTGCAACAGACTCGATTCGGCTATGAGCTGGGTGCCAGCGCAAGAGCCCGCATGACTCCCAGGAGTCGTCGGGCTGCTCGATGCAGACCTCCGTCAAGGGTGGGTGGGGTGGGGGCGGTTGGCGTGGGCGTCCCCAGACGTCAACGATCTTCGCGAAGCGGTGGTTCGCCACGGCCGCGCATGTGCGCTCAGCGGATGTCGGCGCCCATCGCGTGCGCGCCGCCGTCGGCGTGGACGATCTCTCCGGTGACCGCGGGCATCCAGTCCGACAGCAGGGCGCAGACGACCCGGGCGACCGGCTCGGCGTTCGTGACGTCCCAACCGAGCGGCGCGCGGCGGGCCCAGGCGTCCTCGTAGGTGGAGAAGCCCTCGATCGACCGGGCCGCCATCGTCTTCAGGGGGCCAGCCGCGACGAGGTTCACCCGCGTCCCCTGCGCGCCCAGGTCGCGCGCCAGGTAGCGGCAGCAGGACTCGAGCCCGGCCTTCGCGACGCCCATCCAGTCGTAGGACGGCCAGGCCACCGAGGCGTCGAAGTCCAGGCCGACGAGCGCGCCCCCGCCGGCTTTGGCGAGCAGCGGGGAGAACGCGCGGCCCATGGCGGCGAACGAGTAGGTCGAGACGTGCACCGCGGTGGCGACGTCCTCCCAGCTCGTGGACAGGAAACCGCCGCCCAGCGCGGCCCGCGGCGCGAACCCGATCGCGTGCACGACGCCGTCGATGCGTCCCCAGCGCTCGCCGAGCAAAGCGGCGACCGTCTCAAGGTGCTCGGGCTGGGTGACGTCCAGCTCCAGCACGTCAGGCGCGGACGGCAGCCGCTGGGCGACACGCTGCGTGATCCGCAGCGCCCGGCCGAACCCGGTCAGCACGATCTGGGCGCCCTGCTCCTGCGCGAGGCGGGCGACGGAGTACGCGATCGACGCCTCGGTGAGGACGCCGGTGATCAGCAGACGCTTGTCATCGAGCAGCATGGCACGCCCTGGGGTCCTGGGCGGATGCTGACGCCCGCCGACACCGCGCCGGGCTCATGTTTTGACCACAGCATTCCTCCGCATCCGAGGGAAAGCTGTAGGCGAGCCGTGACCTTGCTGAATTAACCCGCGGCTTTCCTCCGTATTCGAGGGAAAGCTGCACTTGAGGCGACGAGGTTGTGCGCATTCTTCAGCCCTTACTGCGGCAGGTTGTCGTGGCGGAAGTCGGGGCGCTGAGCGCCGGCGAGGGAGCGCAGGGTGGCCGCGATGACCTCCCGGGTGTCCGCGGGCGCGATGACCTCGTCGATCGACAGCCGCTCGGCGGGGATGTGGGGGGCCATGGCCTCGTCGTGGTACCGGGTGATCAGCTCGTCGCGCCGGCCCGGGTCGGCCTCGATCTCGCGGCGGTAGATCACGTCGACCGCGCCCTCGGCGCCCATGACCGCGACCTCGGCGCCCGGCCAGGCGAACGCGGCGTCGGCGCCCAGCGACTTGGAGTTCATCACGATGTAGGCGCCCCCGAACGCCTTGCGCAGGACCACCGTGACGCGCGGGACGGTCGCCTCGCAGAACGCGTAGAGCAGCTTCGCGCCCTTGCGGATGATGCCCCCGGCCTCCTGCCCGGTGCCCGGCAGGAACCCCGGCGTGTCGACCAGCGTGACCAGCGGCAGCCCGAACGCGTCGCACAGCCGCACGAACCGCGCCGCCTTCTCCGAGGCGTTGATGTCCAGTGTGCCGGCCAGCACCTGCGGCTGGTTGGCGACCACCCCGACTGGGCGGCCCTCGACCCGCCCGAAGCCCACGACGATGTTGGAGGCGAACCGCTGGTGCAGCTCCATGAAGCTGCCCGTGTCCACCACCCCCCGGACCACGCCGCGCACGTCGTAGGGCACCCGGTGGTTGGCGGGCGCCTCCAGCATCGGCTCGGCGTCTGCGGGCAGCGTCTGCGGCAGGGGGTCCCAGCAGGAGCTGGGCAGGTACGACAGCACCCGCCGCGCGAGGGCGAACGCCTGCTCGGTGTCGTCGGCGACCATGTGCGCCACGCCGGAGGAGGTGGCGTGCACGTCCGAGCCGCCCAGGTCGGCCAGCGACACGTCCTCGAACGTGACCGCTTTGACCACGCGGGGGCCGGTGAGGAACATGTGCGCCCGCTCGCGCTGCATGATGACGATGTCGGTCAGCGCGGGCGAGTACACCGCCCCGCCCGCGCAGGGGCCGAGCACGACGCTGATCTGCGGCACCCGTCCGGATAGCTGGACGTTGCCGTAGAAGATCGCGCCGTAGCCGTCCAGCGCCGCGACGCCCTCTTGGATGCGGGCGCCGCCGGAGTCGATCAGCCCGACGACCGGCATCCGCGCCCGGCCGGCATAGGTGATGATCCGGGCGATCTTGCCCGCGTGGATCTCTCCCAGCGACCCGCCGAGCACGGTCGGGTCCTGGGCGAACAGGCCCACCGGCCGCTTGTCGATCCGCGCCACGCCCGTCACGACCCCGTCGCCGGCCGGCCGCTTGCGCTGCATGTCGAACGCGTGCGTGCGATGCCGCGCCTGGCTGCCGAACTCCGTGAACGAGCCGGGATCCACCAGCGCGTCCAGCCGCGTCCGCGCGTCGGCGCGGGCGTCCAATCCTGTGTGGAGGCCGGTCATGCGCGGCTCATCACGAGGACGGCGTTCTGGCCGCCGAACCCGAACGAATCGCTCATCGCCACCTCCAGGCGCTGCTCACGCGGCGATTTGGCGACCACGTCGAGGGTGATCTCGGGGTCCTGGCTGTCCAGGTTCGCGGTTGGCGGGATCACCCCGTGCTCGATCGCGAGCGCCGTGTAGGCGGCCTCGATCGCCCCGGCCGCCCCCAGCGCGTGCCCGGTCACGCCCTTCGTCGACGTCACGGCCGCGCCGTCGCCGAGGACTCGCCGCAGGACCTTGGCCTCCGCGGCGTCGTTCAGCGGCGTTGACGTGCCGTGCGCGTTCACGTGCTGGATCTCGCTGGGTCCCACGCCCGCGTCCGCGAGCGCCGCGCGGATCGCCCGCTCAGCGCCCGCGCCCTCGGGATCGGGGGCGGTCGCGTGATACCCGTCGGCGGACGCGCCGCAGCCGATCAGCAGCGCGTGCGCCCGCGCGCCTCTCGCGCGGGCGTCCTCGACCCGCTCGAGCACGAGCACCCCGGCCGCCTCGGCCGCGACGAACCCGTCACGGTCCACGTCGAAGGGGCGCGACGCCGCAGCGGGGTCGTCGCAGCGCCCCGACAGGGCGCCCATCTGTGCGAAACCGGCGATGGACAGCGGGGTCGCCGCCGACTCTGTTCCGCCGGTCAGCACGACGTCACAGGCTCGGGAGCGCAGCAGGTCGCGCGCCACGCCGATCGCCGTCGCGCCGGACGCGCAGGCGGTCGCCGTGACCAGGTTCGGCCCCGTCGCGCCGAACTCGATCGCCAGCTGGCCGGCGACCATGTTCGGCGCGAGCATGGGGATGAGCATCGCCGAGACCCTGCCCGGGCCGTGCTCCATGAGGCGGCGATGCTGTGTCTCCCAGGTGTGCGTGCCACCCATGCCGCAGCCGAGGACGACGCCGACCCGGGCGCCGTCCCAGGTGTCGGGATCCAGACCGGAGTCGGCGATCGCCTCGCGCGCGGCGACGACGGCCAGCTGCACGAACCGGTCCAGCCGGCGGGCGGCCTTGCGGTCGAGCAGGGTGGCGGCGTCGAAGCCGGGCACGCGGCAGGAGAAGTCGACCGCGATCCCGCGGAGCGCCGGGTCTGTGCTGGCGGTCGACTCGCCGGAGCAGACGCGCTCCCAGTTCTCGGGCACGCCGATCCCGGCCGGGGTCACGAGCCCCAAGCCGGTGATCGCGGCTGCGCCCTTGGAGGGGTCCATCACACCACCGCGCCCTTGTGCTCCAGTAGCTTCACGGTGTCGGCGAGGGTCTCCAAGCCGGCGGCCTCCTCGTCGCTGATGCGCACGCCCAGGTCCTCTTCGGCGGCCAGCGCGAACTCGACGAGGTCGAGCGAGTCCAGGTCCAGGTCCTCGAACGTGGCCTCGGGCGTGATGTCGTCGGCCGGCACCCCGAACTTGTCGGCCAGCAGCTTGGCGACACGGTCATAGACAGTCATCGGTGCTCCTTGTCGCGAAATGCGGGATAGGGGAAGCCTTTAGGCCGGGTTGAGTTGCGGCCATGTTAGGACAGTTGATCCCCAGGTCAGACCCCCACCGAACGCGGTGAGCAGGACACGGTGACCAGGTTGGAGCGTGCCGTCTGCGGTCGCGTCGGCCAGCGCCAGGGGGATCGAGGCGGCGGCGGTGTTGCCGACCCGGTCGAGGTTGGCGACCCGCCGGCCTGCGGGGATGCCGAGACGCTCGGACACCGCGTCCAGGATCCGGACGTTCGCCTGATGGCCGACGAACCGGTCGACGTCGCCCGCGGTCCAGCCGGCCCGCTCAAGCACCGCCTTCGACGACGCCGTCATCCTGGGGATCGCCTGCCGGTACACCTCGCGGCCGTCCATGAACATGTAGCAGTCCTCGGCGTCGTGCGCGGCGGCCAGCGGCTGGCGGGATCCGCCGGCGGCGACCGAGATGAGATCGCCGTGCTCGCCGTCGCTGCCCAGGTCGAACGGGCCCAGCGCGCCCAGCTCGTCTGGGTCGCCTGCGCGCAGGACCATGGCGCCGGCGCCGTCGCCGAAGATCACGGCGGTGTTGCGGTCGTCGGGGTTGATGAGGCGCGAGATCGCCTCGGCGCCGATGCACAGGACGCGCTGGGCGATCCCCGCCGCGATCATCCCCGCCGACGTCGCCAGCGCGTACACGAACCCGGTGCACACCGCGCTGACGTCGAACGCCGCGGCGTGTCCCAGGCCCAAGCGCGAGGCGATCTCCGGCGCGCTGGCCGGGCACAGCCGGTCGGGGGTCGTCGTCGCGAGGACGACCATGTCGACCTCGGCCTCACCCGCCGACTTCAGCGCGCCGCGGCCAGCCTCCACCGCCAGATCGATCGTCGCGGTGCCGGCCCCGACAAGGTGTCGCTGGCGGATCCCCGTGCGGGTGCGGATCCACTCGTCGGACGTGTCGAGCCGGGCGGAGAGATCATGGTTGGTCGTCACGCTCGGCGGCACGTAGCCCCCGATCCCCGCGACGACCGCCGCCGTGGTCATCGGCTCTCCGCACGCCGCAGCCAGGCCAGCGCTTGGCCGCGCGTGACGGCCTGGCCAGGGCGGACGAGCAGGTCCCCCAGCTGCGCGTCCACGGGGCAGTGAACCTCATCGGTCCTGCCCCGGCCGCCGAGCACGTGGCCGATCTGGTCGCCGATCCGCAGCCGCGTCTGGGCGCCGACCCCGTCGAGCGGCTGGAAACGCCCCGCGCCCGGCGCGACCACCAGCACGAGGTCTGCGGCTACGCTGCCCTCGAACGGGGTGGCTGGCACCGGCGGCGGCGTCTTCGTGAGCATATCGGGCATCGCGTTGGGGCCTCCATCTGTGGCTGGCGCGACGATCATTGCGCAACTTGACATTGACGTCAACGTCAAGTTACCGGGTCCGCCCCTTCCGCGCACGGCGAATCCGCGCCACACACAGCGCGGATCCGCCTCGCGCCGGTCTGCGGAACCTACGACCCCGGTGTGCGCTGGCCACGCAGTCAGCGCACCGCCAGGCCCCTGTCCGCACCGGCGCCTCTCCACCAGCCCCGCTCAGGCAGCCCGCCGACCACGCGCACCGTCAATGCCGCGTTGCGCGTCACACCGAGCGGGTTTTGTGCTGGAT
>JBOGEA010000160.1:0-12922 GCA_050743205.1 Egibacteraceae bacterium | reverse complement strand
CCGGACATAGTGTCCGGTGAACGTCCAGAAAAGTGTGGAGGAGAGCCGCGGTCAGCCGCATCGCCGAGCCGCCTGAGGCCCAGGTTCGGCGAACCACGCGCGGCCTTGCAGGAAATAACGCACAAAACCGTCAGAAGATGGAGGGCCCTACCCTTTCTACCAGGACATTCATCCCTCTAGGTCAGGAGGTCTGGATTCAGCCAGAGATGTGCTGGCAGGTGCTGACACAATGGGGGTTGGCGACCCCCTCGTATTCCGTGTCCGGGCTCATCCCGAGCGTCTCGCCTTCTTCTCTTCATCGAGCTTGTAGCGGAAAATTTGGCGACAGATCGATGTTCAAGAGCTGAGCGGTATCCCAGAATTGCACGACGAAGCGCTGGAAGAAGTCTTTCGGGTTCAGCGCTTTCTCCGCCGCGAGGCGGAGGCGATCAGACGGCTCGGTCATAGACGATCCTGCCCTCTCGCATCGGCCAGCAGAGCATCGAGCCGATGACGTCTCGCCGTTGTGCGATCTCCTGCGGATCGGTAACGAACACGTCGATCGGGACGGGGGCGCCGATCGAGAAGCGGATCCTTCCCATGAGCTTGTGGCGCGTGGCCTTGTCGACCTGCGTGAGCACGACCAGCAGGTCGATGTCGCTGTCGGGGCCGTCGTCGCCTCTGGCGACCGAGCCGAACAGGATGATCTGGAGAGGGTCGCATGCCGCGACGACGTCAGCGATCACCTCAGGCACCCATTCGGCTAGAGTCCTGCCGTTATAGCGGACTTTGCCCTCGACGACCTGGACAGCCACCTGCGCCATGCGCAGGAGAACACCGTGGGGTCAGGCGGTGGGGTTGTAGCGGTAGCCGACGCCGCGGACGCTTTGGGCGGCGGGGCCAGTTTGCGGCGGGGCCGAGTTTGCGGCGCAGGCGGAAGATCAGGTGCTTGACGTGGGTGTGGTCCTCGACGGCGCGCGGTTTTCCTTTGGATGGAGGCTGTTGCAAATCTCACAGGCCCGCCAGTCGGGGTGCTCGAGCCAAAGATGCAGTTTTCCTCCGAATACGGAGGAAAACCGCAGGTCAGTCAAGTCAAGGGGGAGCGTGAGCGCGGGGGTCAGGGGGTGGGGTTGTAGCGGTAGCCGACGCCGCGGACGCTTTGGAGGGTGGCGGCGGCGGGGCCGAGTTTGCGGCGCAGGCGGAAGATCAGGTGCTTGACGTGGGTGTGGTCCTCAACCGCGCTCGCGCCCCAGGTCTCGCGGGCGAGCAGGCTCATGCGGCACACGATGTGGGGACGGCGGACCAGGGCGGCGAGCAGCGCGAACTCGCGGTCGCCCAGCGGGATGTCGGCGCCGTCGACGCGGGCGGCCTGGTCGTCGGGGACCAGCGCGATCGGGCCGGTCAACGGCTTGCAGGCGCCGTTGGCCCAGTCCCGGCGCTGGGCCCAGCCGCCCAGCGCGCGGATCAGGTCGCCGGTGCGGAACCGCTCGGGCATGATCGACACGCCGATCCCGTCCTGCTCGAAGGCGGTGGCGGTGACGGGCCCGACGGCGGCGACGGCCACCCGCTCGCGCAGCGCGCGCTCCAGCTCGGCGCGCTGGCCCATCTCGGCGGCGATCATCAGCAGGTGGCGGGCCGCGGGAGCGCTGGTGGCCACGACCACGTCGATGTCGCCGGCGAGGATGTCGTTGATCAGGCGGATGGCGGGCGTCCGGTCCTCGGGCAGCACGCAGCGGTAGGACGACACGCGGATGACCCTGATCCTGCGGCGGTCCAGCTCAGAGTAGGCGCGGCCGTCGTCGTCGCTGTGCACCTGGACGGCGACCGCCTCGCCAGATTGGACACGTTTGGCCAGCCACGCTGACAGGTCGGCGTCGGTCTCCTGCGCGGCGACGTACACCGGCACGGCTCCCATCGCGCGCAGCGCGCCGGCCGCTTTCGCGCCGCGGGCGACGACCTTGGCCGTGACGAGCAGGCCGCGGAGCGCCTCGCCTCTGCGGTTGGTGTCGGCCGCCTCGACCCACGCCTTCATGCCCGCCCCAGTGGAGGCCGCCAGCCACTCCGGCTGCACGGTCAGGATCGCGTCGGTGGCGGCGAGCAGCTCGGCGTCGGATGCGGGCGGAACAGTGGCGACGGTGGGACCCCACGCCACCACCGCCCCCCGCCGCTCGAGCGCTTCGGTCAGTTCCCCCCCTTTGCGGGCGCTCGTCACTCCGATGCGTAGGCCCTGCATAGTCCGCAGGATCCTCCACGCCTGTTCGGAGGGGGCTACGGTCACGTTTCTGGCGTGTGAACGATCTGTCGCGTGTCAGGGAACCAAGTGTTGCCCTGGCTGTAACACATCGCCGCATTCGAGGAAACCGCGCTCCGTTGTCCTTGACGTATGCCTATGACTGCTGTGCCGCGATCCCGTGGAGGCCGCTGGATCCAGCGCTGGAACCCCGACGACGAGGCGTTCTGGGCCCTACAGGGGCGAAGGATCGCCCGGCGCAACCTGATCTGCTCGATCTTCGCCGAGAGTCTGGGGTTCTCGGTCTGGCTGGTCTGGAGCGTCGTCGCGGTCAGGCTGCCGGACGCCGGGTTCGACTTCTCGACCAACCAGCTGTTCACTCTGGTCGCGGTACCCGCGCTGGTCGGCGCCACGGCGCGCTTCCCGTATACGTTCGCGGTGCCGAAGTTCGGCGGCCGGAACTGGACCGTCTTCAGCGCGGCCGTGCTGGTCGTGCCATGCCTGGCGCTGGCGGCGCTGGTGACGAGCCCCGACGCTCCCTATTGGGCGTTCCTGGTCGCGGCCGGGCTGGCTGGCTTGGGCGGCGGGAACTTCGCGTCGAGCATGGCCAACATCTCGTTCTTCTACCCGGAGGGCAGGAAGGGGCTGCCGCTGGGCCTCAACGCCGCCGGGGGCAACCTGGGCGTCAGCGTCGTGCAGCTCGTCGTGCCGGCGCTCGTCCTGCTGCCCCTGATCGGCGGCCCCCAGGGCGAAGGCGGGCTGTACCTGCAGAACGCGGGGCTGATCTGGATCCCGCTCGCGCTGGCCGCCGCTGTGTGCGCGTGGCTGTTCATGGACAACCTCGCCACCGCGCGGTCGACGTTCGCGGACCAGGCGGTCATCGTCCGCCGGCGCCACACCTGGGTGATGTCGTGGCTCTACCTGGGGACGTTCGGGTCCTTCATCGGCTACGCCGCGGCGCTGCCGCTGCTCGCGAGCCTGAGGTTTCCGGATTCCGGCGCCGCGCAGCTCGTGTTCCTGGGGCCGCTGATCGGCTCGCTCGCGCGCCCGGTGGGGGGCCTGCTGGCTGACCGGCTCGGCGGGGCGCGGGTCACGCTGTGGGTGTTCGTGGTGATGACCGCGGCGGTGCTCGAGCTGGTCGTCGCCATGAACCGCGGCCTGTACGCCGGCTTCCTCGGCGCGTTCGCGTTCCTGTTCGTCGCGACGGGGATCGGCAACGGCTCGACGTTCCGGATGATCCCGTCGATCTTCCGAGTCCAGAACCTGCAACGGGCGGGCGACGATGCCGAGGCGCAGGAGGTGGCGGCGGCTGTCGCGCGGCGCGAGAGCGCCGCCGTTCTGGGATTCACGGGCGCGATCGGGGCCTACGGCGGTTTCTTGATCCCGCAGTCCTATGGGATCGCCACCCAGGTCACCGGCAGCCCGCAGGCGGCGCTCATGGCCTTCGCCGGCTTCTACGTGTCGTGCATCGCGCTGACCTGGTGGTATTACCTCCGCCGCCGGTTCGCCACCGCCGCCCTGCCCAGCCTGGCCGGCGCGAACGTCTGAGCCGCCATGACCGCGATCATCGAGCTGACCCCACTGGACCGCTACCTCGCCGAGCAGCAGCAGCTCACCGCGGTCGGGCTCCTCGGGCAGCGCTATGACGAGGGTCTGCGCGGCTCGCACCGCGAGCTGGTCCCGTTGTCGCGGCCGTCGGTGGGCCAGCAGTACGCCTTCGAGGTCGACCTCGACGCGTGCACGGGCTGCAAATCGTGCGTCAGCGCCTGCCACAGCCTCAACGGCCTCGATGAGGACGAGTCGTGGCGCTCGGTGGGCCTGCTCTACGGCGCCGGCGAGGCCACGCCGTTCCTCCAGACGGTCACCACCGCCTGCCACCACTGCGTCGAGCCGGCCTGCATGAGCGGCTGCCCTGTCAACGCCTATGAGAAGGACACGGTCACCGGCATCGTCCGCCACCTCGACGATCAGTGCATCGGCTGCAGCTACTGCACCCTGACCTGCCCCTACGAGGTGCCCCGGTTCAACACCGCGCGCGGCATCGTCCGCAAGTGCGACCTGTGCAGTGACCGGCTGGACGCGGGCGAGGCGCCCGCCTGTGTGCAGGCGTGCCCGACCAAGGCGATCCGCGTGACGATCGTGGAGACCGCCGCCGCCGTCGAGGGCGCGCGGTCCGGGACATTCATGATCACTGACGGCCAGGCCATGCCCATGCCGACCGCCCCCTCGCCCCGCATGACCGTGCCCACCACCCGCTACGTGACCCGCCGCCAACTGCCCACCGAGGTCATGGCCGCCGACCACTTCTCGGTGCGGCCCTCCCACTCGCATTCCCCGTTGGCCGCGATGCTGGTGCTGACCCAGCTGTCGGTCGGCGCGTTCGTCGCGGATTTGGGGCTGCGGGCGGCGGCCGGGACGCTGGTCGAGCCGATGCGCCAGCTCAACGCGCTGGCCGCGCTGGTCCTGGGGGTGCTGGCCCTCGGGGTCAGCCTGCTGCACCTCGGCCGTCCGCTGTACGCGTTCCGGGCCGTGCTCGGGATCCGCACCTCTTGGCTGTCCAGGGAGATCGTGGCGTTCGGCGCGTTCGCCGCGCTGGCGGCGGCCTACGCGGGCGCGCTGTGGGCCCATGCTCCCCCACGGCTGGTCACGCTGCTCGCCGGCCTGGTCAGCGCCACCGGCCTGGCTGGCGTGGCCTCGTCGGTCATGGTCTACGCCGTCACCGGCAGGCGGTGGTGGCGAGCACGCTCGACAGCGCCGCGGTTCGCCTCAACCACACTGGTCTGCGGGCTGGCCGCCGTCCTGCTCACCGCCACCGCCACTGGCGCGCCGGCGGGTGTGAGCCGGCCCGTCGGCGCGCTGCTCGCCCTGATCTGCGCCAGCAAGCTTGCGTGGGAGGCCACGATCTTCCGCCACCTGCCGGTTGCGGGTGATCGCACCCAAGCGGCCCCGTCCCCAGGCGTCGGCTCCGCCTGGGGACGGGGACACCACCCCCGCCCGCTCACAGACCTCGGGCGCACCGCGCTGCTCATGGCCCGTGACCTGCACCGGACCACGTTCTGGCGCTTCATGGCAGGCGGCGCCGGGGTCGCGCTCGCGCTGCTGGCTGCGGCGGCCGCGGGCGACAGGCCGCTCGCCGCCGCCGTGGCCTGCCTCGCCCTGGTCGCGGTGGTCGCCGGGGAGCTGCTCGAGCGCCTGCTGTTCTTCCGTGCCTGCACCGCGCCCAGCATGCCCGGCGGGCTCTCATGAGCCTGCTCTTCCGACGCGACGGCCCACTCAGCAGAGAGCTGGAGCGCCAGCCCGGGGGCTTCGGGCTGGGGCAGCTGCCGGTCAAGCTCGCGCCCGACGCGACGACCTCGATGGTGTGCGGGTTCTGCTCGGTCGGCTGCTCGCTGGACATCCACCTGCGCGACGGCCAAGCCGTCAACCTGTCGCCGACCGCCGCCTATCCGGTCAACCTGGGCATGGCCTGCCCGAAGGGATGGGAGGCCTTGACCCCGCTGCGCGCGGCGGACCGGGCCACGACCCCGCTGCTGCGCAGCCCCCGCGGCCGCCTGGAGCCGATCGGCTGGGCGCAGGCGCTGGAGGTGTTCGTCGAGCGGATGCGGGCCGTTCAGTCCCGCCACGGCGCCGACTCGGTCGCGTTTCTGGGCACCGGTCAGATGCCGACCGAGGAGCTGGCGCTGCTCGGCGCGCTCGCCAAGTTCGGCATGGGCATGGTCCACGGCGACGGCAACACCCGCCAGTGCATGGCCACCGCGGTCGTGGCGTACAAAGAGGCGTTCGGGTTCGACGCCCCGCCCTACACCTACGCTGACCTGGAGCAGTCTGACGTCGTCGTCCTGATCGGCTCGAACCTGTGCATCGCTCACCCGATCCTGTGGGGCCGCCTGCGGCGCAACCCTCACAGCCCCCAGATCGTCGTGATCGACCCGCGCCGCACCGAAACCGCTGTCGCGGCCACGCAGCACCTGGCCTTGGCGCCCAAATCCGACCTGATCCTGTGCTACGGCTTGGCTCGCCTGCTGATCACGCGAGGCTGGCTCGACCGGGCATTCATCGACGCCCACACCAGCGGGTTCGACGGCTTCGCCGCGCACGTTGAGGCGTTCACGCTGGACCGGACCGCCGCCGCGACCGGGCTGGCCCCCGCCGCGTTGGAGGGGCTGGCCGCCACGATCGGGCAGGGCCAGCGCGTGTCGTACTGGTGGACCATGGGCGTCAACCAGAGCCACGAGGGCGTGCGCGTGGCCCAGGCGATCATCAACCTGGCCCTGCTCACGGGCAGCATCGGCCGGCCCGGCACCGGCGCCAACTCCATCACCGGCCAGTGCAACGCCATGGGCTCGCGCCTGTTCTCCAACACCACCAACCTGCTCGGCGGCCGCGATTTTGCCAAACTTGCTGACCGCCAACAGGTCGCCGGGATCCTGGGCATCGACCCCCGCCACATCCCCGACCGGCCCAGCTGGGCCTACGACCAGATCGTCGAGGGCATCCACAGAGGCAAGATCAAAGCCCTGTGGGTGGTGGCGACCAACTCGGCGCACTCGTGGATCAACCACACCGACCTCCATGACCTGCTCGGCCGTCTGGAGCTCCTCGTCGTCCAGGACATGTACGCCACGACCGAGACCGCCCAGGCCGCCGATCTCGTGCTGCCCGCCGCCGGATGGGGCGAGAAGGACGGCACGTTCATCAACTCCGAGCGGCGCGTCGGGCTGATCAAACGCGTCGCCCGCGCTCCGGGTGTGGCGCTGGCCGACTTCGCCATCTTCAAGCTGATCGCCGAAGCGTGGGGCTGCGCCAAGCTGTTCGGGGAGTGGTCGTCGCCCGAGGCGGTCTTCGCGATCCTGCGACGTCTGTCCGCAGGCCGGCCGTGCGATTTCAGCGGCATCAGCGGCTACGAGATGGTCGACGACGCTGGCGGCATCCAATGGCCCTTGCCGGAAGGCGCGATCGCGACCGACGCTGAGCGGCGGCTGTTCGCCGACGGCCGCTTCTTCCACCCTGACGGACGCGCGCGGTTCATCTTTGAGGACCCCCGCCCGGTGGTCGAGTCGCCCAGCCGCCGCTGGCCGCTGGTCCTGCTGACCGGACGCGGCAGCGCCGCCGAGTGGCACACCCGCACCCGCACCGGCAAATCCGCCGTCCTCGCCGGCCTGTCGCCCCGCCAGCCCTACGTCGAGATCGCTCCCGCCGACGCCGACGCCCGCGGCATCACTGCGGGCGAATGGGTCAACGTCTCCTCCCCACGCGGGTCGATGCTGGCCCGCGCGTTCGTCACCGCCACCATCCAGCCCGGCCAGGTGTTCATCCCCATGCACTACCCCGACACCAACCGCCTGACCGACGCCGTCTTCGACCCCTACTCCCGCCAGCCCTCCTACAAACACTGCGCCGTCCAACTCCGCCCCCTCGAACACTTCGAGCGCGCCACCATCCCCGACCCCACCCACTGACCGCGGTACCGCAGCCGCCGCCTCGCCCATCTGGGTTGCAGGTTTCCGCCGGATGCGACGGAAAGCTGTGGTCGAGCCGCCGCCTCGCCGAGTTGACCCGCAGGGTTTCCGCCGGATGGAGCCTGTTGCAAATCTCACGGGCCCGCCAGTCGAGGCGCTCGAGTCAAAGATGCAGTTTTCCTCCGAATGTGAAGGAAAGCTGCGCCTCAAGCCTGACAGCGCGCGCCTGACCTGCGGTTTTCCTCCGAATACGGAGGAAAACCGCAGTGTGTGGCTGGGCCAAAGGCGCCCACGGCCCGCGGCACTCAGCCATTCTTGAGAGCCACTCCCGTTGATTCTGCAACAGGCTCGATGCGACGGAAAGCTGGGGGCCAGCGCAGCGGGGGCCGAACGATCGCGACACGGGCGGGCCCGAGCAGCGCCTACCCTGTCATCAGAAAGCCGGCAGGGGACGATTCAGGGACTTCGCCAGGTGCTGCGATACAACCGGCTGCGCTGGTGGGCGGTGACGCTGGCGGGCGCCGTGGTGGCCGTGGTGGTGATCGCGGCGGCGCCCGCAGGCGCCCAGGTCGGCTGCGCCGTCCCAGCGGCCTCGTCGTGGACCCAGACGGAGACCGCGGTGTGGCGGCAGCTGTGCGCCGGCCAGTGGGCCGACCTCAACCCCGCGGGCGAAACCCTGGACCCCAACCAGCCGGACGGCTGGGACGACCGCCGGGCGCTGTCCTCGGCGTTCGTCGAATAGCTGCTCACCCAGCCGTACGCGCCCGTGATCGACCGTCACGGCATCCGTCTTCGCGGCGCATGGTTCCCAGGCGGCCTCGACATCCACGAAGCGGCCATCAGCTTCCCGCTCCGCTGCGTCCACTGCCGCCTCGCAGGGCTGCGAGCCGACGATACGGTCATCGACGGCACGCTCGACCTGCGTAGCTCTACCATCGAGGGCGACCTCGTCCTGGTCGGCGCCGACATCCGATCCGATCTGGCCGTCAGCGACGGGTCGGTGGTGTCCGGCACCCTGAACGCCGACGGGCTCACGGTCGCCGGCTCCGTGTTCCTGCGCGACGGGTCGCAGTTCACCGACGTCATCCTGCTCGGCGCCGACATCGGCGGCCAACTCGCAGTGGTCCGCGGGTCGGTGGTGTCTGGCACCCTGAACGCCGACGGGCTCACGGTCGCCGGCTCCGTGTTCCTGCGCGACGGGTCGCAGTTCACCGACATCCGCCTGCTCGGCGCCGACATCGGCAGCAACCTCGAAGTCAACAACAGGTCGGTCGTGTCTGGCACCCTGACCGCCGACCGGCTCACCGTTGCCGGCAGCGTGTTCTTGCGCGACGGGTCGCAGTTCGCCGACATCCGCCTGCTCGGCGCCGACATCGGCGGCACTCTCGAAGTCGACAACGGGTCGGTGGTGTCTGGCACCCTGGACGCCGACCAAGCCACGGTCGCCGGCTACGTGTTCCTGCGCGACGGGTCGCAGTTCACCGACGTCATCCTGCTCGGCGCCGACATCGGCGGCCAACTCGTTGTGGGCGGTGGGTCGGTGGTGTCCGGCACCCTGACCGCCGACGGGCTCACAGTCGCCGGCGATGTGTTCCTGGGCGACGGGTCCCAGTTCACCGACATCCGCCTGGTCGGCGCCGGCATCGGCGGCACTCTCTACGTGGGCGGTGGGTCGGTGGTGTCCGGCACCCTGACCGCCGACCGCCTCACGGTCGCCGGCGATGTGTTCCTGGACGACGGATCACAGTTCACCGACATCGACCTGCCCGGCGCCGACATCGGCGGGCTCATCGTGCTGAATGGTGCGCAGTGGGAGTCGGGCGGGTCGCTTGATCTACGGCGGGTTCACGCTGGCGGCATTTGGACCGATGAGCGGGCTGACAGTTGGCCGGCCTCGTTGAGGTTGAACGGGTTCACGTTCGAGCAGTGGGTCAATCCGGACCCGGCGGACCTTGGGTCCGGCTGGTTCACGGGCATGTGGCTTGGCCGGCTCGATGCGTTCAGCCCTGGCCCCTACAACCAGCTGGCGGCGGTGATGGACACGGGAGGGCATACCACGATCGCCGCCGATGTCCGCTACAGCCGCAGCCACGCTGAGCGCCTGGAAGTGCCCTGGACCCGTCCCGACCGGTGGGGCCGGCAGCTGTACTGGCTGGTGCTCGGCTATGGGTTCCGCCCGTGGCGGGCGCTGGGGTGGTTCTTCGCCGTCTGACTCATCGGCCTTCTCGTGTTTCGGCTGCGTCTGCAGCCCCGAAAGACCCTGCAGGTCGACGCCATCGCCGCGAGGCCACCACAAGGCCGCCTGCGCCGATGGCGGGGTCGCATCGCAGGGATCGCCAGGGTCCGACCGGTCAAAGCGGGTGAGTGGTCGGCGGGGCAGGCCGCCCTGTACAGCCTCGACCGGCTGCTGCCCGCGGTCCGGCTCATCGACCCCGATGAGTTCCCGGCACGGACCCGCGCCCAGCAGACCTGGTCGACCGTCCAGATGCTCTTCGGCTGGCTGCTGACGCTGTTCATCGTCGGCTGGCTCGGCAGCCTTCTGGCGCAACCCTGACCGCCGCTCCCGCCAGCAGTGACGAACGTGGCACAGCCGGCCACCGCATCCCGGCTCTTTGATCTGCCCCACGTTTGCGTGGGTGGCTGATCGCCGACACGCTTGGCAGCAGCCGCTTCCTGCCGCCGCCTCTGTGCACGCAGGCAGCCACACCATCAGGAGCGGGGCCCTCTGTTTCCTGCCGATGCGTCTGTGCACGCGGGCTGTCTCACGATCAGGAGCAAGGTCTGCACGCGCCCGGTGGGACGCTGGCGGACCTCGCGGACCCGACCGCGGCTGGCGCGGACCCCGCGGACCCGACCGCGGCTGGCGCGGACCCGGTGGCCCGCCTCAGCGACGCCACCCGCGGCGCCCGCGGCCGCTGCCGGCCGGGCGGTCATTGGCGGTCCGGCGGGTGCAGCCGCCACCGTCCGTCGGGCTCCCGAGCCAGCCGCCACTTCCGCTCATGCACATTGCCGTGACACACAGCGCATTATGCCGACTGCCGGATTATGCCGCGTGGGTGGTGAAAGGGCTGGTGGCGAGCGTGAGCGGCACGATGCGCGCGGCATAATCCGGAAGCGCTGATGATGCTTCCTTATCCGGAATGTCCGGAGAGGAGGCAATCATGACCACTGCACCGTCTGATGTTCGGGTGGCGGGACCGCTGCTGCCGTATGTGGATGGGTTCTGCGCGGAGCTGGCGGATCGGGGCTATACGCCGTTGTCGGCGGCCAACCAGGTCCGGGTGCTGGCGCACCTGAGCCGCTGGCTGGCGGCTCAGCGCTTAAAGGTCGGGGAGTTGACACCCGAGCGGGTGGAGGCGTTCGGTCAGGCCAGACGTGCCCAGGGCTACACCTGCTGGCTGTCGGCGCGGGGCGTGGCGCCGCTCCTGGACTATCTCCGCAAGACAGGGTGGCGCCAGCGCCGCTCCCACCGAAACCGCAGAGCCCTATGGAGGAGCTGCTCGCGGCCTACCGCGCCTATCTGAGGCGGGAGCGAGGACTGGCGGCGACCACCGTGGGCGCCTACGGGAAGGTGGCCCGCCTGTTCCTGTCGCAGCGGTCAGGCCCGGACGGGCTGGATGTGGAGCATCTGTCAGCCGGCGACGTCGTCGAGTTCGTGCTGGCCCAGTGCCACCAGAGCAGTGTCGGGTCCGCTGAGTATGTGGTGACGGCACTGCGTTGTCTGCCGCGGTTCCCCCACGTGGAGGGCTGGACGGGCCAGCAGTTGGCCCACGCGGTGCCGGCGGTGGCCGGCGGGCGCACGGGGCTGCCCAAAGCGCTGGACGCCGCGCAGGTGACGGCGCTGATGGCCAGTTGCGATCAGGACAGCGCGGTGGGTCTGCGTGATTACGCGATCCTTGTGCTGCTGGCCCGTCTGGGCCTGCGCGCTGGCGAGGTGGCCGACCCGCGGCTGGCCGACGTCGACTGGCGGGCGGGACAGATCGAGGTCACCGGCAAGGCGCGACGGTCAGAGCGGCTGCCGCTGCCGGCAGACGTGGGTCAGGCGCTGGCGGCCTACCTTCGCGGCGGCCGTCCCCGCGTCGATGACCGGACGCTGTCTGTGCGCGCTCGCGCTCCTCACGGCCCGCTGGGAGCCGGCGGTGTCAAGACGGTGGTCCGCGGCGCCTGTGACCGGGCCGGGCTGCCCCGGGTGGGCGCGCATCGGCTGCGCCACACCGCGGCCACCGAGATGCTGCGCGCCGGCGCGCCCCTGAGCGAGATCGCGCAGGTGCTGCGCCATCGCAGCCTGTCGACCACGGCCATCTACGCCAAGGTCGACCTGGCCGCGCTGCGTCCGCTGGCCCTGCCGTGGCCAGGAGGTGGGGCATGAGCGACCCGCGCGCCGTTTTGGCCGACTACTTGGAGGTCCGCCGGGCGTTGGGCTACAAGCTGGTCGACGACGCCCGCCTGCTCGGCGACTTCGTCGCCTACCTGGAGCAGACAGGCGCGGTGACCGTCACCGTCGAGGCGGCCCTGGCCTGGGCCACCCGGCCCGCGGACGCGGGCCCGGCCTGGTGGTCGCATCGGCTGAGGGTCGTCCGGGGGTTCGCCAAGCACCTGTCCGCGTTGGATGGGCGAGCTGAGGTCCCACCGGTCGGCCTGCTGCCCGCACGTGTGCCGCGGGCGCAGCCCTACCTGTATTCCGACACCGACATCGCCGCGCTGATGGCCGCGGCCCGCGAGCTGCGCTCGCCGTTGCGCGCGGCGACCTACGAGACGCTCGTCGGGCTGCTGGCTGTCACCGGGCTGCGCATCGGCGAGGCCATCGGCCTGGACCGCGACGACGTCGACCTGGGCGCCGGGCTGGCCACGATCCGCCATGGCAAGCATGGCAAATCCCGGCTGGTGGTGTGCCACCCCAGCACCGTCGAGGCGCTGGGGGCCTACCAGCGGCTGGCGGACAAGCTGTGCTCATCCCCGACGGCGCCCAGTTTTTTCATCTCCACCGTCGGCACCCGGCTGATCTACAAAAACGGGGTCCTTTGTAGCTTCTGTAGGTGGTGATTAGGCTCGCTTCTCATGTGGAAGTAGGAGAGTGACGGGTCCACAACACAATAGGACCATGGCAGCGGCGGCTTTTGGCGGAGCGAAACCCGAAGGCGCGCCTGGTGATCAATCGGATCTTGTTGTTCAATCCCTCGACACGGCCATGGGACAACCGCAAACGTATCGAGGCCAGGATGCCATCACGATGCTCGCGCATGGTACGACCCAG
>JBOGEA010000159.1:0-12939 GCA_050743205.1 Egibacteraceae bacterium | reverse complement strand
GGTAGTAGCGCGGGACGAACAGGTGTCGAGGGACACGCTCGAACGCCGCTCGCCACTGCGGCGAGCGGACAGCGCCCTGGTGTACCAGCTCGTCGACGAGCCGACGCAGCAGCCCATCGACCTGCGCTTCCGGCGCTTCCTCCCCGGGCACGGGCGCTGCCTTCCGCCAGGACATCGGCGATGGCGGAGCTGATCGGCAGCTGGGTGGCCTGCTCCAGCCACGCCCACTGGCCGTTGGGGTGACCTCCCAAAAGTGCGCTTGGCATGCGCCCGTGGGTGGTGCCGCCACTGCGCGTTGTGCACTCAAGGCAGCGGTCGCGTTGCGCTCGGAGGGCCGTCGGCAGGGGTTGGCCTGGGTGTTCGCCGTTGAAGGAGTGGGACAAATCCTGCGCTGCGGCTCGGTGGTGGTAGGTGGGACGGCTGGGGCGAGGTTGTGAGTGGTAACCGCCGGATCCGGCGGTCAGGACTCACAACCTCGCCCGTCTGCGCGCCAGTCCACAGCGCCTCGCGGCGAATGCTGCGCATGGATCTCGACGGCGAACAGGACAGAGTCAGACACCGCACGAGCCACGTCAACCGCTTTCCTGAAATGTCCCGAACTTCGATCGACTCCGCTCCCTGCTCAGGTCAGCGGGCAGCTTCGCCGGAGGCGCCACCCACAGCAACGTCAGCGTCTCCGCGATCCGGTCTTGCCCACACTGCGCCTCGGTGTCGGCTTCGGCGGGGGGTCGCCGCGGCGGCGTGAGAGCACCCGCTGCTTCAGCTCGGCGTACCGGGGTTCCCGCTCTTTGAGCCACACCAGGAACGGGGTGGCAACGGTGATCGACGAGTAGCTGCCGACCGCCATGCCGACGAACAGCGCCAGCGCGAGGTCCCTCAGCGTGTCCGCCCCCAGCAGGGTGGCACCGATGAACAGCAGCGAGCCGACCGGCAGGATCGAGGTGACGGAGGTGGACAGCGAGCGTACGAGGACCTCGTTGAGGGCTCGGTTCGAGGCCTCGCCGTAGGTCACGGTGGAGACCGCGGACAGGCCGGCCGTGTCCTCGACCACCCGGTCGAAGACGATGACCGTGTCGTACAGCGAGTATCCCAGGATCGTGAGGAACGCGATGATCGACGCGGGGGTCACCTCGAACCCGACCAGCGAGTAGACCCCCACGGTGACGAGCACGTCGTGCAGCAGCGTCACGACGGCGGCGATCGCCATCCGCCACTCGAACCGGAACGAGATGTACGCCACGACCAGCGCAAGGAACACCACCAGCGCACGGATCGCCTGGCCCGTGACCTGCGCTCCCCAGCGCGGGCCCACGCTGTCGACCTCGATCTGCTCGTCGCCGGTGACGCGGGAGACCGCCGCCGCCACGTCAGTCTCGGTCAGGCCCTCGACCTCCGCGACCGCTGGCGTATTGATGATCGCGCCCTGCCCACCCTCGACGATCTGGACGATCGTGCCTGTCAGGCCCAGGCCCTCCAGCGCCTGGCTGAGGTCGTCAGCGGTGAACGCCGTGGTCGCGCTGTCGACCCTGAACGCGCTGCCGCCGGTGAACTCGATGCCGAAGTTCAGGCCGCGCAGGGCGAGCGCGCCGACGCAGACCGCGACGACCGCGACGGCCAGCCGCAGCCACAGCGCCGACCGGCCGATGAAGTCGATCGCGCTGCGCCCGGTCAGCAGCCGGTTGAGTGCGCTGTCCTTGACGCCCAGATCAGCCATCGTCACGCCTTCTCAAGCTTGGGAGCTCGCCTCGCGTCCGGCGACGCCGCGGCGACGCCGGCCCGCAGCCCCACCAACGGCGAGGCCGCAAGTCGTGGGCTGCGGGAGATCAGGCCGAACACCGATCGGGTGTAGGTCGCGAACACCAGCGTGTCGACCAGCGTCGCGAGGCCCAGGGTGAACGCGAACCCCCGCACCGGGCCGATCGCCAGCCAGTAAAGCACCGCGGCGCCCAGGAACGACACGGTGTTGCCCGTCAGGTTCGTGCGCAGCGCGCGGCTGAACGCGGTGTCGGCGGCGGTCCGGACCGTGCGGCCGGCACGTATCTCGTCACGGTAGCGTTCGCGGTAGATGATCGACGAGTCTGCGGCGATGCCGATGGAGACGATGATCCCGGCGATCCCAGCCAGCGTCAGCGTGAAGCCGGCGAGGTGGCCGAGCACGATCACGGTGCCGTAGACGATCAGCCCGAAGACGCCCAGCTCTGTGACGGCGGCGAGGCCGATGCCGCGGTACAGCAGGATCAGGTACCCCGCGACGAGCGCCAGGCCGATCGCGCCCGCCAGCAGGCCGGCCCGCAGCGAGCTGCGCCCCAGCGTCGGCGACACCGACTGGAACGTGCTGAAGTCCAATTGGATCGGCAGCGCGCCAGCGCGGAGGATCGCGGCCAGGCTCTTCGCCTCGGCCGGACCGCCGCCCACCGTGATGATCGCCTGCTGGCCGATTCCTTGATTGCACAGGACTCCCGAACCCACCGGCGGGTCGGACACCACGACATCGTCGAGCACGATCCCGAGTTCGCGGGTGAGGCTGCCGAAGGGCTGGCAGGCCAGCCGGCCCGTCACCTCCTGGAACTTCCCGACGCCCTCATCCGTCAGGTCCAGCTGAACGACCCAGGTTCCAAAGCCCCCCTGCTCTGGGATGGCCTGCGCGTCAGCGATGTCCGAGCCCACCACCTCCGCCGGCCCGAGCCGCAACCGGGTCCACGCCTCGCGTGGCACGGCCGTCTCGGCCTGGCCAGGCTCGGGATCCGGCTGCAGGCAGAGGACGACCTCTTGGTCGGGGGGCGGCACGCCCCCCGACGTCTCGCATGCCGGCGCCGTGCCCGCCCCTTCTGCCGGGTCCAGGGCGGCAGGCGGGAGCGACTCGAGCACGGGCCGGAACTGCAGCTGGGCGGTCCGCCCGATGACGGCGCGCGCCTGCTGCTGGTCGGCGATGCCAGGAAGCTGCACCTGAATGTTGTCGCCCTGACGGGTGATGTCGGGCTCGGCCACACCGAGGGCGTCGACGCGCTGGCGGATGTTGGCGACCGTCTGGTCCAGTACCTCCTGGTCGACCGGGCCCTGCCCGGGCGCGGGGGACAGGATCGCGCTGACCCCACCCTGCAGGTCGAGGCCCAGCTGAGGCTCCAGGCCGAGACCGAGAATCGTCCCCCACAGCGCGCCGACCACCGCCAGCACGGCGAGGAGCAGCGCGACGAGCTTTCCCTTGCCCCTGCCTTTGCTCATGTCGCTGCTCTCCGTGACGCTCGCTCAGAGGATGTGCACCCCGTTGACGGTGATCCTGAAGTCGCACCCCAGCGTCCGGGCCGCGCGGCGGCACATGATCATCCGCTCCAGGAAGATCTCGAAATACTCCAGGACCTGGCTGATGGACGTGTCGATCGACAACTCCAACGTCAGCGTCGCCGCCTGGGGATCCACCCGCAGGAACGACGCCTCAACCGCGTGGTTCACCCGATCGTGGATGTCCATCTCGATGCAGGCGTCTTTCCGCACGCGGCTGCGGTGCACGTCCGATTTGTCCGCCAAGATGACGGCCGCGCTGACCAGGGACACCGAGTCGCCGTACTGCTCCTCGTGGTTGCCGACGGCGGCGAGCACCTGCGCGATGTCCCGCGGGGGGACGTCCAGCTCTTTCAGCAGGTCGTACGCCAGCACCGCGGACATCTGGCCGTGGTACGCGCGGCTGACGACGTTGCCGACGTCATGGAGGTACCCGGCCACAGCGGCCAGCTCGGCGACGCGCGGCTCATGCCCCAGGTGCGTCATCACGTTGAACGCGATGTGGCCCACCAGGTTCGCGTGGCGCAGCCCGTGCTCGGTATAGCCCTGCGCCCCCAGGAACTCATCAGCCGCCAGGATGAAGGCCGTGATGCGCTCGCTCGCGCGCACCTGCTCCAAAAGCGGGATGCGGACGCGGCCCGTCACCTGCGCCGGCGGCGCGCGCTCTTCGCCCGTCGCGGTGCGCCCCCCCACGGGCACTCCCCCCGGCCCGGCCCTCTGGGGCGCGGCCCCCGGCCCGGCCCTCTGGGGCGCGGCCCCCGGCCCCGCGCTCTGGGGCACGCCCTCCGGCCCCACATTCTGGGGGACTCCCCCCGGCCCCCTGCGACGCCCGTCGCCACGGCTCATGCGGTCCATCGGGCGCTCAGTCGCTCTCTGCCTGCTCGAGATCGCTGTCGTCAGCGTCGCTGTCGTCGTCATCGTCGACCATTCGCCGGGCGATTGCCTGCTTCGCGAATGTCACGACCACGTTGGGTGCCAACTCCAGCTGCACCGTGTCCTCGTCGACGCTCTGGATCGTCCCATGCAGCCCGCCGATCGTGACGACTCGGTCACCGCTGCCCAGCGAGTCGACGAGCCTGCGCTGCTGCTGCGCGCGGGTCCGCTGCGGCCGCACGATCAGGAAGTAGAAGACGACCGCGATGGCCACGAACGGGAGCAGCGACACCAGACCGCCACGGCCAGGCGCAGGCTGCGCCTGGGCAAGGATCGAGAATAAGAAATTCATGAGGTACATGCTTTCGAAACGTGGGTGCAATTGACACCGGCGCCAGCCGCCGCGTTTGTCCCCGAACGGCGATCCACGATAGCACCCGCCCTCACCCCTCGAAGAGCGTGGCGGCGGAGAGCCGTGATGGCGGCAGGGGCAGCCCCAAGTGGGCGAACGCGCCATCGGTCGCGATCCGGCCGCGGGGAGTGCGGGCGAGCATGCCCTGTTGGATGAGGAACGGCTCGACGACGTCCTCGACGGTGTCGGACTCCTCCCCCACGGCCACCGATAGGGTCGACAGGCCGACCGGTCCCCCGCCGAAGTCCCGGCACAGGGCGAGCAGCACCCAGCGGTCGAGCTTGTCCAAGCCGCGGGAGTCGACCTCGAACAGCTCCAGGGCGGCACGCGCGACCTGCGCGGTCACGACTCCGTCGGCTCGCACCTCGGCGTAGTCACGGACACGCTTGAGCAGCCGGTTGGCGATCCGCGGCGTCCCGCGGCTGCGGGCGGCGACCTCGCCCGCGCCGGCATCGTCCATGCCGATGCCGAGGATGCCGGCGCTCCGGCGGATGATGCCGACCAGCTCGTCGACCTGGTAGAAGTCCAAGCGGGCGGCGAACCCGAACCGGTCGCGCAGGGGACCCGTCACCAGCCCCGTACGCGTCGTGGCCCCGACCAGCGTGAACTCGGGCAGCGGCAGCCGCAGCGCCTTGGCCCCCGGCCCCTTGCCCACGACGATGTCCAGCGTGAAGTCCTCCATCGCCGGGTACAGGATCTCCTCCACCGCGCGGGGCAGGCGATGGATCTCGTCGATGAACAGCACGTCCCCGGCCTCAAGGTTGGACAGGATCGCGGCCAGGTCCCCCGGCCGCTCGATCGCCGGCCCGCTGGTCGCCCGCAGGCTCGCGTCCATCTCCGCGGCCACGATGTTGGCCAGAGAGGTCTTGCCCAGCCCGGGCGGGCCGCTGAACAGCAGATGGTCGACCGGCTTGCCTCGGCCTCGCGCCCCCTGCAGGACCAGATCCAGCTGCTCCTTGACCCGCGCCTGGCCCACGAACTCGCTCAAGCGCCGCGGTCGCAGGCTGGCCTCCAGCTCGGCGTCCCCCGACACGAGCGTGGCTGACAGGACCTCGTCCATCCCTTATCCCTTCGTCCCGAGCGCCCGCAGAGCGGTGCGCAGCAGCGCTTCCGGGGGGGCGTCCGGGTCGTCGGGCAGGGCGGCGATCGCCTGCTGCGCCTCAGCGGCGGTGTAGCCCAGAGCGAGCAGCGCCTGGCGGACCTCGCCTCTGACGCCGTTGGCTGGGCCGGTGAGGTCGCCGTCGCCTGGGAGGGCGTCCCCAGACTCCGCGCCGAGCCGCTCGCGCAGCTCCAGGATCATGCGCTGCGCGCCTTTGCGGCCCACGCCGGGGATGACCGTGAGCGCCTTGACGTCCTCCGTCACCACCGCCCGCCGCAACCCGTCGGCCCCGAGCGCCCCCAGGGCGGCAAGGGCGAGCTTGGGGCCGACCCCGGTCACCGACAGCAGCGTCAAGAACAGGTCACGTGCCGCGGCCTGCGCGAACCCGTAGAGGTCGAGCGCGTCCTCGCGGACGGCGAGATGCGTGTGGAGCATGACCTCGGCGCCCACCGGCCCCACCACCGTACCCACCGGGACCCGCACCCGGTAGCCGACCCCGCCGACGTCGAGCACCAACTCGCCGGGGCTGCCGGCCACGACCCGCCCCCGCAGCAGCGCGATCATCGGGGCGGCCCCGCGTGCCGGGGCATCACCTGGGCTCCGGGGCCAGCGCCGGCCAGCGCGGCGGCCAGTCGCGGGCTGATCTCGCCTGAGGCGGTAGGCCGCCCGCCGCGCTGCAGATGGCACAGCGCCAGGGCCAGGGCGTCCGCCGCGTCCGGCGGCGAGGGCGCCTCGGTGAGCTTGAGCTGGGCCTTCACCATGTAGGCGACCTGGTCTTTGTCGGCGGCTCCGCTGCCCGTCACGGTCGCTTTGACCTGCGTCGGCGTGTACTCGACCGCAGTGATTCCGGCCTGCGCCGCGCACAGCAGGACGATGCCGGCCGCCTGCCCCACCCCCATCGCCGTCCGGACGTTGCTGTTGAACAGCACTCGCTCGACGGCGACCGCGTCAGGCTCCATGTCCGCCAGCAGGCGCGTCAGCTCGGCGTGCAGCCGCGCCAGCCGCTGGGGCACGGGATCGCCCGGGGGCGTGCGGATGACGCCAGCCCGGACCATGACGGGACGCTGCGCCGAACCGGCGACCACCCCGACACCGCACCGGGACAGCCCTGGGTCGACCCCGAGCACGCGCATGAACTCCCCCTTCATCGAACGCACGTACGGACATGAGCATAGCAGCTCGGGGTGGCCCGCGCGCGAGAAGCGACAACCGCGCGATCCCCGCTGGCGCACCGCGCTATCCGCACTGGCGTCCCCTCCATCCGGACACTGCCCTGTACGGTTGGGCGACCTGATGGTCCAAGCGGAACGCTCCCTGGACCGATGGGTGCAGCTGAATCCCGCATCGCAAGGAGCAACGCTCAGGAGAGTGGGCGAAGACATCGCGAAGACGGTCGCGCAAGCCTCTGACCAGCAACGCTGTAACGTCGGGGCGGTCGTCTTGGCCCGTATTCGCCACCCTTCTCGCAGCGTTCGAAACCGACGATGTGACAGAGCTGCGCGCCGAATCCTTGGGACGCATCCGTAAGACCCTGGCAAGCGGATCCCTGGCGGGACCGGACACAGCGGGAAGGCGGCGGTGACCACATGACGACGACCGATGTACGGCTGCGTGTGTTTCCCAACTACAACCAGGTGCGGGCCAAAGTGTCGCAGCGCGTCTGGGGCATCGCGCGGCTGCTGACGGTCGTCGCGGCGCTGGAGCTGTGCATCGTGCTGGTCGTCCTGCCCAGGGTCGGGCTGTTCCTGTTCTGGGACCTGTTCGTCCCGCTGCTGCCACTGCTGCTCCTGGTGGCGCCCGGGCTGTGGCGCAACATCTGCCCGATCGCGGCCATGAACCAGACACCGCGGCTGCTCCGGCTCACGAAGGCCCGGCCGGTGCCTGGGTGGGTCCAGCGGCACGGCACCCTCATCGGCACCGGCCTGTTCGTGGCGATCATCGCGACCCGGAAAGTCCTGTTCGACACCAGCGGCCCCGCCCTGGCCGGGCTGCTGGGGACCGTGTTCGCCCTCGCGCTGATCGGCGGCGCGCGCGTCAAGGGCAAGGGTGGCTGGTGCACCACGCTGTGCCCGATGGTCCCCGTCGAGCGCCTCTACGGCCAGACCCCGCTGGTGTCCGTCCGCAACAGCCACTGCGAGTCATGCGTCGGATGCGCCAAACACTGCCTCGACTTCAACCCGCAGACCGCCTACCTGAGCGAGCAGTACAGCGCCGACCGCGTGCACGCGCTGCGCCGCCGGCTGTTCGCGGGCGCCTTCCCGGGCCTGACGCTGTGGTTCTTCCTGGTCCCCGCTCCACCGGAGATCTCGCTGCTGCGCTCGTTCGGGCTGCTGGGCCTGGCGATGATGGCGAGCGCGGGCTCGTTCTTCACCCTCGACGCGGTGCTGGGGGTGCGGCGGCTGGGGATCCTGCCGGCGCTGTACGGGGCGCTGACGCTGAATCTCTATTACTTCTTCGCCGCCCCGGCATTCTTCACGCGTCTCGGAATCCTCACCGCCACCCCCGCGCGAGCCGTCCAACTCACCGCCCTGCTGCTCAGCGCCATCTGGCTCATCAAGACCGTGTGCAAGGAACAGCGGTACGTGGCCAGCCAGGCCCCCTCCCGGCGCCGCTCCCTGCCCCTGCTGGCGGCCCCAACGGAAAGCCCCCGACAGGGGCCCCGAGGGTACGCCCCCGCGCCTCCCCGCCCCCGCCCCCGCTCCCACCCCCAGGGCCCCGGCGGCCTGCTCCCCGCCTCACTTGGAGCGCCCAGCGAAACCCGCAACGCATAGCCCCCAGCCAGGGCCCGGACCTCGCCAGCTCAGGTACAGCATTCCGCCGCATCCGACGGAAAGCATCCCATGGGCCTTGCGGCCCACCCGTGGGCGCATGAAAATGGCCGCAGCCGAGCGCAGCGGCGCTGCGGCCATGTTGTAGTTCGCTCCTTTGGCCTATTTTCATCCCAGCCGCAGCCCAGGTGGGCAAGGCGGCAGCTTGGATGCCGGTCGGGACGGGCCTGGGGCGGGGTTGGGGCGATGTCTGGCCACGTCAGACGGCCCGGCGACGCCGGGCGGGTGGTCGAGACGTCTTCGGTTCGGCTGGCTTGGGCCGTCAGGCCAGCGCGGGGACCGCTCCGGCCTGGGCGGCGGGGTGGCTTGGCCCTCAGCTGAGCAGCAGCCGGGCAGGGGCCCGCCGCCCCTCGGTCTGGGCTAGGTCAGCCTCGGGTCATGGCACGCGCTCGCGAGCAGCTACCCCGCCTGGCCTCGACAGCAGGACGATCCTCGAGGGCTACACCGCTGGGGTCCAACGCATACCTTGCAGAGACAGGTGTGGACGGCGTGCCCGGTGCCGGCCAGCGCGGTGGGCGCCGCGTCCCGCTCGGTGGCGACCGCGGCGTAGAGGGCCAGCAGCCACGCCGCTGTCGCGTTGATCGTCATCGGCGTGTTCATCTCGCCCAGCGGGATCCCGTCGAACAGCGCCCGCATGTCCTCGATCGAGCAGACAGGCACGCCGACCTTCCAGACCTCGCCGCGCGAGCCGTGGTCCGCGTCATACCCCCTCTGGGTGGGGTAGGTCGAAGGCCACTGACAGGTCCGCCTGCCCCTTCGCGAGGTTCCGGCGGTATAGCTCGTTCAAGGCCTTCGCGGACGAGTGCCCCGAGCAGGTCCTCATCAGCTGCGGGCGGTCGCGGGCGGTATGGCCCTCTCCTCGTCTCAAGTCTGCACCCCATTGTGATGCCCGCCGCCTCAGGCTTGGACAGCCGATGCCGTCCGCTCGCGGCTCGGCGGCCAGCGCCAGCGCCAGCATGCGCCGCGGCAAGGACCGCTGGAGTGCCGCGTACGCCTCTTCGCGAAGCTTTGCGGTGTCCTCGACATGCTCTGGGAACACCCAGAGATCCTTGACCACCTTCAGCGCGGTGCCGGGACAGCCCGCCCGCGCGGCGTCCCAGCCCTCCGCTGAGCACGAACGGGTATCGAGGAGTTCGGGCCGGTCCTGGATGCCTTCCACCTGCGCGGCCAGGCGCGGGCGGCAGACGCCGGAGTGCCTCCGGCCGCCCGCCACACCGCTTCGATGGTGGCCACGATCTCCGAATCGTGGGAATTCCCGCCGCATGCGCCAGCGTCGATCGCGATGGCGGCGAGGACGCCCGCGAGCATGGCGCGGCTGGGACTGTGTCGCTGGGACATCGCCCCAGCCGTATCACAGGTCTTCTCCACCGTGCCCCGACGTTGACATGAATCCCTGAGCGCCAATACAGCCCACCCGGCTGGTCTGTGCTGATCAGTCGACCCGCTGGTACATCTCCTCTGAGAACGTCGAGAGTTGGACCGCGCATGGGCCAGCGCTGACGTCCAGGGCCGTGTTGCCATCCTCGGCGACCGTGACCAGCACGGCGAGGTCGGCCCTCACCGCCCGCAGCGCCGGCCGGTCCACCTCAGGATGCCGGGCCTCGTAGCGCTCTACGGTGAAGCCCTCGCGCTCAAGGTAGGCGAGCGCGCCATCGTAGATCTGGTCCTGGGGGGCGATGTTGCTGGGCAGCAGGCCGAGGCGGTCGGCGAACCAGCGATCGTCCGTGGGCAGGTGCTCGCAAGCTCTCGTGTTCTCGCGGGTGTGGCGCTGGTAGCTGCGGAGGTAGGCGTCGCCCGGATCAATCCCGGCCGCCCGCCACACTCCTTCGATGGTGGCCACGATCTCCGAATCGTGGGGATCCCCACCGCATGCACCAGCGCCGATGGTCATGCCGGCAAGGATAGCCACAATCACGGCGCGGCTGGGATGGCGGTGTTGAGTCATCTCGGCGGCTGGGCGCCGGACTCCAGCCAGCCGTAGTCGTCGAACGACAAGCCTTTCGGACCGGGAAACACGGTTGGGTCGGTATGCGTCTGCTCGTAGAGCTTGAGGATCGCCCACATCCTCTCATTGTAGTCGGTCCAAGCGGTCGCCCCTGAGCCCGCGAGCCCGTCGGGATCGGCCAGCACCTTCTTGTACAGCAGGAGAGGGATCACAGGCTCGAACGTCTCAGCGCCCTCGCGGTGCCAGGTGGCGGACGAGGGCGAGAGCCCTTCGATGCCGGAGATGTCGCCCAAGCGGATGGCGCCGGGCGCGCCCGGGCCTGGATCGGGCGCGAACATCAGGCCACGCTGGGAGAAATCAACCGGTCGCTTCCCTCCAACGTCGAGATCGAGAAGCTTCATCCCCGCGATCTGGTTGTTCGCGCCAGCGAGAGCGGGGATGTCTCTGTCCAGGTCGAGGCGATGCTCCCCGATCTGCAGATCGACCCATGCGGCCTCCCACTCGTCGGGGACGAGCGGCTTGCCGATGCCCTCCACGTACGGCTGCACGCCGGCCTGCTCGTGGGCCGTCAGGAGGATATTGGCCTGGAACGCCAACGCCTGGCGTCTGACCGGGTCGGGCTCCCGCATGGCCGCCAGGTAGGCGGTGAACCCGGTGCGCAGCTCGCGGTCGCCGTCGCGGAAGTTGTCCCGGAAGAACGCCTCGAGCTGCGCGGCGCTCGGGTTGTTCCCGTTCTTCTCGTGCAGCTCGACGAAGGCGGCGAACCGGCCGCCGACGTCGTTGAAGATCCACTGGTTGCCGTCGGCCGCGTGCTGGCGGTCGTCCATGCTGAGCAGCGCCGACAGGTTCCCGTTGATGACCTCGTGGACCCCGTCCGACGCCCACTGGCCGTAAGTGAACCAGTTGGCTCCAGGATGACCGGGGGCGGTGGGGTCGCCGGCCTTGCCGCCCGCGAGGATCCCGTCGACCCGCCCGGCCATCATGTTGTAGTAGGCGGTGATCAGCTCGTTGCGGATGGCGTCTTTAGTCTCAGGCAGGTGGGCGATCACCGAGTGGTACTCGGTGAGATCGCCGTTGGCGGCGGTGAGGGCGGCGTTGGCCAGGGCTTTGAACCCAGCCAGATCGGCAGCCCGGGCCGCCCGTCGTCGGCGACCGGCAGGCTGTTCACGAACCTCTCGGCCGCCTCGGGGTCATCGCCGTAGACCTGACCGTCGATGACGCGCCCGATCAGGTCCTGGCGCGAGAACCCGCCAGGGGTGTACGGGATAGGAACGGGCGCCCCACCGAGCTCTTTGATCTGGCTGTATGTCCCGAGCAGCCCGAGCTGCTCGGGGTGGTCGAGCAGCCACTGCGCCGCTTCGCGTGCGTCGGCGGGCAGCGATGGGTTGCCGGCCGCCGCCTCAAGGTCGCCAAGCGACACGAACCCGTCGGGATCGCCGCCTTTGGCTGCCGTGTCGAGCAGCGGGAAGTGCTGGTCGACGGTTCGCAGCCTCCGGTTCATGTCAATGAGCGCGGTGATGCCCTCACGGGTCAGGTACGCGCCGCCCCCGGTCGCCAGCTTGCGCAGCGTGGGGCTGTCGAGCAGGTGGCGGGCGGCGTCCCTCATGTCCTGGGGCAGTGAGCCGTCGTCACGGATCGCCTCTAGGTCGGCCTGCGAGATCCTCCCGTCAAGACCCCCACCCTCAGCGGCGATGTCGAACCTGTCGAAGTGGGCCAGCAAGATGGCAAGCGAGGACTCGCCGCTCACTGCGGCCAGCACCTGGACAGCGCGCCGGTAGACATCCTCGGACGCGGCCAGCGGCATCGCCATGCGCGCCTGAGTCAGCGCGTCGAACAGGGCCGTGTCGGTGGTGGACAGCGCCTGGGCGGCGGAGCGGTCCAGCTCGCGTAGCGCGAACGCGAACGCGGCCGGCTTGGCGTCCAACTCGGCCAGCCCGTCCAGGACGGCGTTCAGCCGCACGCTGTGGTCGGCCACCCCGCTGACGCCGAAGTCGTTGGGCTGTGCCGACAGAAACGCCCTCACCGCCACCCTGTAGTCATCGAGGGAGTCGCGGGTGAGGCCCAGCACGGCCTGGGTGGCGTCGGTGTAGGCCTCCAGCCGCTCAGGCTCAGCCGCGACCCGCCCTTGGCTCATGGCCACGCCTTCTGTGAGGCGCGGCGGGTGGCGTCGGCCGTGTCATGGTGGGCGCTCATGGCTGTGCGCCGTAGGACGCGCGTTGGGCGGCGTCGGCCGCGTCGTCATACGCGCGCAGCTGTCGGCCCCACGCCACGACCCGCCCTCGGCTCATGGCCGCGCCGTCTGTGAGGCGCGGCGGGCGGCATCGGCCGCGTCGTCGTAGTCGCTCAGCTATCGGCCCCAGGCGCCCATTCGTCCCCCGCTCATCACGCCGTCTGTGACGCGCGTTGGGCGTCGGCCGCGTCGTCGTAGTCGCTCATCTGTCGGCCCCAAGCGCCGATCTCATCCTCGCGGGCGGCGATGCGGGCCTCGGCGGTCCGGATGAGG
>JBOGEA010000158.1:0-12971 GCA_050743205.1 Egibacteraceae bacterium | reverse complement strand
CCAAACGGGAGCAGATCAGACAGTGGCGGCTGCACCTGTGGACCAATAGGGACCTGTCCGACATCGCGGCGGCCATCAACCCGATCGTGCGCGGCTGGATCGGCTATTACGGGCGTTTCTACCGCTCGCGGCTGATCAGGGCCGTGTTGGAGCGGATCAACGATTATCTGGTCCGCTGGGCTATGCGGAAATTCAAGCGGTTGCGCCGCAGCCGCCGCAAAGCGGCGAACATGCTGGCTGGGATCGCAAGATCGCAGCCGGACCTGTTCGTCCACTGGCGGCTGGCGCCACCGTACAAGGCAGGGTAATGGGAGCCGGATGAGCCGAGAGGCTCACGTCTTCACTCTGCGAGAGCCGGGGTGAGACTCCCCCCGGCTACTCACCCGACGTATACGTCGCCGATGCTCCACGAAGGCTTCGCCGGGCGTGGCGCGATGAGGGCCACTACGGTGGCCGGTATGGGGCAGGACTGGTTCGAGGAGGGCAGCGTCGGCGGGGCGGTGGCCCGGCATCTGGAGCGGCGGGGCTGGCGGGTGGGGGCGACCGGCGCGGCTGCCGATCTCGTCGCCGAGCAGGGCGAGCGCGTGCTCATGCTGGAGGTGAAGGGATACCCGTCGAGCATCTACACGCAGGGCCCGAAGGCCGGGCTGCCGAAGCCGACGAGGTCGGCGACCCAGGTGCGCCAGTGGTACGCCGACGCGGTGCTCACGGTCCTGCTGCTGGGCCACGCCCGGCCCGACGTCGAGATCGCGCTCGCGTTCCCCGAGCAGCGGACGTACCGCTCGCTGATCGCCCAGACCGAGCGGTCGCTGCGGCGGCTGGGCGTGGGCGTGTTCCTCGTCGGACCCAGTGGCGACGTGGAGACGCTGATCGAGCCCGCCCTGCCGGCGTCACGTTAGCCGGTGGAGTCGGCGACGGTGTCGGCCGCGTAGGCGCCGCGTTCGCCCATCGGCTTGGCCGGTCCAGTGGTGCTGTCGCGATAGGTCTGGCGCTCGGTCTCGGCGTTCAGCTCGGCGCCGAACAGCACGGCGAAGGCGGTCAGAAACAGCCACAGCAGCAGCACGATCACCCCGCCGAGCGCGCCGTATATCCGGTCATAGTCACCGAAGTTGGCCACGTACACCCCGAACGCGGCGGAGCCGGCCAGCCACAGCACGGTCGCGGCCAGGGCGCCGGGGCTGACCCATGAGAAGCGCGCCCGGCTGCGGTTGGGCGCGTAGCGGTAGAGCACCGCCAGCGCCCCCATCACCAGCACCGCCAGCAGCGGCCAGCGCAGCAGGGCGATCGCGGCCTCCGCCACCCCGCCAAGGCCGACCACGGCCAGAACGGCCGGCACCACGGCCAGCAGCACGATCACCACGATCGCCAGCACGATCGCGCTGATCGTCAGCAGCAGCGCCACGCCGCGGCGTTTCAGGAAGCCGCGGGTCTCGTCCTCGTCGTAGGCCAGGTTGATGCCCGTGATCAGCCCCCCCACCCCTCCCGAGGCGCTCCACAGCACGCCCGCCAGGCTCAGGACCAGCCCGACGGTCAGGCCTGTCCCGGCGCGGCTGGTGGCGCCGGCGATCTGGTCGGTCACCAGCGCGGCGGCGGCGGGGGGCAGGGCGGCGCTGAACGACTCTAGCTGGGCCTCGATCTGGACCGGGTCGGCGACCAGCCCGTAGACGGCGACCAGCGCGATCAGCGAGGGGAACAGCCCCAGCATGGCGTAGAAGGCCACTCCCGCCGCCAGCAGCGCCACCTGGTCGTCTCGGGTCTCCCGCAGCGTGCGGGAGAGGATGTCCCTCCAACCGGCCCATGGGATCTGCGTCGGCTGCTGCGCTTGGACTGCCATCATGCTCACCCGTCTCCGCTGAGTACCACCTGAGCATTTCCGAGCGGGGGCACAGGCGAAACCTGACCGGTGAGGGCAGCGCCGCGTTAGCATCGGAAGGCACGCTGAACAATGGAGTGACGCATGGCGGAGAGCACGGGACGGCAGTTCGGGGCGAACGCGTGGGTCGTGGAGGAGATGTACCGCGATTACCTGTCAGATCCCGACTCCGTCGGTGAGTCCTGGAGGGAGTTCTTCTCGGACTATCGGCCGCCCGGGGGGCAGCCGCCGCGGCGCGAGGCGCCACCGCCGCCCGGGGACGACGACCCCATCCCCGAGGGCGCCACGCCGCTGCGGGGAGGGCAGCAGGCGATCGCGAGGAACATGGCCGCCTCGCTCGTGATGCCGACCGCGACGTCGATCCGCGTCATCCCAGCCAAGCTGCTGGAGGTGAACCGCCGCGTGGCGAACAACCAGCTCGCCCGCACCCGCGGCGGCAGGGTCTCGTTCACGCACCTGCTCGGCTGGGCGGTCGTGCAGGGGCTGGCGCGGATGCCGGTGATGACGTCGAGCTACCACGAGGCGGGCGGCGAGGCGTACGTGCTGCGGCCAGCGCACGTCAACCTCGGCCTGGCCATCGACGTGGAGCGCAAGGGCGGCCGGACGCTGCTGGTTCCGAACATCAAGCAGGCCGACACGATGGACTTCGCCGGGTTCTGGCGAGCCTACGAGGAGGTCATCCGCCGGGTCCGGGAGGGCAGGCTGGACGCCGGGCTGTTCGCCGGGACCACGGCCACGCTGACGAACCCGGGCACGGTCGGCACCGTCGGCAGCGTCCCGCGGCTGATGCCGGGCCAGAGCGTCATCGTCGGCGTCGGCGCGATCGACTACCCCGCTGAGTATCAGGGGGCGGACCCACGGCGGTTGGCCGAGATCGGCGTCGGCAAGGTCGTGACCCTCACGTCGACCTATGACCACCGGGTGATCCAGGGCGCCGAGAGCGGGCTGTTCCTGAAGGTCATCCACGAGCTGCTGCTCGGCGAGCACGACTTCTACGACGAGATCTTCACCAGCCTGCGGATGCCGTACGCGCCGGTCCGGTGGCATCCCGACTCCAGCGGCGGGCGTATGGCGAAGCAGGTCGCGGTCGGCCGGCTGACCAACGCCTACCGGGTGCGCGGCCACCTGCTCGCCAACCTGAACCCGCTGGCGCACACCTACACGCCGCTGCATCAGGAGCTGGACCCGCACACCTACGGGCTGACGATCTGGGACCTGGACCGCGAGTTCGCCACGGACTGGCGGGCGGGCACGGACCGGATGGCGCTGCGGGACATCCTCGGCGTGCTGCGCGACGCGTACTGCCGCACGGTCGGCATCGAGTACATGCACATCCAAGAGCCCGACCAGAAGCGTTGGATCCAGGACCGGGCCGAGATCACGCCCACACCGCCCAAACCGGACGAGCAGCGGCACATCCTTGGGCGCCTGAACACCGCCGAGGCCTTCGAGCGCTTCCTGCACACCAAGTACATCGGGCACAAGCGGTTCAGCCTGGAGGGCGCCGAGTCGGTGATCCCGATGCTCGACGCGCTGCTCAACGCCGCCGCCGGCCACGGCATCACCCACGTGGTCATGGGCATGGCCCACCGCGGCCGCCTCAACGTCCTGGCGAACATCATCGGCAAGACGCCTCAGGCGATCTTCGCCCAGTTCGAGGGCGAGCTGGACCCGAACTCGGTGCAGGGCTCAGGCGATGTGAAGTACCACCTGGGCGCCAAGGGCGTGCACCACACACCCGACGGCCGGGAGGTCGCCGTCGAGCTGGCGTCCAACCCCAGCCACCTCGAATCGGTGAACCCGGTCGTGGTCGGCATGGCGCGGGCGCTGCTGGATCAGCGGCCCGGCGCGGTCCTGCCCATCCTGATTCACGGCGACGCCGCGTTCGCCGGGCAGGGCGTGGTCGCCGAGACGCTCGCCCTCAGCCAGCTCCGCGGCTACCGCACCGGCGGCACCGTGCACCTGGTGATCAACAACCAGCTCGGGTTCACGACCGCCCCGCATCAGGGCCGGTCCAGCCAGTACGCCACCGACGTCGCGAAGATGGTGCAGGCGCCGATCCTCCACGTCAACGGCGACGACCCGGAGGCGTGCGTGCGGGTGATGCGCCTGGCGCTGGACTTCCGCCAGCAGTTCGCCAAGGACGTCGTCGTCGACATGATCTGCTACCGGCGGTGGGGCCACAACGAGACGGACGAGCCCAGTTACACCCAGCCGATCATGTACGCGGCCATCGAGAAGCGGCCCGGCATCCGCACCCTGTACACCGAGGAGCTGGTGACCCGCGGCGACCTGTCCGGCGAGGAGGCCGAGGCGGCGCTCGCGGACTTCCGCGAGCAGCTGGAGCAGGCGCTGCGCGAGACCCGCGAGTCCGCGCCGCCCCCTCCCGCGGGGGCGCGGGCGCCTCGGACCGCCGACGTCGCGCCGCCGGTGGACACCGGTGTCGAGCGGCCTGTCCTCGACCGCATCCTGCGGGCGGTGACGAGCTGGCCCGACGGGTTCACGGTGCACCCGAAGCTCGCCAAGGCGCTGGCGCGCCGCCGGGGCATGCTCGACGCCGGCGCGGTCGACTGGGCGATGGGGGAGGCGCTCGCGTTCGGCTCGCTGCTGCTCGAGGGCGTCGGCGTGCGCCTGGCCGGCCAGGACTCGCGGCGCGGGACGTTCAGCCAACGCCACGCGGTGCTCATCGACTACCACACCGAAGCGGAGCACGTGCCGCTGGCGGACCTCGATCCCGCGCAGGCGCCGTTCATGATCTACGACTCGCCGCTGTCGGAGTTCGCGGCGATGGGGTTCGAGTACGGCTACTCGGTGGCGAACAAGGACGCGCTGGTCTGCTGGGAGGGGCAGTTCGGTGACTTCGTCAACGGCGCGCAGGTGATCGTCGACCAGTTCGTCGTCGCCGCGCGGGACAAGTGGGGTCAGACCTCAGGCCTGGTTCTGCTGCTTCCGCACGGCTACGAGGGCCAGGGGCCCGAGCACTCCTCAGCCCGGCTGGAGCGCTTCCTCACCCTGTGCGCTCAGGACAACATCCAGGTCGCCCAGCCCACGAGCGCCGCGCAGTTCTTCCACCTGCTGCGCCGCCAGATGCGCCGCGACGTCCGCAGGCCGCTGATCGTCATGACCCCCAAGGGGATGCTGCGCGCGAAAGCGGCGGCGTCCCCAGCCGAGGCGTTCACGTCGGGATCGTTCCAAGAGGTGCTGGGCGACCCCACAGCGCCCGAGGACGTGCGCCGTGTCCTGCTGTGCAGCGGCAAGATCGCCTACGACCTCCTCGCCCGCCGCGACGCCGCCCGGGCGCCGGTCGCGGTGGTGCGGGTGGAGCAGCTCTACCCGTGGCCTGGCGCGCGGATCGGCGAGCAGCTGCTCGACCGCTATCCTGGCGCGCGGGCCGTGGTCTGGGTGCAGGAGGAGCCCGAGAACATGGGCGCGTGGGTGTTCGCGCGTGACCGGCTGCGCCTGCCGGCCGGGCTGAGCCTGCGCCACGCCTGCCGCGCTGAGAGCCCGAGCCCGGCCACCGGCCGGCACACGACCCACGAGCAGGAGCACGCGCACCTGCTCGACGAGGCATTCGCCGAGGTGTAGCCGCAATACCGGTGACTCTGGCGGTCAGCTGATACCTTGATCTCGCGTTATCGCTGCTCAGAGTCGCCGCGCGAAGCTTAAGTCACTGGCCCGAGGTAATGGATGGAACACGATCTGTGCTCGTTCGTCGACGCGTCGCCCAGCCCCTTCCACGCGGTCGCCTGGGTCGCGCGGCGGTTGGAGGCCGCCGGCTTCACGCGGCTCGACGAGCGCGACGCGTGGAAGCTGGCGCCGGGCGACCTGCGCTACGTCGTCCGCGACGGCGGCTCGATCGCCGCGCTGCGCGTCGGCCGCGCCGAGCCCGCCGCGGCCGGGTTCCGCCTGGTCGGCGGCCACACCGACTCGCCGACGTTCCGGGTCCGGCCGCGCCCGGACGTGCGGCGGTCCGGCTACCGGCTGATCGGGGTCGAGCCCTACGGCGGTGTTCTGTATCACACGTGGATGGACCGCGACCTCACGCTGGCCGGGCGCCTCGCGGTGCGCGGGCCCGACGGGACGCCGCTGATGCGGCTCGTGCTGCTGCCCGGCGCGCCGCTGCGGATCCCGTCGCTGGCGATCCATCTGAGCCGCGAGGTCCGCGACGAGGGCTTCAAGCCCAACCCGCAGGCGCACCTCGTGCCGGTGTGGGGGCTGGACGGCGACGGCGAGCCGGGGCTGGTCGAGGCGCTCGCCGACCTGGCCGGGGTGCCCGCCGACGCGGTGCTCGGCCATGATCTGGTCACCGCCGACACGCAGCCGTCGGCGTTGGGCGGCTCGGGCGGCGAGTGGGTGCTGGCCCCGCGGCTGGACAACCTCGCCTCCTGCCACGCGGCCACGGCCGCGCTGATCCGCGCGGAGATCTCTGACGCCACCCAGGTGGTCGTGCTCAACGACCACGAGGAGGTCGGCAGCGGCAGCGCCGAGGGCGCGCGCGGCTCGTTCCTGGAAGACGTGCTGCGCCGGGCGGTGGCGGCCACCGACGACCGCGACCCGCAGTCGGCGGCTCGCGCGATCGCGCGGTCGTGGCTGGTCTCAGCCGATGTGGCGCATGCGGTGCATCCCAACTGGGCCGACCGCCACGAGCCGTCCCACCAGCCCCGCTTCGGCGGCGGGCCGGTCCTCAAGGCCAACGCCAACCAGTCCTACGCCACCGACGCGGCCTCTGGCGCCTGGTTCGCGGCCCGCTGCGCCGACGCCGGCGTGGGGCTCCAGCATTTCGTCTCCCGCGCGGATGTGGCCTGCGGCTCCACGATCGGCCCGCTGACCGCGATGCGCCTGGGCATCGCCACCGTCGACGTCGGCAGCCCTCTCCTGTCGATGCACTCCTGCCGTGAGCAGGCCCACATCGCCGACATCGCCCCCATGATCGCCGCCCTCCACGCCCACCTCACCGCCTGAGGGCCTGGCGCAGCACAACGTTGAGAAGCGGGAGTCTTCTTCGTTCGGGTGATGGCCGGGCACGATCTTTTCGGCCCGCCTTTGCGCTGACACCCAGCTTTCCGTCGCATCCGGTGCGAAAACCGCAGCCCAGATGGGCAAGGCGGCAGCTTGGACGCACTTTTCCGTCGCATAGAGTCTGTTGCAGAATCAATGGGAGTGGCTCTCCAGGAATGGCTGAGTGCCGCGGGCCGTGGGTGCCTTTGGGCCAGCCGCACTGCAGGTTTCCTCCGTATTCGGAGGAAACCTGCGGGTCAGGCGTGCGTTGTCGGGCTTGAGGGGCAGCTTTCCTTCATATTCGGAGGAAACCTGCATCTTTGGCTCGAGCGCCCCGACTGGCGGGCCCGTGAGATTTTGCAACAGCCTCTGGGCGACGGAAAACCGCAGCCAACGTGAACAACGGGGCGCAGGGTGGGTGCGTCATCTACCGCTGCCGCACGGCCCCTGAATCGCAACGTTGTTGTGCTCCAAGCCCTGACCCCTCGCAGTCCCGGATGCTTGGACTTTCGCGCGCCCACGCGCTACCGTGACGCCCCATGACGACATTGATCGAAACGGACAACCTGCAGGGAATCCGGGCGGTGCGGCAGGTGAACCGCCGCTACCGGGACCACTCGACGTGGGAGCTGGCCGAGCGGCTCGAGCAGCAGGTGGACCAGGGCGAGCCGTTAGACGAAGCGATCGTGTTCGAGCTGGTCAACCGCGCATTGAGGGCCGAAGGCGCCGGCCGGGCCTGATACAGCCGATGGCACCGCCGATGGTCGTGCATGTCAGTCCCCTGGAGCTGGGAGACTTCCGGGAGCCTCGCCGCATGGAACTGCGTCGCATCTTCGGCGAGGATGCTGAGGTCATCGAGGTGTCCCACCTCGGGGTGGATGCTGACACCCTCGTGGAGGCAATCCGGGAGGCGGGTCCTGACGCCGTGGTGCTCGCGACCGCACCGCTTGGCCACCGGCAAGCCATAGCGGGATTGGCTGGAGAACTGCTCATTCTGCGACCGATGTTCAAGCGGGGTGCGCAACAACCGGGGAGAGGTGGAGCAGCGGTCAGCGGGCCTGGGTCTTCTGCACACAGACGGCCGGATCGAGCCACTGGCAGATGGCGCCTTCGCTGAGCGATTCGCGATTGACAAGGCCATGGCCGATGGCCTCGGGCAGGGTTCCACCAGCCGGGAGCATGGCGACGGCAGGTAAGGGAAGAGGGCCTGATGATACGCGGCGGCGGCGGCCACGTGACCCGATAGCTCCTCGCTGGATGCGCCAGTGGCACGAGTGTCATTGAATCGCTCAAGCGCGACCCGTCCGAGCTGGCCGACGCCTGCAGAGCGGCCAATCCGATCGCCCGGGTGTCAGCGAATGTCCTCCCGGTCCCGGCCAGTCAGCTCCCAGGTGAACCTCGCCGCGCTGCGCTCCCCGCCATCAGCCCTGACCAGCGCGACCTCCACCCGGTACCCGCCACCCTCGACGGTCTGCACCAGCCGCAGCCTCTCCACCAACTCACCTTTCACGCGCACCCGAACACGACCAGCGTAACCAACACGACCAGCGTAACCAACCTGTGCCAGGCTTCGTCCGCTGTAGGGCCCCGGCCGCGAGCCCGGTGTCCTACAGCGCCAAGACGCGCCCTCGTACGAGACGGTTCGACGTCGCCGTCCTTCCCCGGACTCCAGCGTCATGAGCAGCCCTCGTTGTTGTGCGTCAATCGCTAGGCTCCTCAGCTCGAGGGTCGCCGGTGGCGTTAGGCTCAGCCGTCTTACGGCCTCTCGTAGAAGTACGCCTCTAAGAACTGTGGTTCTTCGATCGTGCGGGGGTGGAGTGATCGAGAAGCCGGTGGACATGTTCGACCGGGAATGGGAGTGGGACGCCCTGCTCCGGTTTGCGACGGACCCAGCGGAGGGCGCGACGCTCGGGGTCGTCCGCGGGCGGCGCAGGCAGGGCAAGTCGTTCCTGCTCCAGGCGCTCCGCGAGGCTGTCGGCGGCTTCTACTACGAGGCGCTCCAGGGGCAGGAGGCAGAGAGCCTGCGGCATTTCGGGGCGAGATTGGCGCAGTTCACCGGAGCGCCAGGGCGGGTGGCGTTCGATGGGTGGGAGGAGGCGGTCGCCGTGCTGCTCGGCCTGTCCTCAGACGCGCCCTTGCTCGTCGTGCTCGACGAATTTCCGTACCTCACCCCTGCGACTCCCCAGCTGTCCTCGGTCATCCAGGCCGCCTTCGGCCCGCGCGCCGCGTCGCGGCGGCGCTCGTGCAGGTCGGGCATGCCACGCTGAGCGATCGGGGCGAGCGCGCCGTCCACGAGGTCGACGTCATCGCGTTCGGAGAGCGACGGCAGGATGGGCGCAAGCGGGTGCTTCTGATCGGAGAGGCGAAGCACGGCCAGATCATGGGCCCCACACACGTGGAACGGCTCCGCCGGATACGCGACGTGCTGTCCCGGCGGGACGACCTCGACCTCTCCGACTGCCGCCTCGCCTGCTTCAGCGCCCAGGGCTTCGCCGCGGCACTCACCGACGACCCGCGGATACTGCTCATCGACCTGAATCGCCTCTATATACCAGTTCGTAGTGTCAGGGGTCTCCCGCGCGGTCGTCGACCTCCGACCCTGGCCTCAGCCTGTCTACGCCCGTCAGCGAATGATTGCCAAATTCGCACAGACTGGTTGTGAAGCGCGGCTATTGCTGTAACATCTCGAATATGTGTTCCATACTGAAGGGCAGGCCCATCGCACTCCGTGTCCGCCAGCCGCACGGCCAGCATGCTGTGCCGGCCGTGAGTGGCGATGAGCATGTAGGCTGCGCGAACTCACAGACCTGTGGTTTGAGTGCCCTGGGAGGTCGAAGTGGGCCACGCGATTTCTGCCCCTGTGCTGCGCCATGACTCGGCGTCGGTGGTGCCCGAAGCCTATAAGCCGCTGCTGCGACTGCTGGGTGGGGGCCGGCCCGTCACGGCTGAGGCCTCAGCGCTGGTCGACCAGGCGGCTGACCTGTGGATGAAGCCGGGTTTCGACACGTTCGCGTCGCTGTCGCGCTTGCGCTTCTCGCCGTTCGACCACCAACTGCAGGCGGCGAGCGGCGTGCTGCGGCGCATGCGCGGACGGGCGATCCTGGCCGACGAGGTCGGGCTGGGCAAACCATCGAGGCCGGCCTCGTCGCCAGCGAGCTGCGGCTGCGGGGCCTGGCGCGCCGGGTGCTGATCCTGGTCCCGGCGGGTCTGGTCGACCAGTGGCGCCAAGAGCTGGACCGCAAGTTCGCGCTGCCCTCAGTGGTGCTGACGCGCGGCCGCTCGCTGCCGGCCTCTGGCGGCGCGGGGGAGGAGCCGGTCGTGATCGCCTCGATCGCGAGCGCCCGCCGGGATCCTCTGCAAGCCGAGATCACCTCCCAGCCGTGGGACCTCGTCATCGTGGACGAGGCGCATCGGGTCAAGAATCCGCGCAGCGCGTCTGGCCGCCTCGTGCGGTCCCTGCACAGCCAGTACCTGCTCCTGCTGACGGCGACCCCCGTCGAGAACCGCCTCGGCGACCTGTTCCAGCTCGTCAACCTGGTCCGGCCCGGCCACCTGGGGACGCCGCGCCAGTTCCAGGACCGCCACGGCCGGGCGCCGGGATCCGAGCCGGCCCGCGACCTGCCCGCCCTGCAGACCCGGCTGCGCGACGTGATGGTCCGCCACCGCCGCAGCGAGGTCGCGCTCATGCTCCCCCGCCGGCTGGCTCAGACCCTGCGGGTGGCCCCCAACGCCGATGAGGCGGACCTCTATCGCCTCGTGTCGGCGCGGGTGCGCGCTGAGGGCCGCGCCGCCTCCAGCTCGCGGGCGCTCACCCTGCGCACGGTGCAGCGGCTCGCGGGGTCCAGCCCGGCGGCGCTGGCCCCGGCGCTGGCCAAGGTGGGGTGGGACGATCTCGCGGGCCAGGCCGGCCGCGTTGGCGCGACGCAGAAGGCTCGCGCCCTGGTCGAGCACCTGGGCCGGCATCAGGCGGACGGCGACAAGGCGATCGTGTTCTGCGCCTACCGGGCCACCCTCCAGTTCCTGGCGCGCCTGCTGGACGAGGCGGGCCTGTCAGCGGTGACGTACCACGGCAGCCTCACCCGCCGGGAGAAAGAGGCGGCGATCCATGCGTTCGAGGCCGAGGTCCCTGTGCTGCTGACGACCGAGGCCGCGGGTGAGGGGCGCAACCTGCAGTTCTGCCACGTCATGATCAACTTCGACCTGCCGTGGAACCCGATGCAGATCGAGCAGCGGCTGGGGCGCATTCATCGCATCGGCCAGGATCACGACGTGCATCTGACCAACCTGGCGACCAGGGGCACGATCGAGGAGCAGATCCTGCGGGTGCTGGAGTCCAAGATCAACCTGTTCGAGCTGGTCGTCGGCGAGCTGGACATGATCCTTGGCCGCGTCACCGACGAGTTCGACTTCGAGTCCGCCGTCTACACGACGCACGTGACCAGCAGCGACGACGAGGAGTTCAGCGCTCGCCTTGAGGCGCTCGGCGACGAGCTGGCCCAGGCCCGAGTGGAGTATCTGACCAGCCGAGAACGCACCGACCGGTTGGTCGGGGATGAGGCCGGCCGCGAAGCGGCTGGTGGAGGCCGGGGACCGGGAAGGGAGGCCTCGTGATCACGAAGGAGCCGGCGCTGCGGTTCTGGCTGGGCTACGCCGAGCGGGAAGGCGCCATCTTCGACACGCATGACGCCGACACCATCCTGGTGGTGCTTCCGGACACGCTGCGGGAAGCCTTCGGCCTGCCTGAAGAGCTGGTCGTCACCGCGGATCCAGAGGCTGCTCGCGAAGAGGACGCGCTGCTGCTCATCCCCGGGCACCCGCTGCTCGATCGCGCCGCCAACCGGGTCATCGACGAGGGCGACGTCGGCGAGGCCTACCTGCCGTGGCCCCAGTCGCAGCTGCCGGGGGCGGCGGTGCTTCAGGAGCGGGCGCGCGAGTGCATCCCGATCGACCACGGCCGGATCGACGCCGCTGGCGAGCCGCTGCGGCGTTACCTGCCGATCGTGCGCATCAGCGCGCTCGTGACGCATGCGGTGTCGCTCGACCGCCGTTTTCAGGAGCGCGACGAGGTCTGGGTCGACGGCTGCACCGGCCTGCCGATCCCTGCCCCGGCCCGCCGCCTGCTGGCGGACTCTTGCTGGAACCCAGAGCCGCGGCTGCCCCATGCTCGGCTGTCTCCCGATCTCGACCTCGCTGTTGCGCAGGCCCATGCGCTGCTCGAGGCCCGAGCCGGCCAGCGGCTGCAGGTCCTGGCACCCGAGTCCGACCGTGAGCGTCAGGCTGAGCTGGACCGAGCTGACGCCTATTACGCCGCCACCCTGGAGGCGATCGACCGGCGCCGCGCGTCGGCCTCGTCCGAGCGTGTCGCGCTGCTTGACGCGCAGGAGCAGGCGACACTCGTCGAGCGTGCCCGGCGGGTCGCCGAGATCGACGAGAAGTTCCGGCCGCACTATGAGGTCCGGCCATTCCGGATTCACCTGCTGCTGGCGCCCGCGCTGGTCGTCCCGGTCCACATCCGCCGCGGATCGCACGAATTCCCCTTCGAGTTCACCTGGCTCGTCGCCTCACGAGCGTTCCTCGACCCCCGGTGCCCGCACTGCAAGGCGACCGCCGGCCTGGTCGCCGGTCGCCAGCGCCTCGGCTGCCACACCTGCCTGCTGAAGAATTCGCGTGAGCATTGACGCGAGCGGAGTTCGACGCGGCGCGACCCCAAACGTCCGCGACCCAAACATCGGTGGGCCTCGAGGCTCGGACAGGACCCACCGCCGCAGGTCCCCCCCGGAGGGAGCTGCCCAAAGCCGTGTCCGAGCCTCGGGCTCGGGGGGGCCGCCCGCCCCCCGTCGCGGCCCATGCCACGATCCTGACAGTGTCGGTCCATCCGACCAACAGCTAGATTGGGTGGTTTCGGGATAGCCCAATCGGGTCACTCCATACTCCCCCGCCCGCCACAACCTGCGGAGAAGACGGCCAAAAGCCGGCGTGTGGAATTGCCCCGGTTTGGTGGACATCTGATAGATTGGGCTGTATTGCCCAGGAGAGGATGTCCATGATGACGGCGAAGAAACCGCCGTACCCGGCCGAGTTCCGCCGCCAAGCCGTGGTG
>JBOGEA010000157.1:0-12995 GCA_050743205.1 Egibacteraceae bacterium | reverse complement strand
TCCCGAGCACGGCTGCGAGATGGCCTGACAGGCAAGCGGTGAGCAACTCCACGCGCTCTTTGGCGGACGCCTCGAGGAGGCGCTGCCGGAACCCTGCCGCCTGCTCCCCGGACGGGGCGGCCGTCCCGTTGCTGGACAGCAGCTCGGCCCATCGCGGCGAGCCCATTGCCCTGGAGATCTGCTGCCAGTCCATGTCGGCTACCGCAGCGCGAACCCGTCCCTCCTGGAGCAGGCGGCCCATGACCTCCAGCGCAACGTCAGGGGGTATCGCGCGGATCCCTTTCCGCATCAGCCGTTCCCCACGCTCGGCTTGCCGCGCCACATACCCCACGTCGGCGATCACGCCCCAGTTAACGGTCAGGGCGGGCAGGCCTTGGGCCACGCGGAAGGCGGCGAAGCTGTCCAGGAACGTGTTCGCCGCGGCGTAGTTGCCCTGCCCTGGGTTGCCCACCACGGAGGCCACGGACGAGAACAGGACGAAGAAGTCCAGTGGCTCGTCGAGGGTCTGCTCGTGGAGGTTCCACGTCCCGAGCACCTTGGGCGTCATCACCGTGGCGAGCAACCCTTCGTTGAGCTGGAGCACCGTGCTGTCCGCGAGCACCATGGCCGCATGAACGACCCCGCGCAGCGGCGGCAACGACCCGCGGATGGTGGCCATCAGCTCACGGACCTGCTCCTCCTGGCTCACGTCGGTCTGCGCCACGAACACCTGTGCGCCCGCCTCGCACAGCGCGGCCACTGCCTGCCGCGCCTCTGGCGAGGCGGCGCCGCGCCGGCCGGCGAGCACGAGGTGACGCGCGCCGTGCTCGATCATCCAGCGTGCTGTCGCGAGCCCGAAGCCGCCGAGCCCGCCCGAGATCAAATAGGTGCCGTCGGGGCGGAGCGCGACCTTCTCGCGCGGTGCCGACGGGACCACGGGCACGTGCCGCTCCCGCATCGAGACCACGACCTTGCCGATGTGCCTGGCCTGCTGCATATAGCGGAACGCCTCGACCGCCCGCGACACCGGGAAGGTGCGGTGCGGCAGGGGGCGGTACGTCCCATCGCGGACGCGCGCCATCACGTCCCGCAGCAGCGACTTGGTCAGAGCCCGGTCCGCGAAGACGACCTGCTCTATGTCGATGGCGTGCAAGGACAGGCACCGCTCGAACGGCCGCAGGCCAAGTCTGCTGTTGTTCAGGAAGTCCCGTTTGCCCAGCTCCAGGAAGCGACCGAACCGTCCTAGCACGTCCAGGCTTTTGCGCAGGCCCTCTCCGGTCAGCGAGTTGAGCACGACGTGCACGCCTTCGCCGCCGGTGATCTCCATGATCTCGTCGGCGAAGGCCGACGACCTGGAGTCCATGACGTGCTCGACACCCAGCAGACGTAGGTATTCCCGTTTCTCCGGGCTGCCGGCCGTCGCGAAGACCTCCCCGCCCGCGGCGCGGACGATTTGGATCGCGGCCAGGCCCACCCCGCCCGTGCCGAGATGGACCAAGACCCGCTCGCCCTCGCGCAGTTTCGTCAAGTGGTGGAGCGCGTAGTGGGCAGTCAGGAAGGCCGTCAAGAGCGTCGCGCTCTCTTCGAAGCCGAACTCTGGGGGTTTTGGGACAACGATGTCCGCGACGGTGGTCAGGTAGGCGCTCAGCGCGTCCCGCCCTATCGCGATGACGTCATCGCCTACCCGCAGACCAGTGACCTCGTCGCCGATGGCGACGATCCTTCCCGAGCACTCACCCCCGAGGCTCGGCCTGCCCTCGGGGCCCGTCGCCATGATCGAGGCGGGCAGCAGCCCCATGGCGTGCATGATGTCCTTGAAGTTGAGGCCGGTCGCATGGACCTCGATCTCCACCTCCCCGGCGTGCGGTCGCCGGCGCCGCACCGGTCGTAGGTCGAGGCCGTCCAGCGCACCGGGGGTCGAGATCTGGAGCCGGTACGCCCCAGGCGCACGCTTCGCCCGGTCATAGGACGCAGGCGCATCGCTGGGCGACGTACGCGCTATGCGGCTGACGTAGCGTGCCTGCCCGCGGAGCAGCACCTCGTCTTCCTGGTCATCGGCGCAGAGCTCCGCGCACAGCGCCTCCAGCTCTTCGACGCTTCGGGGCCCGCCACCGTCGCGCCTCGGGGGGCCGATGTCCACCAGCGTGCAGCGGAGCTCGGGGTGCTCGTTGAAGACGACGCGTCGCAGGCCGACCAGCGACGATTGTGTGATCGACACCGGGTCCCGCCCTGATCGGAGGGCCTGTGCGCCGCCGGTGACAAGCCACAGTCGTGGGGCTTCGCCACTGACGCCCTCGACGAACTGTTGGACGAGGTGGACGACGCCGAGGCAACCCGCTATGTGGGCCGCCGCCAAGGTGTGGGTCGTCAGCCCGCCGGCCGGCGTGTCCAGGCTCCAGCAGTGGACGACGTCCGTGACGGTGACCCGCTCAGACCGCAGCCCCTCGAAGAGCTGGGCCATAGCCTCTGTGCTGGCCGGGTCGACGCGGAAGCGGTCGTGTGCGTACCGCTCGAACCCATCGCCTTTCTCGACGAAGACGATGCGGTCGCCGCGGGCGGTGAACAGCAGTCCCACCTGCTCGGCTGTCCCGGCCTGGTCCGTGAGGACCAGCCAGCTCCGCGCCACCCGCGACGCGGGTTCCACGGGCGTGGCTGCCCGCACCACTCGCGGCCCGCGAGCGAGCAGGATCGACTGGTCAGGCGCCGCCTGCCGCTCGGTGAGGGCGGCCACCTCGGTGAAGCCGACCTCCTCAAGCAGCCGGGCCCAGCGGTCCTGGGACAGCAGCGCCTGGCTTGGCCGCAGGTCCTGGTCGGTGAACAGCCAGAAGCCGGGGAGCAGGCCGAAGACCACGAACACCGAGCGCGACGGGTTGGTGACCTCCGTCAGCGCCAGGAGGCCTCCCGAGGCGAGGAGCCGCTGGGCGTTGCGCAAGGCGCACCGCAGGTCTGAAGTGGCGTGCACAACGTTCGACGCGATCACCAGATCGAACGAGTGCCCCTCGAACCCCTGGGCCGTAGGGTCCTTTTCAATGTCCAACAGCTGATAGCCGACGAACGGGTACTTCCGGTACTTCTGCTCGGCCTTGTGAAGGAATGCCTCCGAAATGTCCGTGAAGACGTACTCGGTTCGGTCGGCTGGCAGTTCTGGGAGGATGGACGTGGTGGTCCCCCCGGTGCCAGCGCCGATCTCCAGGACCCGCAGGCCGCGGTCATCCGGCAGGCTGTCCACGATGCTCGCGACGACCGCCTGCATCAGGGCGTTGTAGATGCGGGCGGTCGGGCTGCTCTCGTAAAGGTGCTCGAGCGTCGCCGCCGTTCGCTCGTCGAACAGGATCTCGAGCGGGTCGGCCTGGCCAGTCAGCACCTGGGCCAGCCGCGTGCCGCATCGCGCGAGCAGCAGGAGCTCCGACTGGTGGGCGGGGTAGCGCATGGACAGCTCGCGCCACAGCGGCGCCGGGCCCACCGCGTCAGGCACGCGCTGGACCTCGAAGGCATTCCCGACCTCGCGCAGGACACGGTCGTCACAGAGCATCCGCAGGAACCATGCCATCAGCCGCTCGTGCTGAGGTTGGACGCCCAGCCGCCGTACCAGCGCGGCGACGGTCACCCGCTCGCCGGGCCGCGGGTCCCACCCGAGCTGGCGCAAGGCATGGACGACGTACGCACTGGTCAGGCTGTTCAACTGCGGCTTGACCTCTTGGTAATAGCGCACCCGGCCAAGCTCTGAGCTGAGCTCGTCGTAGTGGGGCATCACCCGCTGGAGATCGGCCAGCGACGGCGGGGCCGGAAGGTCCCGGGCGCTGCGCTGCCCGCCGCCGGCGGGCAGCGACTTGCGCAGCCACCGCTCCTCATAGAGCTGGGTTTCCCCCACCGTGGCTCGCGCGCCCCGCGGGTCGAGTGCTCGGGTCTGGAGCCCCAAGACCTCCGCGACCAGCTGCTGGTCCTCGTCGGCGATGCGGTAGTCGATCTTCATGGAGTTGAGCCTGCGGTCGACGATCCGCGTATGACAGAACAGTCGTTTGCCGGCCCGGCGGTACACCTGAAGGCGCGCGATCTCGACTGGGACGTGCAGGGACGGCTCGCCGTGCTCGCCGTGCTCGCCGATCTGAACCGCGTAGCCGGTATGCAGGCAGGCATCGAGCATGACGGGATGGAAGATGTACTCGGCGTCCTCAACGTCCAGGGCATCGGGGACATGGATTTCCCCGAGCGCCTCGTCCTTTCCTACCCACGCGTGTTCGACTCCTCGGAAAGAGGGGCCGTAGTGGACTCCCATGCGGTCGGTCAGTTCGTAGATCGTGGCCTTGCCGACCTCGAGGGTGCAGCGGGCCCGGATCGCCTTGAGGTCGAAAAGTGCGAAGACTGTCGGGGAGCTGGAGCTTGCGCGCTTGGCCAGTGGCGTGCAGGACCCAGCCCTGCCCGTGGTCGGCTCGGCTGCGCACGTGAAGCACGTTGTCCTCAGACGACAAGCTGACCTGGACCACAGGCGCCTGCGGCCCGTTGAGCAGCAGCGGCTTGCGGATCTCTAATCCCTCGATCGTCCACGGGCCGTCCCCGTGCAGGTTGGCGGCGGCGAGCGCCATCTCGACATAGCCGGCGGCCGGGAATACCGCGGCGCCCTGCACTTGGTGAGCCTCCAGGTATGGCAGCAACCCTGTGTGGAGTCGAGCCTCGAAGATGGTGTCCGCCGACTCGAGCCGGTAGCCGAGGAGCGGGTGCACCGGCCGGTCCCACAGGCGCAGGTCGCTGCGCCCGATCTCCCGCCAGTGCCGCTCCCGCTGCCATGGGTAGGAGGGCAGGCGGACACACCGGCCGCCCTCCGGGTCGAGCTGGCTCCAGTCCGGGGTGCAGCCCAAGGTGTACAGCGCCCCCAGCGAGCCGAGGAGCGTGGCGCGCTCGTCCTTCTTGCGGCGTAGCGAGGGCAGCGACCGGGCCTGCTGTTCTTGGTCCCCTCCGCACTCGGCCACGTAGCTGGAGAGCACTGGGTGGGGACCGATCTCCAGGAACACCATGAAGTTGTCTTTGATGAGCCCCTCAATAGCCGAGGAGAACTCCACGGGACGGCGGATGTTGTCCCACCAGTAGGCGGCGTCAAGCTGTGGCCCGGCCAGCTCACCCCCGGTTACGGTGGAGTAGAAACGGATGGCCGCCGGATGTGCCTGCAAGCCGTCTAACGACTCCAGCAGATCGCCGCGGATCGGCTCCATGCGCGGGGAGTGGAACGCGTAGTCCAGCGGCAGGCGGCGGCAGAACACCGTCTGTTCCCCAAGCGAGGCGAGGAGTTGGTCGAGCGCGTCAGAGTCGCCGGATACGGTCACGGACTGCGGGGAGTTGACCGAGGCAATGCACAGCCGGTCCCCGTACGCGGCCAGTGCCTCGCGCGCGGCCGCGGCTGGCAACCCGACCGCGGCCATGCCACCGCCGCCAGCCGTCTGCTGCTGGGTGCGGCTGCGGTGAAAGATCACCCGGACGGCGTCCTCCAGGCTCAGGATCCCAGCGGCGTGAGCAGCCGCGACCTCCCCGACGCTGTGGCCTACCACCGCGCCGGGCTGCACGCCCCATGACCGCCACAGCGCGACGAGCCCGACCTGCACCGCGAACAGAGCCGGTTGCGCAATGTCGGTGCGCGCCATCCGCGTGTCGGCCTCATCGGCTCCCAGCTCCTCCAGCAACGACCAGCTCGCATGCTGGCGCAGCAGGGCGTCGCACGTCTCGATCGCATGGCGGAACACCGGCTCCTGGGCCAGTAGCTGGCGGCCCATAGCCCACCACTGGGGCCCGTTTCCGCAGAACACGAACGCCACCTTCGGCGCCTCGCCGGCTGGCCCCTCGCTGGCGGACAACCCCGGGCGTCGCTCTCCCGCCACGAACGCCTCCAGCGACTCGCGCAGCTCCGCGCCCGTTGTCCCGACCAGGGCGAGCCGGTGCGGGTGGTGCTCACGTCGCAGGCTGGCGGTGTGGCACACATCACGCAGGGACCGGTCCTGATCCAAAAAGTCCAGGTAGGCCTGGGCGTAGGCGCACAACGCCTCTGGGCTGCGGGCCGAGATGGGCAGCAGCCTCGCCTGGCTCGAGGGCGCCGCCATCGGCGCCGGGGCGAGCGGTGGTACGAGTTCCTCCAACACCGCATGCGCGCTCGTCCCGCCGAACCCGAACGAGTTGACCCCGGCGATCGCCGGGCCGGTCGTGGCGGGCCACGGCTCACCAGCCCGCTGGACGCGAAGGCGCAACGCGTCGAACGGGATAGCCGGATTAGGGGTCTGAAAGTGCAGACTCGCGGGGATGTAGCGGTGCCGCAGCGCAAGGACCGTTTTGATCACCCCGATCAAGCCCGCCGCCGCCTCTGCATGCCCAATGTTGCTCTTGACGGACCCAATGCGCAGGAAGTCCCCGTTTGCTCGTCCGACGCCGAGCGCCTTGCCGAGCGCCTCGCACTCGATGGGGTCTCCCACCGCCGTGCCGGTGCCATGGGCCTCGACGTACTGCACCGCGCTCGGTGCAATGCCGGCGCGGGCGTATGCCTGGCGCAGCAGGTCCGCCTGAGCCTGGGGGTTGGGCAGCGAGAGCCCGTAGGTCCGCCCGTCCTGATTGACCGCGGTCGCGCGGATCACCGCGTAGACCGGGTCGCCCTCGGCGAGCGCCACAGACAGGGGTTTGAGCACGATCATGCCCACCGCCTCGGCACGCACGAAGCCGTCGGCCTCGGCGTCGAAGGGGCTGCACCGGCCGCGCGGCGAGAGTATGCGCGCCTTGCAGTGCATCATGCTGCCGGTGGGGTCGAAGATGAGGGAGGCTCCGCCCGCCAACGCCAAGGTCGACTCGCCGCGCAAGAGGCTCTCACAGGCCAGGTGCACCGCCACGAGGGACGACGAGCAGGCCGTGTCGACGGTCATGCTCGGCCCACGGAGATCGAAGGCGTAGGAGATGCGGTTGGAGGCGATGCTCAACGCCCCACCGACAGCGGAGTGTGGGTCGATGGACGAGGTGTCCAGCCGGCGTACCGCACTGTAGTCGCTGGTTGACAGCCCCACCCAGACACCCGTACGCGAGCGTGTCAGGCGCTGCGGGACCTGGCCGGCGTCCTCCAGCGCCTCCCAGGCTGTCTCCAGCAGCAGCCGCTGCTGCGGGTCGATGCAGGCGGCCTCGCGAGGTGAGATACGGAAGAAGTCCGCGTCGAACAGGCCCACGTCCTGGAGGAACGAGCCGGACCGGGTGTATATCTTGCCCGGCTGGGCCGGGTCGGGGTGGTAGTAGGCGGCGGCGTCCCAGCGGTCCTCTGGGATCTCTGTGACCGTGTCGACACGGTCGACCAACAGCCTCCAGAACGCCTCCGGGCTGCTCGCCCCACCAGGCAGGCGGCAGCCGATGCCGATCACGGCGATGGGCTCAGGGTAGGTTGAGGCCGGGGTTCGAACGCTCATAACAGGCTCCAGGTAGTGATGGAGTAGTGATGGTGACGATCCAGAGACGCCGCGGTTGCGCGAACAGTGGTCTATCGAGCTTCCGCTCGGCGGGTTGAGAAGCGGCTCACTGAGCACTGTCGTCGCTTGGGCCACGGATCTTCCCCAGCCGTGGGCGCGGCTTGCCCGGTTTGACGCTTTGTCCCGCTGCTCCTTGATCCGGCTTCAGGGGGGTCAAGGCTTCGTCCGTATGCCCTCGCCCTCGCGCTGGGCTGATCCTGAGACGCTCGTGGATCCGGCGCGGTAAGCGGGGCAGCCACCAGTTCGCCTCGCCGGCCAGCTTCATGAACGCCGGGACCAGGCCTACGCGGACCAGCGTGGCGTCCATGACAACGGCCAGCGCCAGCCCAGCCGCGGAGAGTTTGACCAGGGTGACGCGCGAGGTCGCGAACGCGGCCAGAACGGCTGCGAGCAGCGCCGCGGCGGCGGTGATGATCCTGCCGGTCTTGGCCAGCCCCGCGGCCACCGCGGCGGTGTTGTCGCCGTGGCGGTCATGCTCCTCTTTGATGCGCGACAGCAGGAAGACCTCGTAGTCCATCGACACGCCGAACGCCAGGCAGAACACGAGGATCGGGATGCTCAGGTCGAGCGTGCCGGTGGCGGTGAAGCCAAGCGGGCCGGACAGATGCCCGTCCTGGAAGACCCACACCATCGCGCCGAACGTTGCGGTCAGGCTGAGCAGGTTCAACGCCACCGCTTTCACGGGCACGAGCAGCGACCTGAACATCAACAACAGCAGCGTGAACGTGACCGCGGCGATGAGGCCGATCGCCAGAGGCACCCGCCTGAGCAGCGACTGCTGGGAATCGACGAATGCGGCAGAGGGTCCTCCGATGAGTACGCCGTCGAACGGCGCGTCGACCGCGCGCAGGTCGGCGACCATCGCCACTGCGGCCGGGGACAGCGGCTCGACTGCCGGCACGACGGACAGCCAAGTGCCATCGCTGCCCGCAAAGCGCGTCGAGGTCGGGCCGGCGGCGGCCACGCGTGCCCCGCCGACGTAGAAGCCGGTCAGCGCTTCCACCCGCTGCACGCCATCCACCGCGGAGAGTTCCCCGGCATAGGTGTCGATCTTGGCGGCGCTGGCCGACAGATCGCCGGGTCGAGGCAGAACGACAGCCGCCGCCGAGAAATCGTTGCCGGTGAAATTGGCACGCAGGTCCTCTGCGACCAGGCGGGCGGGGTTGTCCGCCGGCAGGACCCGGTCATCGACACCGCCGAACTCCACACCCAGGAACGGAGCGCCCAGCAGGATAAGGAGCGCGAGGACCGCGGTCGCGATCGGGAATGGCCGGCGCATCACGGCTTGGGCGATGCGTCGCCAGCGGGCCTCGTCCTCCGCGGCCGCGCGTCGCCGCCTGACGCGCAGGGTGTCCACGCGGGGGCCGAGGAGGGCCAGCAGCGCAGGCAGGACGACCAGCGCGCCGACGAGGGCGACTCCGACGACCACGATGCCCGCATAGGCGAACGAGCGCATGGACACCTGCGGAAAGATCAGCAGCGCCGCCAACGAGATCGCCACTGTCGCTCCGCTGAGCGCGACGGTCCTGCCAGCCGTCTGCGCAGTGCGGACCACCGCGTCCCCGACCAGCAGGCCAGTGGCCAGCTCTTCGCGGAAGCGGCTGACGATGAACAGGCTGTAGTCGATAGCCAGGCCCAGGCTGAGGGCGGTCACAAGGTTCAGCGCGTAGATCGAGACGTCGGTGACGCCGCTCAGCAGTCGCAGGACCGCAAGGGTGCCGATCACCGCGATCGCGCCGACCGTGAGCGGGAGCAGGGCCGCGACGACTGACCCGAAGACCGCCAGCAGCAGGACGAGGGTGAGGGGGAACGCGATCCGCTCTGCTCGAACGAGGTCGGACTCGATGGTCTCGCCGATCTGCCGGACGGTCTCCGCAGAGCCCCCGACCGCGACGTTGAGCAGGTCATTGCTGCGGGTGTAGGCGGCGGCCAGCTGTGCCAGTCGCTGGTTGACCTCGTCCTCATCGCCGGGAACCCGGCCAAGGACCAATGCCTGGGTCCTATCGGTGGACGCGAGCGGAGGGGCTCGCAGGGTCCAATACGACTGGACGTCGACGACCCTCGCCTCGCTGGCGAGCTCGCTGGTGAGCGCCAGGCCGGCTTGGACCACCGCCGGGTCGTCGACCCCAGCCTTCGCGGTGACGAGCAGGAGAAGGTTCGAGTTCCCCTGGGCGAAATCTCGGTTGAGCAGTTCGTCGGCACGGCTGGACTCTGTGTTCGGGTCCACAAAGCCACCGCTGGTCAGGTTGCTGGTGACTCCACCACCGAAGACGCCACACACCACGAGGGCCACCACCGTAGTCGAGAGCACCACGACACGGCGACGGATGAGCAGCCGCGCAAGCGAAGCCAGCATGACGACCTCTCAGTGTTCTTTTTCGTAAATCCGTTGGTATTCGGTCAGGAACAGGACAGCCCCCCGCTCGCTGTGTTGCGCCTCGCTTCTCTACGACCCGCGGGTATGCGCAGCGTATTTCCGTCAGCGACCACTGAGCCAGTTCGGTGAAACGGCTGCGCCGAGGTCGCCATGGTCACACAGCGAATTCCTGGGTTCGCGTCCGCGCCCTTGCGTCGGCCTCGATCAGACCTATGCCCGATTTTTGGGTCATATTTTCTCTGGCGGCCATGCGTTCATATGGTGAGGGAGTGAACCACTCTATCCATGAGTTCACTCGTGCCGTCCTGGCAGGTTGCTGACTGGACGTGTTAGCAGTAACCATGGGACCGCCGCTCTCGCGCGCTCGGCTGTCGTTACGCGCAGGCGCCCACCGGTTTGCGGGCGCCTGATGCCATAAACATTGACCGTACCGTCATTGGAGCAGACAGACGGCGGGCTTGAGCGTGGCCAGACCATCCCAGGCTATGGCTTCATATCCCCCACTTCTTTCCCCTATCCCCAAACGCCTTCACCTTAACGGAAGCGCTCCGCTGGGGCAAGAAAAAAATCCGTACGCTTGGGTTGAATCTTAGGATTGGATGTTTCATATGGTTTGGCCCGTGAGGAGTGGAATGGGCAGGAACACCCTCCTGGCCTGCGATAATCCGTTCTGTGAAGAGCGCGGGGCCCTGATCTGCCCCACGTTTTCCGGACAGCTACTTATGGTTATTTTATGCTGCGAGCTGCCGGTTCGCCCACTCGTTGTGGACCCCTAGGGCGCCTCGTCCTACAAAAATAGGGGTGGACGAGGTGTTGACCTGCCCGTTCACCTGTGCGGGTGCCACGCTTTCGTCCCCGAATGCAGTGATAATGCCTCAAACAGGCCGCTGACTGAGGTTCCCAGCTGACTCCGCATCGACTGCGGCGCGCCGCGACCACCCTCCTGGAAGAGGCCGGTGGCCGACTCGGTGGTTCAGCAAGCGGGCCGCTGCTCGTAGCGCCCTGGCCTGGAGGGGGCGGCACGGGTTCCATGGGGAGCGATACCGTATGTGCTATGACCGCCGCATGCGTGAGGGAGGCTGGGAGATCCGATCGAGTCCGGAGGTCTCCGGCTGACTTCGGCAGCTCGGTACCCAGGACCGCTGTCAGGCGGCGGCTGTGATCGACATGCTCGCCGAGAACGGCAACCTGCTGTGGATGCCGCACAGCCGCAGCCTTGGCGAGGGGTTGTTCGAGCTTCGATTCCACTGCGGCGGAGTGGCGAAGCGTATCACGTATTGCTTCCTGCCGAGCCGGCGCGTTGTGCTGCTCACGGTCTTCCGCAAGCAGCGGCAGAACGAGCAGCGAGAGATCAACCGCGCGCGTGATGCGATGAGCCAGGTCGCTCGGTTGAAGGAGTAGGGGCAGATGAGCGAGAAGTACGCCACGTGGTCCGCGCTGCGGAGAGAGTTCGCGGCGGACGATCCTGACTTCGAGCCCGAGGTCGCTCAGGCTCGCCTGCGCTTGGCTTACGGCCGGTTCGTCTACGACCTGCGCGCTGCCGCGGGGCTGACGCAACGAGAGCTTGCAGCCCGCATGAGCACGACGCAGTCGGCGATTGCGGCCATGGAGAGCGGTGCGGTCAACCCGACCGTCGAATTGTTGCGCCGTCTCGCGCACGCACTCGATCTGCGCATGACCCTGACCGTGGAGGGCCATACCGCGGACAGCGCGGGTCGGAGGGAACTCCAGATCGCGGGGTGACCCTGGTCGATCCGTCCTGACCCCAGCGAGCCGAGGCGATGCGTGACCGCTAGTGGGGGAGGTTTTGGATGTGTTGGTAGGCGAAGCGGCCTTTGATGCACAGGTGGCCGTGGGTGACGTCGTGGTCGTGGGGGGAGGTGACGTTGACGATGCGGTTGTCTTGGACGTGCAGCTCCAGGTTGCAGCCCACGCCGCAGAACGAGCAGACGGTGCGGGTCACGTGCTGGTCTTCGGGGCGCCAGTCGCCGGTTTGGCGCAGGTCGTACTCGCTGCGGGCCATGAGCGCACCGGTGGGGCACACGCCGATGCAGTTGCCGCAGTAGACGCAGGCCGAGTCGGTCAGCGGCGCGTCGAACTCGACGGCGATATGGGCGTCGAAGCCGCGGCCGGCCACCGTGATCGCGAACGTGTGCTGCGCGTCGTCGCCGCACGCCTCGACGCACTTGTAGCACAGGATGCAGCGGGCGTAGTCGCGGACGTAGAGGGTGTTGTCGATCTTGACGGGCTGGGCGACGGTGGCGGCGGTGGCGCCGGTGGGTGTGTGATGGCGGCCGGGATGGCGGGCGTCACGCCCGCCGGCGGGCGCCGCTGGGGGCCCGTAGCGGGCCGGGTCGACCCCGTATTCGGCGAGCCAGCGGGCGACGTCGGGGCTGGCCAGGGACAGGTCGACGGCGGAGGCGAGCAGCTCCAGGACCATCCGCCGGCTGTGGCGCACCCGCTGGGTGTCGGTGCGCACGGCCATGGCGGGCTCGACGGGGCGGGAGCAGGCGGGCGCCAGGGTGCGGGAGCCCTCGACCTCCACGACGCAGACGCGGCAGACGTTGACGGGGGTGAGGGTGTCCGAATAGCACAGGGTGGGCGTGTCGATCCGCTGGGTCCGGCAGGCGTCGAGGATCGTGGAGCCTTCCGCCACGCGCGCCTCGACGTCGTCGATGGTGAGGGTGACGAGCCGTCTGATCTGCCCGGCCGGGGTCATCGGTCCCGCTCCAACAGGCCGAGGCGGATCGCGGACTGGACGGCGGAGGCGGCGGTGTGGCCCAGCCCGCAGATCGAGGCGTCGCCCATGACCTGGGCCAGGTCGCCGAGCAGCGCGATCTCCCGGGCGCGTGAGCCGATCGGGGCGCGCCGGGCCAGGCGCGCGAGCGCCTCCTGCTGGCGGACGGTGCCGATGCGGCAGGGCACGCACTGGCCGCAGGACTCAGCGCGCATGAACGCCGCGATCCGCGCCAGCATGCCGGCCATGTCGGTGGCGGTGTCGATGGCCATGACCACGCCCGAGCCGAGCGAGACGCCGGCGGCGCGGGTGGCCTCAAACGTCAACGCCAGGTCGAGCTGGTCTGGCATCACGAACGAGCCGGCGGCCCCGCCCAGCAGCACCGCGCGCAGGTCGCCGACGACGCCGCCGGCCAGGTCGA
>JBOGEA010000156.1:0-13085 GCA_050743205.1 Egibacteraceae bacterium | reverse complement strand
CCCCCTGGCCGCCTGAACCGCGCTCCGCTTCGCTTCGCCCGCAAGTCAAGGCCGCGCTTTCTCAAACACGTTCTTAGAAGTCGCTGATCTGCCAGGGCATGAGGGGGACGCGCAACAGGCGATCGAGGCGGGTGATCGCTTCCGGGCTGCCTTCGACCAGGCCAGCCGCCGCCAGTTGGGTGAGAGGGATGCCGCCCAGGTATGCGGCAGCCAGCGCGTCTGTCGGCAGCGTCAGGTCAGGAGCCCGGTCTGTGCGCTCGCAGGTGGCCCCCTCCTCGTCGGCTTCCAGCCGCCACCGGCCGTCGTTCCACGGGCAGAACGGGTCGATCACCTGAAGAACCAGCTCGCCGGCCGCTGCGTAGCCGCGCCGGCTCAGGGCGCTGGGCAGGTCCACGAGCCGCACCCACAGCCCGTCCCTGATCTGGCACCGCGCACGCCGCGGCTCGGCGAGCAGGAACGGGAGCGGATCGTCGACCGGGCGCAGCGGCGCAACGGCGCGGGTCATCAGGTCCGTCTGGATGCAGTAACGCCACAGGGCACCTGTGGCTGCCGGCGTTGCCGTGACGAGTTCGCTGATCTCGACAGTTCCCTGTGGGACCCATCCTTCCCACACCTCCCGCAGCCGGTACACGACATAGCCGTCGGGACCGTCGCCGCTGTCGTGGATGGCGACGAGCTTCTCGGATCTGTCCCCGCGCTCATGCTCGAGATCGACGAGGATGGCGTGCTGCCACCAGCTTGCCGACCGCCTCATGCACCCGGCGCGCTGTGCCTGGACCTTCTCGTACACCGCTGCGCACGGGGTGACGGCCAGGTCGCGGTCGACGAGCTGGACCGCCGCCGGGTCGGCGGCGTGCACTGGGGCGAGCGCGCCTGCCCGCGTCACCTCGACGTCGATCACCGGCGCGGCCGAGCCGAACCCGAACCGTCCGTAGATCCCGGCCTCGGACGCCCACAGCGCGGCCACTGGCTCGCCGCGGTCTCGGGCGTCGTCGAGGTGCCGGCGCATCAACTCTGTCAACAGGCCACGGCGCCGGTGGGTCGGCAGTACGCTGACCCATGTCGTCCCCGTCGTCGGGAGCTCTCCGCCCGGCACACGCATCCAGAACGAGAACCCGCCGATTTCGGCGACGATCCGGCCGCCGTCGAACGCGGCGAGGCTGCGGTCGAACTCGAACAGCGCGCGCTCATGCTCGATCGACTCCTGGCGCGAAGGGCTTCCGAACGCGATGCGGTCGCACCGCACGAAGTCCTCGAACTCCTCAGGGGCGATCGGGCGGATCAACAGTGGCATCCGTGCACCGTACTATCTCCCTCGACCGATGACGGGAGCGGCGACCGGCAGTCGTGAGCAGGCGCGGGGCCAGCGGCTCGCGCTGCTGCGGTGCGCATTCGGGCAGGTGGGATTCGTGGCCGTGAGAGCGCTTGTGCGGCGGATGCGGCTGGGGGTCGCGACCACTCGCGGGCAGGTCGCTCCGTTCGCCCAGGCGTGGCGGCAGGCGAACGCGCGTGACGAGCGGGGGGAGGGGCCGCTGTGGGTGGTCCTCGGGGATTCGTCGGCGCAGGGTGTCGGGGCGGTGGGGTTCGACCAGGGCTACGTCGGCCAGCTGCGCGTGCTGCTCGACGCGCACGATGGGAAACAGTGGCGAGTGCGCAACCTGTCGGTGTCAGGGGCGCGGGTCGCCGACGTCGTCGCCGTCCAACTCCCGCTGCTGCAAGAGCTTCCGAGGGCGCCGGACCTGGTGACCTGCGCGGTTGGCGCGAACGACCTGCTGCGTACGCCGATGCCCCGCCTCATCGCCTCGCTGCGGTCGCTGATCGCCGGCTTGCCGTCTGGGGCCGTCATCGCCACCCTGCCCCAGGGCCTGGCCCAGTCCCGCGCCCGCCGGGTCAACGCGCTGATTCGCGCGGAGGCCCCGGCCAGGGGGCTGCGGGTCGCCGACGTCTGGGCGCACACCGGGCCGCCATGGCAGGGCAAGTACGCCGAGGACTTCTTCCACCCCAACGAGCACGGTTACCGGGAGTGGACCGCGGCATTCGCGGCGTCCCTGGCGCTCGGATGAGCCGCGCCGCCGGGTAGGCTTCTGCCGCCATGTTCGTTGACGAGGTGAGCGTTCACGTCACGGGCGGGCGCGGAGGGGACGGCGTGACGTCGTTCGCGCGCCAGCCCTACGAGCCGCGTGGCCGGCCGGACGGCGGTGCCGGCGGTGACGGCGGCAGCGTGATCGTGCGCGCGACCGCTGACGTGGCCACGCTCGCCGACTATCACCACCGCCCCCACCGGGCCGCGGGCCGCGGCATCCACGGCCAGGGCGACCTTCGCCGGGGGGCGGACGGCGACGACGCGGTCCTGGACGTCCCCGTCGGGACGGTCGTGAAGACCGCCGAGGGTGAGCTGATCGCCGACCTTGCGCATCCCGCCGCGCAGATCGTCGTGGCGCGGGGCGGCCGGGGCGGCCGGGGCAACGCGGCGTTTCGCACCTCGCGACGCCGGTCGCCGTCGTTCCACGAGCGTGGGGAGCCGCCGCAGGAGCGCTGGGTGACGCTGGAGCTGAAGCTCATCGCCGACGTCGGGCTGGTGGGGTTTCCCAACGCGGGCAAGTCCTCGCTGATCAGCCGCCTGTCCGACGCCAAGCCGAAGATCGCCGACTACCCGTTCACGACGCTGGTCCCCAATCTCGGCGTCGTCCAGCACGACGACATCGATTTCGTCGTCGCCGACGTGCCCGGGCTGATCGAGGGCGCGAGCGAGGGCCGGGGCCTGGGCCACCGGTTTCTCCGGCACGTCGAGCGCGCCAGGGCGCTGGTCCACGTCCTGGACTGCGCGAGCCATGAGCGGCGGGACCCGCGCGATGACCTCGACGCCGTGCTCGCCGAGCTGCGCGCCTATGAGCCCGGCCTCGTCGAGCGGCCCGCCCTGGTGTTCTGCAACAAGGCCGACGCCGACCCCGACACCGCTGAGCTGGTCCGCGAGGACCTGGCAGCGCGGGGCTGGGACGTCCTGGTCGGCAGCGCCGTCACCGGTCAGGGCCTCGACCAGCTGCGGCGCCGCCTCGCCCAACTGGTCAGCGAGGCACGGACGGGCCAACCCGACGCCCTGGTCGGCCCCGCCCGTCCGGTTCTGCGGCCGGCGGGGGCACACGACGGCTTCAAGGTCTCCCGCACACCGGATGGCTTCCGCGTATCCAGTGAGCGGGTCGAGCGGTGGATCGTGATGACCGACCTCGACAATCCCGATGCTGTGCGCCACCTGCAGAGCCGGCTCATCCGCGCTGGCGTCGAGCGCGCGTTGGCCAAGGCGGGCGCGCGCCGAGGGGACACCGTTGAGATCGCCGGCATGGTCTTCGACTTCGAGCCTGAGGGCGCGTATCCGGAAGACCACGAATGATGCGCTTCGCCCGGCCGAAGCGCGTCGTCGTCAAGGTGGGAAGCTCCAGCCTGCGGCTGCCCTCAGGCGGCCTCGACACGCGCCTGGTCGCGGATCTCGTCGCGCAGATCGCGGCGCTGCGCGGCCTGCGGGTCGAGGTCGTGCTCGTCTCCAGCGGGGCCGTGGCGGCTGGGCTGAAACCGCTCGGCCTCCTCCGCCGCCCTACGGACCTGCCCCGCCTGCAGGCGGCGGCCAGCGTGGGCCAGGGCATCCTGATGCACACCTACCAAGCGTCGTTCGCCGACCACGGCCTCGCCTGTGGCCAGGTGCTGCTCATCCCGACCGATGTCAACGATCGGGCGCGGTACCTCAACGCGCGCGCCACATTCAAGACGCTGCTGGATCTGGGCGCGGTGCCGGTCGTGAACGAGAACGACACCGTGGCGACCGACGAGCTGCGGTTCGGCGACAACGACCGGCTCGCCGCGCTGGTCACGAGCATGCTCGACGCCGGCCTGCTCCTGCTGCTCTCCGACGTCGACGGCCTGCTGGACGGCGATCCGCGCGTCACCGATCACCCCTCGGTCATCGAGCGCGTGGACGACCTGCGCATGCTGGGCGCCCGCGACTACGGCAGCCCGGGTGAGCTGGGCAGCGGCGGCATGGCCACCAAGCTCGAGGCCGCCCGCATCGCCACGTTCAGCGCCGCGCACACCGTCATCGCAAACGCCCGCCGCCCTGGCGTGATCCGCGACGTCGCGGCGGGCGCGCCCCTCGGCACGTGGTTCCCGCCTGCGGCCCGCAGGCCGGACAGCCGCAAGCTGTGGATCGCGTTCGCGCCGCAGCCCCGCGGCGCGCTGATCGTCGACCAGGGCGCGGTCCGCGCGATCGTGGAGCGCGGCTCGTCGCTGCTGGCGGCCGGAATCGTGGATGTGGTCGGGCAGTTCGGGCCGGGCGATGCCGTCGATGTCGTCGGGCCCGACGAGCGGGTGGCGGCGCGGGGCCTCGTCGCGTACGGCAAGGACGACGTGCTGCGCGCGAAAGGCCGCTCGACCAGAACGCTGGTGACCGAGTTGGGCCCCAGCTACCGCCGCGCCGTCATCCACCGCGACTCGCTGGTCGTCACGGTCTGACGGCAGCGCGCGGGGTCGGCGGCAGGTTTTGTGCTGGATCCGCGCAGGATGCTGCGCGGATCCAGCACAAAGAAACGTGGGCGTGCGTCGCACTGGGTGGGGCGCCTGGCGCGTGCGCTCCCACAGCTGCCCGCCGTGCGCGATCCGGGCGCTGGCCAGGCGGTTGGTGGCCGTGCTCGGCGCCTGCCTCTCCGCGACCACGCGCGCCGCCGGGGGTTGACGGGGCGAGGCCCTGCATACTGCCCGGCGGCTGCGCTCGGCGCCTGCCTCTCCGCGACCACGTGCGCCGCCGGGGGTTGACGGGGTGAGGCCCTGCATACTGCCCGGCGCGGACTAGTCAAAGTCGCCCCCCTCCGCTTCGGAGTCGCTATGCGCGGACGCGTGTTCATGATCAGTGCAGTGTGCTGCGTGCTGCTGGCGGGGCTGATGCCCGGCGCCGCCGCGCAGGGGGCGGGGGATCCCGCGGTGGTGGGCAGGTTCAGCGCGCCGTTCGCGGAGCCGACGATCGACGGCCAGCCCACGGACGCCAAGTGCGTCGAGACCGACAACCCGAAGTTCCCCAACTGCAAGCCCGCAGCGGGAGCGGTCGCCTTTCTGGGCGACGACCGCTACTTCTACTTCAACGCGCTGGAGAACACCGAGGGGGTCAACCTCTCGATCATCGCGGAGTTCGGCCAGACCGCGATCGATGACCAGAGCAGGGTCGTCGACCTGTCCAAGGACGTCCCCGTGTGGACCCAGCCCGAGCCGGTGCGGGCCGACACGAATGGCGGCCCCGTCGATGCCGAGACGCTCCCGCTGGTGCCCAACGACGCCGAGCTGGAGGAGTTCGCCTACAACGACGAGGCGCTGTTCTGCGCCGACCTGAACTTCCTCACCGATGGTCGTGTCTTCACGACCGGCGGCACGAACTACTACACCGAGCCGCGCATCCCCGGCACGGCCCTGGGCGTCGTCGAGCTGGAGGGCCTGAAGGCGTCGAGGATCTTCGACCCGCGGACGAACCGGTGGACGCAAGGCCCTTCGATGGAGTACGGCCGCTGGTACCCGACGCTGGTGACGCTGCCCGACGGCGACCAGTTCGTCGCGAGCGGCGTGACGAAGCTGCTCAAGCCGGTGTACCCCGAGCGGCTGCTCGACTCGGGACGCAATGTCGTCCAGACCGAGACCTACGATCTGGAGAGCGGACAGTGGTCGACGAACCCGCCGTCGGCGAACCGCTCACTGCCGCTGTTCCCCCGCCTGCACCTCCTGCCGAACGGCCACGTGTACTACAACGCCAACGGTCAGGCGTTCAACCCGTTCGGCCAGGCCTACGACGAGCTGCTGTGGATCATCGCCGCGTCCTACGACCCGGAGGCGCAGACCTGGACCGACCTCGGCATCCCAGGCTTGGGGAGTGAGCTCGTCCCTGGTTTCCGTGGCTCGACGTCCTCGACGATGCTGCCGCTGCGCCCGAACGAGGACGGCAGCTACAGCAGGGCCGAGTTCCTCACCGCCGGCGGGGTGCTGCTGCCCACCCCCGGCAGCTACCTGGCCGTGCCGTTCAGCCGGATCGACACCGTCGATACGTCCGGTGAGAAGCCCGTGCTGTCGAGCCGGTCGACCGGCTCCCTCAACGCGCCGCGCTGGTACGGCCAGGGCGTCGCGCTGCCGGACGGCTCGGTGATGATGTTCTCCGGCTCGAACCGTGACGAGGTCCTGCTTCCGGGCACCGGCATGCCGGTCCTGACCGCCGAGCTGTTCGATCCCGCGACGCAGACCTGGCGGCCGATGGCGCACCAGGGCAACCCGCGCACCTATCACAACACCGCGCTGCTGATGCCCGACGGGCGGGTGCTCGTCGGGGGGCACGCCACCATCTCGACGCTCTACCTCAACAACACGACGCTGCCGGGCGGCTTCACGCCGCAGGACGGCCGTGATCCGTCGTTCCAGATCTACGAGCCGCCCTATCTGTTCCGGGGCGAGCGTCCGGTGATCACCAGCGCGCCTGAGTCGGTGACGTATGGCGACACGATGACGATCGCGACGCCGCGGGCGGGGGAGGTCTTCAGCGTGATGCTCGTGCGCCGGACGAGCCTGACCCATCTGGTGGACGGCGATCAGCGCACGGTCGAGCTGCCGATCCTGTCGAGGGGCAACGGCGAGCTGACCGTTGCGGCCCCGCCGGACGGCGCGGTCGCGCCTCCTGGCGACTACATGCTGTTCATCAACCGCGGCACTGGTCAGGACCTGGTCCCGTCGGTGTCCGTCCCCGTGCGCGTCGCTTGAGCCCTCATGGACCGCGCGCCGCTGGCGTCGCATTGTTCGCCTGTGCCCTCGTTCTGGGGCTGTCCCGCCTCGGATACGCGCACTCAGATGGAGACGCGAGCGTCCGCGCTGTGCTCGACCAGGTCCCGGCGCAGCTGAGCGGCATGACCGTGCAGGTCGTCTACTCGGCCACGCAGCAGCTCGTGCTCGCCAACCCTACGGATGAGCCGGTGGAGGTGCTGGAGCCGGACGGGACGCCGTTCCTGCGCATCGGCCCCGAGGGCGTGCTCGTGAACCTGAACGCGCGCAGCTGGTACACCACGAACGACCCGTTCGGGCAGACGCCGGTGCCGGAGGATGTCCTGCGCCTGCTGGCCGAGGACCCCAAGCCGGCGCCGCGTTGGGGCCGGGTCAGCCGCCAGCCGTCCTGGGGCTGGTTCGACCACCGGCTCCACCCGGCGACCCCGACGGTGCCGCCCCAGGTCGTGGAGGCTGGCGTCCCCGCTGATCTGCAGACGTGGACGGTCCCGGTCCGCCACCTCGGGCGGACGCTGCAGCTGAAAGGCCGCATCGTCTACCGGCCGCTGCGCGGCGTCTACCGCTTCACGCTGGCCGGCGGCGAGCGCACGGCCACGCCGGTGCCCGGTGTCGAGGTGTCGATCCTGGAGGGCCGGGGCGTGCCAGCGGTGTTCCTCAAGAACACGAGCGGCCAGGAGGTGGTCGTCTTCGACGCCCAGGACGAGCCGTTCCTGCGCATCACCGGCGCTGGGGTCGAGGCGGACACGCGCAGCCTCGGCTGGGCTGAGGTGCGGCGGGCAGAGGGCGAGCCTGTGGCCGGGGCGCCGCCGCACCCGCCGGCGCCTCCCGAGTGGTCGGTGGTGGCCAGCCAGAACAGCTACGCCTGGCCCGAGCCGCGCGGCTCGTACGGGGCGGAGGAGCCGCCCGAGGACACGATCCGGCTGGGCGTTCCCGTCGACGTGCGGACGTGGCGGATCCCCCTCTCGGTCGGCGGTCAGCGCCACCTCGTCGAGGCGGTCACGCAGTGGGTCCCCGCCGATGACCGCATTCGGCAACTGGACGGCGACACCGCCAGCGCAGCCGGACCAAGGCGCACCGCCGTCCGCGCCGCCCTGGCCGCCCTGGCCGCCCTCGCCCTCGCCTGCGCCGAGATCACCCGCCGCCGCCGTCTGGGCGCCTGACTCGGTGGGTGGACTGGCCGCAGCCGCTACACTGACGTGACACAGCGACGGCGCTCCCGTTATCGGGACCGTCGTTTTTTGATTGCGGAGCCAAGGAGCGAGGATGACCGGCCTCTACGACCCTCGATTCGAGCACGACGCCTGCGGGATCGGCTTCGTGGCCGATGCCAGCGGCACGGCGACGCGGCGCATCGTCGATGCGGCGATCGAGGGTCTGTGCGGGGTGAAGCACCGCGGTGCCGTGGCCGCCGACGAGAAGTCCGGCGACGGCGCGGGCCTGCTGCTGCCGCTGCCGTGGGCGCTTTTTGCGCGCGAGCTGGCCTCCAACGGACAGGGGGCCAGGGGGACGTCCCCCAACGGACAGGGGGCCAGGGGGACGTCCCCCAACGGACAGGGGGCCAGGGGGACGTCCCCCAACGGAATAGATCCGCGGCGCCTGGGCGCGGCGATGTGCTTCATGGACGGGGGTGAGGACGCGAGCGCGGAGCGCGCGCGGGCGGTGGCGACACGGGCTGTCGAGGATGCGCTCGCCGACGAGGGGCTGCGGCTGCTCTCCTGGCGTCCGGTGCCGGTTGCGCCAGAGGTGCTGGGCGACACCTCGCGCGCCGCGATGCCGTACATCGTTCAGGCGCTGTTCGCCCGCCCGGCCGAGTTGGACCCGGAGGTCGCCGAGCGGCGCTGCTACCTGGCGCGCAAGCGGGCTGAGCAGGCGTGCGCGCAGGCGGGCGCGAAAGTCTACTTCGCCTCGTGGAGCCTGCGGACGGTCACGTACAAGGCGATGTCCCGCGCGGACCAGCTGGCCGAGTTCTACCTAGACCTGCAGGACCCCGACTGGACCGCATGGTTCGGGGTCTTTCATCAGCGCTACTCGACGAACACCATGCCGACTTGGGAGCGCGCGCAGCCGTTCCGGTTCCTGTGCCACAACGGCGAGATCAACACGATCGAGGGCAACGTCAACCTCATGCGCGCGCGTGTCGGACGGTTGGGTGTGGACTGGCCCGAGCTGGAGAAGGCGGGCGAGGCGCTGCTGGAGCCGCTCATCGACGAGGACGCCTCGGACTCGGCGAAGCTCGACAACGTCCTAGAGCTGCTGGTCCGGGGTGGGCGCGGGATCGACCACGCGATGGCGATGCTGATCCCGCAGGTGTGGGAGGGCCGCCGCGACCTGAATCCCAGGGTCCGCGACTTCTACCGGTACCACGCCGCCCTGGTGGAGCCCTGGGACGGGCCGGCGGGCGTGGTCTTCGCCGACGGGCTGCGGGTGGCGGCGTCGCTGGACCGCAACGGGCTCCGGCCCCTGCGCTATGCCCACTGCGAGGACGGGTTCGTCGTCGCCTGCTCCGAGGTCGGCGCCGTGTCCACCGCGGGGCACGGCACCGTCCGCCGCTCCCGGCTGGGCCCCGGTCAGATGGTGCTCATCGACCCCGCTCTTGGGGGTCTGGTCGAGGACACGGAGCTGAAGCGCCGGCTCGCCGCCCGGCGGCCCTACGGCGAGTGGGTGCGCCAGCACCAGCGCACGGGCGGCGTCGGCCAGCCCGCTGGCGGCGCCGCGCACGACCTCCTGCCGCGCCAGATCGCCGCGGGCTACACCAGGGAGGAGGAGATCACCGTCCTGCGGCCGATGGCGACCACCGGCAAGGAGCCGGTCTCGTCGATGGGAGACGACACGGCGCTGTCGGTGTTCAGCGGCCGGACACGCACGGTCTACCAGTACCTGAAGCAGCGGTTCGCGCAGGTCACGAACCCGCCGATCGACCACCTGCGCGAATGGCAGGTCTTCAGCCTGCGCACGCAGCTGGGGCCCCGCCAGCCCATCCTGTCAGAGGTCCCAAAGGCCGCGCGCCTGCTCGAGCTGGACGGGTTCGTCCTGTTCCCCGGCGGGCTCATCGACCTCGTGCTCGCGCCGAAGATCCCGTTCACGGTCGCCGGGCTCGACGCGACCTTCCCGGTCGCCGACGGTCCGAAGGCCCTGCGGTCCCGGCTCGTCACGCTGGGCGCGGAGGCGGTCGAGGCGGTTGGCGGCGGCGCGGCGCTGCTGATCATCAGCGACCGGTCGATGGACTCCGAGCGCGCCTGTGTGCCCACGGTCCTGGCTGTGGGCGCGGCGCATCACAGGCTCGTCAGCGCCGGCCTGCGCTCCCAGGCCAGCCTGATCACCGAGACCGACGACGCGCGCGACACGCACTCGTTCGCCTGCCTGCTCGGGTACGGCGCGGACGCGATCTGCCCCCGCCTCGCGCTGGAGTCGATGGCCGAGCTGGCCGACCGCGGCCGGATCGGCGGGGACAACCCCTCGGCTGAGCAGGTCCAGGACCACTACCGGCTCGCCGCCGAGGAGGGCGTCCTCAAGATCATGTCGAAGATGGGCATCTCGACGCTGGACAGCTACCGCTCCGCCCAGATCTTCGAGGCCGTCGGGCTGTCCGGCGACGTCATCGACCTCGCGCTGCGCGGGACCCCCTCGAAGGTGGGCGGGATCGGCCTGGACGAACTGGCCGAGGACATCCTCGCCCGCCACGCCGACGCGTTCTCGCGCGGCGCGCGGCTCGTCAGCCCCGGGTACTTCAAGTTCCGCAAGGGCGGCGACTACCACGCGACCAACCCGGACGTCGTCGGGGCGCTGCAGCGCACGGTCGGGCTGGAGGGCGACCTCAAGCCGCTGCATGCCGATGGCGGCGCGCTGAAGGCCGCGCACCTGCTGTCCCTGGCGACCGACCAGGGGCGCTGGGAGCTGTATGAGGAGTTCGCGCGGCTGGTGAACACCCGCCCGCCCGACGAGCCGCGCGACCTGCTGGAGCCCGTGCCCGCCCCTCAGCCGGTGCCGCTGGGCGAGGTCGAGCCCGCGACCTCGATCGTGCAGCGGTTCTTCACCGGGGCGATGTCGCTGGGCGCGCTGTCGCCGGAGGCGCACGAGACGCTGGCGGTCGCGATGAACGCGCTCGGCGGCATGTCGAACTGCGGTGAGGGCGGCGAGGACCCAGCCCGCTACCGCCGCCGCGGCGGTGTCCGCGACCCGAACTCGAAGGCGAAGCAGATCGCGTCGGGGCGGTTCGGCGTGACGCCTGAGTACCTCGCCTACGCCGATGAGATCCAGATCAAGATCGCGCAGGGCTCCAAGCCGGGTGAGGGCGGCCAACTGCCCGGCCACAAGGTCAGCGAGCTGATCGCGCGCCTGCGCCACACCCAGCCGGGCGTCGCGCTGATCTCCCCGCCGCCGCATCATGACATCTACTCGATCGAGGATCTGGCGCAGCTGATCTATGACCTCAAACAGGTCAACCCGTTCGCGAGTGTGTCGGTGAAGTTGGTGTCGTGCGCTGGCGTGGGCACGGTCGCGGCTGGGGTGGTGAAGGGGCTGGCGGATGCGGTGCAGATCTCGGGCTGTGACGGAGGGACCGGCGCGTCGCCGCTGTCGTCGATCAAGCACGCCGGTCTGCCGTGGGAGTTGGGGCTGGCCGAGACGCAGCAGACGCTGGTCGCCAACGGGTTGCGCAGCCGTGTCCGTCTGCAGGTCGATGGGGGGTTCAAGACTGGGCGTGACGTGCTGATCGCCGCGCTGCTGGGGGCTGACGAGTATGGGTTCGGCACGGCGGCGCTGCTGGCTGAAGGCTGCATCATGGTCCGCGCCTGCCATCGTGACACCTGCCCGGTCGGGGTGGCGACGCAGCGGCCTGAGCTGCGGGAGAAGTTCCGCGGCACGCCGGAGATGGTGGCGGCGTATCTGCTGTTCGTCGCGGAGGAGGTCCGCCGGGGGTTGGCCGCGGTGGGTCTGCGCTGCCTCGATGAGGCGGTCGGGCGGGTGGACCTGCTGGCGGCCCGGGATGTGTCGGGCTGGCCGCGCGCGGCGATGCTGGACGTGTCGGGGCTGCTGGCCGATCCCGGCCCTGGCCCTCGCCGTTACGAGGAGTCCCTGCCGATCCAGGCGCCGCGCGGCGAGTTGGGGGACCGCGTGTTCGACGACGCGTTCGAGTCGATCTGGGCGGGCGGTTTCCTGTCGCTGAAGTATGAGATCGACAACACTGAGCGGACGGTGGGGGCGCGGCTGGGTGGGGCGATCGGGTTGGAGTTCGGTGGCCGGCCGCCGGAGGGCAGCGTCTCGGCGCGGTTCGCTGGTTATGCCGGTCAGAGCTTCGGGGCGTTTCTGTCCGATGGTGTCGAGTTCATTCTGACCGGTGAGGCCAACGACTATGTCGGCAAGGGCATGGGCGGGGGGCGGATCGTGATCCGCCCCCCGGCCGATGACGCTGGGGATCCGGTGCTGTTGGGCAACACGGTGCTGTACGGCGCGACGGGTGGTGAGCTGTTCGTGGCTGGGCGTGCGGGTGAGCGGTTCGCGGTCCGCAACTCGGGCGCGGTGGCGGTGGTGGAGGGGGCTGGTGAGCACGCGTGTGAGTACATGACGGGTGGTGTGGTGGTGATCTTGGGTCCGACCGGCAACAACATCGGCGCGGGGATGAGCGGCGGCGAGTGTTACGTGTTGGACGCGACGTCGCAGATTCTGGCTCGGGTGAACGGCCAGTTGGTGGATGCCCGCCGGCCTGAGAGCGCCCAGTTGGCTCACCTGCATGGTCTGCTGGTCCGCCATGTCGAGCTGACCGGCTCTGTTCTGGGCGCGGCGCTGCTGGACGATTGGGAGGTCCGCTCCGGCGATTTCTGGCGCATCGCGCCCAAGGGCGAGCTCGCCCGCGTCGAGGCCGCCCACGAAGGCTCCGTCGCCTCCCCCGCCTAGGGCCAATGCTGGTGTCTTTAGGGGTTTGCGCTGCTCAGGGCAGTATGGGCGTGGGTGGGTGGGGCCGGCTGGTCGGAGGGCAGGATCTCCAGGGTGTCGGCTGATGGTTGAGGGGGCTGTGGCTGGTTGCGGTGACAGGCTCGTTTGGCGGGGTAGTCAGACATCTTGCGTTTGACGACCCGGGGGTTGGTCCGGCCGCGGCGGGGTGGCAGCAGGCGGCAGCGGATCTCGGCGGCGGCCCGGGTGAACGCGTCTACCAGGCGTTTAGGGGGAAAAGCCGCCTGGTCGGTGACCTGGCGGCGGATGACCCGCAGCGATTGGATGAACGATAGGCGGTCGGGGTCTTCCTCGGCGTCGAGGGCCACGGTGTGCATCAACTCGCGGATCGCCCAGTGGACCAG
>JBOGEA010000155.1:0-13094 GCA_050743205.1 Egibacteraceae bacterium | reverse complement strand
AACCTCCCCCACCCACCCACCCTAAAGGAAGAGCGGAACCCGACGAGGCGCGACCCTTACGACAGTTCTCAAACACGCTCTGAGAACAGAGGGCAACGATCCCGTCCGGCAGCTACGACTGGTACAACGATCCCGACTGACCTCGGTCGGTCCGGGCCGGGTGGATCCTGGCAGCCGGTCGCCGATCGGGTTCCGCCGGGGCCGGCTGGTCTGCCGCTGATCGGTAACCTGGACGCCTACGAGCGCGACCGGCTGGGCTTCCTCACTCATTGCGCTCGCGCCTACGGGGATGTGGCCCGCTACAGCGACAAGGTCTATGTCGTCAGCCATCCCCGGCTGGTCGAACAGATCCTTGTCGGCACGAATCATACGTTCCTGGTCGCGTTCAACCTGTTGCGCCGTCACGGCCGCGACGACCCCACGATGTGGATGCGGCAGCGCCGCGCTGCACTGCGCGGCCTGCAGCATGCCGCCGTAGCGGCGTTCGCAGAGCGCGTCGCCACGCACGCTGACGCCTTGGCCGGCTCCTGGCGGCCTGGGGAGCTGCGTCCGGTCGTAGCCGATATGGAGCGGATTACCTCCGGCGTGGTCGCCGAGTACTGCGCGTCCGGCCAGGGCAGCCGTCTTCCTGGGCTGGCTGCCGTGCGGTTGGACGCGCTGTTCCCCGTGGTTTCCGGCCCGCTGCGGGTCCCGCACCGGCTGCCTTCGCCGGCCAACCTGCGGGTGAGTTGGGCGCTGGGACGACCCAACCGCGAGTTGCGCAGGCTCATCGCCGGTCGTGTCCAACATCCAAACGAAAGGGATCTGCTCGGCGTGCTGCTCACAGCCTGCCCGCCGCTTGACGAGCAAGCCGTCTGCCAGACGCTCGTGTCGATCCTGCTGGCCTCACACGGCGTCCCGGCTGCCGCGCTGGCCTGGGTCTGGTACCTGCTCGCCTGCCACCCAGCAGTCGAGCAGCGCCTGCACGACGAACTGACCTGCACCTTGGCTGGTCGCGCTCCGACCGGTGAGGATTTGTCCGTCCTGCCCTTCACCAAGGCCGTGGTCAAAGAGGCGTTGCGACTGTACCCACCGACCTGGCTGGCAGTCCGCAGGGTCGCAGCCGCATGCGATCTTGACGGGTATCCGCTGATCCCTGGCCAAGCGGTGCTGTTCAGCAGCTACGTCCTGCACCGCGACCCGCGCTGGCATCCGGACGCGGACCGCTTCCTGCCCGAACGGTGGCTGGACGGCACCACCGACCGCCTGCCCCGCTGCGCATACTTGCCGTTCGGCGCCGGCCCCCGCTACTGCCCGGGAGCCACCCTGGCCATGGCCGAACTGGTCCTGGCGACTGCCGCTATCGGGCGCCGCGTCCGGCTGCGCCTGCCCGCTGGCGCTCGCGTTCGAGCCGACGCCCGCCGTACGCTCGTACCCCATCGACTCACGATGAGGGCGCAACCCAGGTGATGTTCCCGAGCTGACCGCAACCCTGCTTCGTACGCCCGTGACCGCCCTGTACGGCCACCCCGTGACCATCCGGACCGACTGGCAGATCCGACCGCTGGTCCACACCGTGCGCAACCCCGTCACCGCCGGTCTCTACCAGGTCAGCGGTCAGGCGCTCACCGATGACTGCGAGCCATCGGATTGGACCGTTGCGCTCAAGGTCCTGCGCCGGCCTGATGACGCGCCGGCCTGGCTGCGGGCCGACCAGCCGGCCCAGTGGAACTACTGGCAGCGCGAGCTCCTCGCCTACAGCAGCGGGCTGCTCGCCACCCTCTCCGGAGATCTGGCCGTCCCCCGCTGCCTGGGCGCGCATCGGCCAGGCGAGCGCATCGCGTGGCTGTGGATCGAGTACGTCACCGGCACCCCGGCCGCCGCTTGGCCGCCCGACCGCTACCCGGCCGCCGCCCGCCATCTCGGCTTGGCCCAGGGTCCCTACCTGATCGGCCGTCCTCTGCCCGATGTCGGGTGGCTGGCCCACGACTGGCTTGCCGCCTGGACACCCACCCTTGCTCCCACGACGTTGGCCAGCCTTGACGACCCTGACGCGTGGGCGCATCCGCTCATCCGCGACGTCCTGTCACCCGACATCGCCGAGGCTACTCGGTGCCTCGCCCAGGACCGTGACCGGCTGCTGGCGGCCAGCGCCCGGCTGCCCACCGTAACCGTATGCCATCACGACTTTTGGCCGCCCAACCTGCTGTCCCGCACGGACCCCGACGGCCACGAGCGCACAGTCGCGCTCGACTGGTCCTGGGTTGGGTTGGGCGCGGCTGGTCTCGATCCGGCCAACTACTGGCAGCGCGAACTCCTCGCGTACTGGAGTAGTCCCGGTTTCGTGGATACTCCAGCTCGACGCCACCGCCTCGGGCTGCCTTCCCGCCGACCGGGTGGCCGAACTCGACCTCGACGTCCTGGACGCCTACCTCGACGGTCTTGCCGAGGCCGGCTGGCACGGCCCATCCACACCAATCCTGGCCGGCCACGACGCCACCGCCGCGCTGCGGTTCGGCCTAGACGCTCCCGACCTGCTCGCCCTCGCCCGCAACCCCGCCCGTCATGGCGCGCTGGAGCAGCGCCACGGTCGCCCTATCGCCGAGATCATCGCCAGCCGCGCCGCCGTGGTCCGCCACGCCATCCAACTCGCCGACCGCGCCCGCACCCTGCTCACCGCACCGCAAAGATCCTGGTGCAAAATAATGTCTCTTGGTAGGCACCCGTGGGTGGTGCCGCCACCGATCCTCCTGACGCTCCAGGGCGAACGTCATGGTGGAGGGCAGTCGCTGGGCGACAGAGTGCGTCGGCCGGACAGCCCGGCTGCAACCGGCCCAACCCGTTGTTGCGGGCATGTCTGGTTGAGTACGGCGGGTGGGTTTACGCCCTCATTGCACCGTTTACGGGCAGGCGACCCCGGTTACCGCTGTTGCACGTGATCGGCCGGGCGAATGAGCAGTTCCAGCCGCATCCGTCAAGATGTGCGTCATCACCAGGCCCGGGTTCTAGCGGGCGATCGTCCCGTGGTTGCGCCGAGGCGGGGGCCGGGATCACGGTGATGAGCGACTGTTTGCACGACAGGGACCCAGCCACCCACGGATGTGTGAGAAGACCGGTTTTTTTGCGGTCTACCAGCGGCGCAGCGGCACCTCGGGCATCTCCAGCGCCTGCCGGCCCGTCAGCTCTCGCACGAGTCCGGCGGCGGGCGTGAGCATGTCGCGCAGCCGCGCCAACTCGGCCTGGCCGTCGCGTCCCAAGACACGGGCCAGCGGGCCGCGGCGGGGTGGGTAGGCGATGAGCCGCACGGGGGCGTCCGCGGGGAGGTCGAGCAGCCGGCGCAGCTGCTGCAGGGCCGCCTGGTAGCCGCCCAGCTCGTCCACCAGGCCCAGCTCACGGGCGTCCGCGCCTGACCAGATCCGGCCTTTGGCGATCTCGTGAACCCGCTCGATCGGCAGGCCTCGGCCAGCCGCCACCTTCCCGACGAAGTCGTCGTACGTGCGGTCAAGAGCGCGCTGGACATGCTGCCACTCCGACGCGGAGTAGGGGGTGTTCATCGAGGCGATCAGCGCATGCTCTCCGACGTGCACCTCGTCGTGGGAGATCCCGAGCTTCGCCTTCAGCCCGGCGGTCACGGCCTTGCCGCCGACGACGCCGATCGAGCCGGTGATCGTGGCCGCGTGGGCGATGATGCGGTCGGCGTCCACGGCCACGTAGTAGCCGCCGGAGCCGGCGACGTCGCCCATCGAGACGACCACGGGCTTGCCGGCCTCGCGAGCCTGGGCGACCGCGCGGCGGATCGCGTCGGAGGCGACGGCGGAGCCTCCGGGGCTGTCGACCCTGAACAGAATGGCCTTGACCCGCCGGTTGCGAACCGCGGCGCGGAATGCGGCCGTGACCGTGTCCGAGCCCATCGTCTGGCGGGTCAGCAGGCCTGGCCGGCTGCGGCCCTGGAGGATCTGGCCGATGCCGTGGATGACGGCGATGCCGGTGGCCCCGCGTCGCCGCCCGCCGAGACGCTTGACGTACGCCGGCACGGCCAGCAGCCGGGTGGGCAACCGCTCGACCAGCTCGTCGCGGTAGGCGAGCCGGTCCACGAGCCCCGCCCGCACCGCCTCCGGGGCGGGCACGGGGCCGGAGTCGATGAGCATCCTGACCTCGGCCGGCCGCAGGTCGCGGGACGCCGCGACGCCGGTGACGACCAGGTCGAACAGCGACTCGACGACGCGCTGTGAGGACTCGCGGTGGGGTGGCGTGAAGGCGGTCTCGGTGATGCGGTTCTTGGCGGCCTTGTACTCGTGCCGGTGGTCGATCTGAGGGTCGATGCCCAGCTTGTCGAGCGCGCCGCGCAGGAAGTCGACCTCCATCGCGAGGCCGACCAGGCCGACGTCCCCGGATGGCTGAAGCCAGATCTCGTCGAAGGCGGTCGCCAAGTAGTAGGCGCCGTTGGACCCCTCGGACTCGCCGAACGTCTCGGCGTGGGCGACGGTGCGCTTGCCGGCCTTGCGGAAGGCGGCGACCGCGTCGCGCAGCTCCTGCGTGCTCGCAAGCCCCTTCGCCGGCTGACGTATCCAGGCGACGAGCCCGTCGATCCGGGGATCGCCGGCCGCACGCTCCAGCGTCTCGACGGTCTCCTGCATGGTCGGCCTGCTCCTGATCCCCGGCAGCGCACCGAACGGCGCCTGCCCGGCCTGCTCGACGAGCGGCTCGGTCAGGTCCAGCTCCAGAAACGTCCCGCGCGGCACCCGCCGAGCCAGCATCCCGCAGACGCCGGCCGCGGCGAGCAGCCCCGCGGCGACGATCGCCGCGCGGAGCAGGAACACCGACCGCTCGTCGATGCGCTCGGTGAACCCGGCGATCGCCGCCACGATCCCGAGCACCAACGAGCAGGCGGCCAGCGCGATCAGCGCCATCCGCGCGAGCCGGAATCCGCGCCGGCTCCTATCGGTCATCAAGTGCCCCCTTGTCGTCCCAGCCCTTTGTACCCTCCTACGCCATGCAGCGAAGAGTTCCCCCCGAGGATGTGCACAAGCGGGCGGATACGCCCGCGGTCGCACACGAGCATGGCCCGCTCCGCATCGCCGATGAGGTGGCGGCGGCGCTGGCGGCCGGTCGGCCGGTCGTGGCGCTGGAGAGCACGCTCGTCGTGCACGGGCTGCCCCGGCCCGGCAACCTCGACACCGCACGGCGGATGGAGGCCACGGTCCGCGACGAGGGCGCGGTGCCGGCGGTGATCGGCGTGCTCGGGGGGGTTCCCACCGTCGGCCTGCGCCCCCACGAGCTGGAGCGGCTGGCCACCGGCGAGGCCGCGAAGCTGGGAACCCGCGACCTCGCGCCCGCGCTGGTCAGCGGGATCGACGGCGCGACGACGGTGTCGAGCACAGCCCACCTGGCCGCGCTGGCCGGCATCCGTGTCTTCGCCACCGGCGGGCTCGGCGGCGTGCACCGCGGAGCACGCGAGACCTGGGACGAGTCCGCCGACCTGCTCACGCTCGCACGCGTTCCCGTCGCCGTCGTCTGCTCCGGCGTGAAGTCCATCCTGGACGTTCCCGCCACGCTCGAGCGGCTCGAGACATTGGGCGTGCCGGTCATCGGCTACCGCACCGACCGCCTGCCCGGCTTCTACGTCCCCGACAGCGGCTGCGACATAGAGTGGCGCGTCGATGACCCAAGAGCCGCCGCTCGCGTGATCGCCGCGCACCAGGCCTTGGGCGGGCATGGACTGGTGATCGCGAACCCGCCTCCCCAGGAGGAGGCGCTGGATCCCGCGCTGCACGAGACCGCGCTGCGCTCCGCGCTTGCCGCCCTGGCCACCCGCGGTGTGCGAGGCAAGGCGGCGACGCCGTTCCTGCTCGCCCACCTGCATGACGCCACCGCTGGGGCCACGATCCGCGTCAACGCCGCCCTCGCGCTGGCCAACGCCCGCCTGGCCGCCCTGATCGCAGGAGAACTCCAGGTGAGCGGAACTTTGGGCACTTCGTGAGACACCCTTGCAATGTGAGCGCAGGTGACATCGACGCGGTTGCCCGCCACGCGGCGCGTGGCGATGACCAGGCCTTTGAGGCGCTGTGTCGGGCGCTGCAGGACGACATCTGGCGGTACTGCTACGCGCTGACCGGCGATCGGGAGTTCGCGTTCGAGGCTGCCCAGGAGACATTCCTGCGCGCCGTCACCGCGATCCGCCGCTACCGGGGCGAGGCGCCCATACGCGTGTACATGCTGGTGCTCGCCCGGCGCGCCGTCGCCGAGGTCCTGCGACGCGAGCGCCGGCACCGCGACATGCGGGCGCACGACGTCGAGCCCGATCGGAGACAGACCTGCGCGTCAGGCGCCGTCGAGATCGCGCAGCTGGTCAACCAGCTGCCGGCCGACCTGCGGCAGGCCTTCGTGCTCACGCAGCTCATAGGCCTTTCATACGAGCAGGCGGCCGAGGTCGCCGGATGCAAGGTGGGAACGATCCGCTCACGGGTGTTCCGGTCGCGGGAGCGGCTGGTGGCGGCACTCGGCGCACAAGCAGAGGGGGCGAGTGATGGCAGGTCATGAGTGCGGGACGGCCCGGGAGTGGCTGTCAGCGTTCCGTGACACCGAGGCGTTGGACGATCCGGTGGCGAGGGCGCACATCGACGCCTGCGAGGCCTGCACGGCCTGGGCCTCGACCCTCGCTCGGGTCACCCGGGCCGTCAGAGTGCGGCCGGCGGGCAGCCCCGATGTCGCCAGCGCGGCGATCGAGGCCTTCCGCCGAAGAATCGAGCGTCCGCTGGCCCGCCAGCGCGAGGCGGCCCGCCTCCTGCTCGCGGCGGCGGGCTTGACGGGGCTCGTCCTGTTCGCGCTCGAAATAGCAGGGCTGACCGGCATGGCCGCCGTCGCGGGTCACTTCGGCCAGGATATCTCCGGACTGCAGGCCGCGATCTCCCTCGGGTTCCTGCTGACGGCGTGGCGGCCCGCCCGCTACGGGCGCGGTCTGCTGCCGGTGGCGGTGATGGCTGTGCTGGTCGTGCTGCTGCCGTCGGCGGCGCATGCCACCGGTCCCGACGTGGAGCTGCTGGCCGAGGCCGCCCACCTTCCCCTGCTCGTCGGCCTGGCGGGGCTGCTGCTCTCACTCCAGCCCATAAAGGCACACAGACGCGCACACGCATGAGCCGGGAGGGCCGCACGACCCACCCGCCACACCCAGAGGAGCCCGGCCCGCGGCAGAGCCCGCTCAAGCCGTCAACCGGCGCGCGAGGCCCACTCCGGCTGCTCACGATCGTCGTCGCGGTGGCGCTGGCCGGCTGCGGCTCATCGAGCGGCTCAGATGATGCGTGCGGCCCCGTGGAGCGGCCGCGGGTCCAGGGCGGCGGGCACCTGCTCGGCGACCGCGAGCCGCCCGTGCCCTACAGCTCAACGCCCCCGACCTCGGGATGGCACGCCTCCGGGGCGCCGCTGCTCGGCCGTGCGGGCGCGGACGACCCGCTCTCCGAGCCGGAGCAGGTCAGTGTCCTCGAGGCCGGAGGGATCGTGATCTCGTACCGCGACATCTCCGCAGACGACCTGTCCGCGCTCCAGTCCGTGGAGCGCGAGTTTCCGGACCAGATCGCGCTGACCCCCTACGCCAATCTCCAACCAGGCCAGGTCGCGCTCACCGCCTGGGGCATCCTCCAGCGCTGCGACAGGGTCGACCCAGGCGTGGTGAGGAGCTTCATCGAGACGTACGCGCACGAGGCCGGTACCGGCGAGCCGCACACCCACACCGTCAACCCGGGGTGGGTGGGGAATGGCTAGTACAGCGTTGCGTTGGCCTCGAGTTCGGCCGCGGTGCCGTTTTCGACGAGGATGACGGCGATGACGTCGGGACGGCGGTAGAGGTAATAGCCGAGAGAAGCCGACTCATCGATCTGGGAGTCGTACGCGAAGTACCAGCCGGTCTGCTGGCTGGTTTCGACGTTGTTGACCTCTCCCAAATCCGCGCCTACGGCAGCGGCGGCGTTTGCCAGCAGCTGCGCGACGTCCGTGCCCGGGACCAGCCAGAACAGGTGGGTAAAGCGGTCATCAGGCCTGTCGCACGTCAGGGCTGCGAGGGGTAACGGCAGCTGCACGGCGGTGAGTTCGACATCCGCGAGCCCCGCATTCAAGGACGTGGCGGCCGGGTCGTCGAACGGCTGGCACTGAGAGAACTCAAACGGCAGCTGCGCGCGCAGTCGACTCACGGCGCTCGACTCAGAAGTCGACTCCAGCGTTTCGACCTCGGTTGCGTCCAGCGTTTCGACCTCGGTCGGCTCCACGGTCTCGACCTCGGTCGGTGTTTCCGTCTCGGGAGGCTCTGGAGACGAGCCGCCGGCGATCAGCAGCCCGCCGAGGCCGAGAAATGCGGCGAGCACGGCGACCGCGACGAGGCCCCGCCGTCGGGGCCGGGGCAGCGGCGGCGGCGGCGACGGCGACGGCGGCGGCGGCGACGACGACGACGACGGCGGCGACGACGACGACGACGGGGCGAAACCGAGCGTGGTGGACAAGGTGCGCTGCGCCCAGTCGGCGTCCGCCCCCTGCAGCGCCTGACCGCTGGCCCAGGCCTGCGCGGTGGCGACGAGAAGGTCGATCTCGGGCCGGCAGCGAATGGCCTGATCTCCTACGTAATCGGCCAGAAGGGCCCGGAGCGTGCCCGGTTCCCGGACGCTGCCCGGCCCGCGATCCCGCACGAGATCGGCCAGTGCCCGCTCCACCCGATCGCGCTGCAAGGTCCGATCGCCTGACCCGGCGCTCATCCGTCTGGACCGTTTCCTCGAGAGCCGTCGGGCTGGACGCCCGGTTCGGGCTCCACGGGGCAGGCTGGTTCGTTGCTGTAGACGTTCAGGCAACGAGGCTGGCAATCGGCATGGCAGTCATCCGGCAACCACCAGACGAGTCGGCCGTCGTCGGCGAGCACCCACACACGGCCGGCCTTCAGCTCCAGATCGGCCAACGGAGCCATGAAGTCCGTCTCGGACAGCTGAAGTTGGAGTCCGAGCGTAAGGTGCCGCACGAGCGTGCCGTCGATCAGCCAGACGTCGGACGGGGACCGTGCGACACCGATGGGCTCGTTCTGCGCGGGCATCTCGGGCCTCACCGCCACAACCACGCCGGGGCCTCGTGGGTCAATCTGAAAAACGAAGGACCCGTCGGGGAACTCGCCATAAAGCAGGACGTGTTCAGGCGGAGGGGGAGGAAGCGGCTCCACCGCGGGCAGCGTCGGCTCCGCCGCTGGCGGGGCCGACGCCACCTCGGCCTGCCCGGACCCCGACCTGCCGAACAGCAGGCCGCTGAAAAAGACGGCGGTGACGACGAGAAGGACGCCGAGCGCGGCCACCGCGGCCGTGACCCGGCCAGGCCCCCTCCCGCCTTGATCCCGCTTGGGACCGACCAGGGCGGGAGCGACGGAGAGGGTGGTGAGCGCTCGGGGCCTCGACCTCGTGTCGCGGAGCAGCATCGCCATCGTGGTGTCGTCGCCGGCCACGTTCGCGGGCTCGGCGAGCCACTCGGGGATGCGCCGCTCGATCTCGTCCAGGGGCAGCCGCTCCCTGCGCTCGGCGAGCTCGGCGCCGACCTGCCTCCACCACTCAGGGTCGGTGTAGGCCCCGCCGAACCCGTCGGTCGAGGCCCACACCAGCAGCTGGGGCTCCCTCATGACCCGAACCCGCAGGTGATCGAACGCCTCTGGCTGAGACAGCGACGCCGTCACGTTCGCCACGTTTGTTGGATCGTCGGGCAGTGGGCGGCTCACGGTCCGGTGGCCGTCGTCGGCCACCGCGACGATGTCGCCGTCGCCGATCTGGAGGACCCCGACCGCGTGCGGGGTGCCCAGAGCGGCCATGACGGTACAGCCGTAGGCGAGCAGAGCGGCGTGGGACTCGTTGTCGCCTGAGCCCATCTCGGCCCGCTCGGCGGGGGTGAACGGGTGCGCCGCCGCATCGCCCTTCACCTGCTCCCGCCACCGCTTAATCAGCCTGGATCCGACCCTCTCCCTGAGCGCGGTCTCCAGCGCCAGCGAGTCCAGGTCATGTCCGCCGACCTCCATCAGCTCCTCGACCAGGATCTCGACCGCGAACCGCGCGCCTTCACGGGCCCGGGGGCAGCGCTTCGAGCCATGGCCGTCGGCGACGGCGACCGCCGCGAACTGGCCACGGCCAGACTTGTGCCACGCGTCTTCGTTATGCTGCCCAGCAGCGACATGGGACGACCCGATGTGCGTCCCGCCGACAGGATGCCAACTCATGCGTGCCTACCAGATGGGCGAGGTCGAGGGGCCGATTGTCGGCGGCAGCCCACCAGGCACGTTCACCGCCGGGATCGATGATTTCTTCACCGCGAGTGTGGAGACGAAGCGCAGGGCCTCGGCCAGCTGTTGAGGGTTGTCCGCCATGATGGGCTCGATCTCGCCCCGGGCGATGAAGGCTTTGAGCACGTCGAGGTCCGCGTCGCGGCCGATCCCGATGGCGAGCCGCGTCGCTCGCTCGCCCCACGCGGTGCCGAGCAGCTCCTGCAGGCCCGCACGGAACGACGGTGTGGCCGTGTCGGTGGGCTGACCGTCGGACACGAGCACGATCGCCGGCGCGAACCCTCTGCGATTGGCCTCAAGAATGCGCATCTGGGCGGCCAGCTCGCGCAGCGCGACGCCCAGCTCCGTCACGCCACGCGGCACCACCGACACGTCTGACCAGCGGAACCGCTCGATCGGTGTGGGCTCTGACACGACCCAGCTCACCGCGTTCGCGAACGTCAGCGCCCGCACCAGCAGCTCGACGCCCGACTGCTGCCGAGCGACGTCCCTGAGTGGATCGATGGCCTCGTGGACCGCGACGTTCAGCGCCTGCATCTTGCCGTCAGCCGCCATTGAGCCGGATGCGTCGAGCACCCAGAAGAAGTGCAGCGGCCGCTTGGCGAGCGCGCCCCCCAGGCGATCGTCGTCGCTCATGGACCCACCTCCCACTCACCTGCGTCTGCCCGCAGTCTGTGTCCATACCCGCTGGTCTCAGGGTACTTCACGGGACCGGGCGTGAGCCGGAAATTTGCGAAGTCTCACGGATGGACAATTGGCCAGGCTGTGGCACACTCGCCGCAGCGGGTTCGCGGCATGAGGGGAGTGGCCGCTGTGCTGACAGCGGGAACCGAAGTCGAGGTCGAGGGCCACGGCCCGGTGACCGTAGGCCGGTGCCTCGGCGAGGGCGGGCAGGGCGCCGTCTTCGAGGCGCATGACCGCGCTCGCCGTGCCTTCGCCCTGAAGTGGTACCGAACAGGGGCCGCGCCGGCCGACCACGCGGACAACCTGGCCGAGTTGGTGGAGCGGGGCCCACCCAGCGAGCGGTTCCTGTGGCCGCTCGGTCTCGCGCGCATCAAGGGCAGGGACGAGTTCGGGTACCTCATGCGGCTGCGCCCGTCCGGCTACGTCGACCTTCACCAGTACTTGAGCGGGACGGACGATCAGGGCAGGCCGCTCGAGGTGTCGTTCGCCGCGCTGACCACGCTGTCGTTCCAGCTGGCCCGCAGCTTCCTCAAACTCCATGCGCTGGGCCTGTGCTACCGCGACATCAACCGCGGCAACCTGTTCTTCGCGCCGGACAGGGGCGACGCGCTGATCTGCGACAACGACAACGTCGGGATCGACGGCACGCCAGGTCCGGTGTACGGCACCCTCGGTTACATGGCGCCCGAGGTGGTCCTGCTGCTCGAAGGCCCGAACACACCGGGCGCCTCCTGGCCGTCAGCGCGCACCGACCTGCACAGCCTGGCGGTCGCGCTGTTCGAGATCCTGATGATCGCCCATCCGCTGGACGGCAGGAAAAGCGAAGCCGGCCCATCCGACATCCGCTGGCAGATCGAGCACCTCGGCCGTGACCCCGTGTTCATCTTCGACCCGCGCAACGACCGCAATCCGCCGCTCGACGACACCCCCGTCCGGTACTGGCGCGCCTACCCCACGTTCATCCGGCGGCTGTTCATCCAGGCGTTCACAGCCGGGCTACGCGACCCAGGCGAACGGGTGCGCGAGAGCGCGTGGGCGTCGGCGATGCTCCGCATGCGGGACTCGATCCTCTCCTGCGGATCCTGCGGCCGGACGATCTTCTACGACTGGGACGACCCGCGGCGCGGCTGCGTGCGCTGTGGGTCGCCCTGCTACCGCCCCCTCATGCTGGAGATCGGCCGTCACCGGATCGCGCTCGGCCCCAAGACCAAGGTCTGGACCGACCACTTCGCCAGCGACCACGACGCCACCGCGCCGGTCGCGGAGATGACCGCGCATCCGCATGACCCCCGCCGATGGGGCCTGCGCAACCTCACCGACAAGGCCTGGGCCGCCACCGATCCCGACGGCCGCGGCCAGCAGGTTCCCCCAGGCCGGACCATCGAGACTCGCGCCGGGACGCAGATCCACTTCGGTCCCCGTGACGGGCGGGTGACCCAATGAGCGCACCCTCGCTGGTGATCACCTGCGACGGGGTGACCCGCCAGTTCGACGCCGAGGTGACGGTCGGGCGCGATCCCCGCTCGACGGTCGTGGTCGCCGATGACCGGGTGAGCCGCAGCCACGCCAGGATCCAACCGCACGGCGACCGCTGGCGGTGGCTCGACTGCTCCAGCCGAGGCAGTTGGAGCGCCGGCGCCCGCATCACCAGCCTGGTCATCGACGGCGACGCCAGCGTGCGGCTCGGCGGCCCCGACGGCCCGGAGCTGCTGCTGCGGGTCGCACGGCCGGCGGGGACCGCGCCGATCCTGGAGCTGTCCGGTCCAGACGGCAGCCCGCTCGCACGGCCCCCCGCGGCGGACGCCGCGCCGATCCTGGAGCTGTCCAGTCCAGACGGCAGCCCGCTCGCACGGCCCCCCGCGGCGGGGGCCGCGCCGATCCTGGAGCTGTCCAGTCCGGACGGGAGCCGGCTCGCGCGGCCCGGCGAGCAGGTGTCCGTCGGCCGAGACCCGGCGTGCGCGGTCCACATCGACGACCCGAGGGTCAGCCGCACGCACCTCGTGATCGCGCACCGGCCCGGCGTCGGCTGGCTCGCCTGCGACCAGCGGTCGACCAGCGGAACCTTCCGGGACGGGACCCGGATCGACCAAGCGCTCGTCGATGGAACCGCCCCCGTCGAGCTGCGCCTCGCGGATCCCACGAG
>JBOGEA010000154.1:0-13123 GCA_050743205.1 Egibacteraceae bacterium | reverse complement strand
GGCGGGCGGCGCGGGATGACCCCCCCGCGCCGCCCGCTGGTCGTCGGCCTCGGGATATCGGGGGTCGCGGTCACGCGGGCGCTGCTCGACCGGGGGCACGACGTGCGGGTGGCGGATGCGCGCAGTGACCCTGCGCTCGCCGGCCGCGCCGATCCGCTTGTTCAGGCCGGCGCCCAGGTCCGGTTGGGCAGTATGGACGAGTGCCTGCTCGACGGTCGCGACCTGGTCGTGGCCAGTCCCGGCGTCCCGCCGTACGCCCCCCTGCTCGTCGCGGCGCTCGCGCGCGGGCTGCCGGTCTGGAGCGAGCCTGAGCTGGCCTGGCGCCTGTCGGGGGAGCACGTCCGGCTGGTGGCGGTCACGGGGACGAACGGCAAGACCACCACGACTGAGCTGGCGGCCGCCTGCCTGGGCGCGCCCGCGGCCGGCAACATCGGGACGCCCCTCGTCGAGCTGCTCGGCGGCTCGCCGCCGCCGCTGGTCGTGGCGGAGCTGTCCAGCTTCCAGCTCCACTTCACCCACACGCTGCGCCCCGACGTCGCGGTCCTGCTGAACGTGGCGGGCGACCATCTCGACTGGCACGGGACCATCCAGGCGTATCGCGCCGCGAAGGCACGGGTGTGGGCGAGCCAGCGGCCGGGCGATGTCGTGGTCGTGGGAGACGACGGGGGCGCGCTGCAGACGGTGACGGCGCACCCGCCGCCCGGCGCCGTCATGCGGGTGGGCACCGCTGCCCCGGCGTGCCCGGGGGTCGGCGTGCGCGACGGTGTGATCGTGTGGCAGCCGCCGGAGGGCGAGGCCGTCCCGGTCGTCGATGTGGCGCGGCTCGCCCTGGTCGGGCCGCACAACCTCGCCAACGTGTGCGCCGCCGTCGCCGCCGCGGTGTGCGCGGGCGCGGACCCGGCGAGGCTCGCGCCCGTCTTGGCAAGCTTCGTCGCCGGTCCCCACCGCGTCGAGCGCATCGCGGCTATCAACGGTGTGACCTGGGTGAACGACTCCAAGGCCACCAACCCACACGCCGCCGCCGCCGCGCTGCGGTCGTTCGGCTCGGTCGTCTGGATCGCGGGCGGCCTTGACAAAGACCTTGATTTCGACGCGCTGGCCGACCTGGTCCGCGAACGCGTCCGAGCCGCGGTGACGATCGGCGCGTGCGGGCCCCGCGTCGCCTCCGTAGCGCGGCGGGCGGGTGTGCAGACCGTGGAGGCCGGAACGCTCGACGTGGCCGTCGGCATCGCCGCCCGGCTCGCGCGCCCCGGCGACACCGTCCTGCTCGCTCCCGCCGCCGCGTCGATGGACCAGTTCACCGACTACGCCGCCCGTGGGCAGGCGTTCCGCCAGCTGGTGACCGCGCTGCGCGAGCGGGGCACAACAGAGCTGGATGGCGGTGGGCTGGCGTGAGCTGGATGGCGGTGGGCTGGCGTGGGCCGGATGGCGGTGGGCTGGCGTGAGCTGGATGGCGGTGGGCTGGCGTGGGCCGGATGGCGGTGGGCTGGCGTGGGCCGGATGGCGGTGGGCTGGCGTGGGCCGGATGGCGGTGGGCTGGCGTGGGCCGGATGGCGGTGGGCTGGCGTGAGCCGGATGGCGGTGGGCTGGCGTGAGCCGGATGGCGGTGAGCCTGGCGTGAGCCGGACGGCGGTGAGCCTGGCATGAGCACGGACATCCGCCGCCGGCCGTTGTCGAGCCCGGCACGGCGGCTGGGCCCGATCACAGCTCTGGCGGGGGAGACGACCCGGGAGTTCCTCCTGCTCGCCGCCACGACTGGGGCGCTGCTCGTGCTCGGTCTGGTGATGACGTTCTCGGCGTCGTTCGTGCAGGCCGCGAAGCAGACCGGTGACGCGTTTGGGATCTTCAGCAAGCAACTGCTGTGGTGCGGGGTGGGACTCGTGCCGATGCTCGCCGGCGCGGCTCTGGATTACCGGCGATGGCGACCGCTCGCCGGCCCGTTGATGCTCGCCACCCTGGTCGCGGGGACGGTCGTGCTGGTGCCTGGATTGGGCGTGGAGGTGAACGGCGCCCGCCGCTGGTTCGATCTCGGTGTTGCGAACTTCCAGCCGAGCGAGCTGCTCAAACTGACGCTGCCGCTCTTCCTCGCCCATGTCGTCGCCGCGCGATGGCGGGACGTGCGGCGCGGAGACGTGCAGGCGCTGCTGGTGCCGGCGGTTCCGGTGATCGTCATCTCCAGCCTGCTCGTGCTGCTCGAGCCCGATCTGGAGATCGCGGTCCTCATCGTGGTGATCGGTGGCATCGTCCTGTACGTCGCCGGCCTGCCCGGGCAGATCGTCGCGACCGGCGCCGGGCTCGCGACAGCGGTGGCGGCCGCCGGGATCGTCTCCACGCCGTTCCGGCGAGCGCGCTTCGCGGCGTGGATGAACCCCACCGCGTACGCGGACACGTTCGGGTATCAGACCGTGCAGGGGTTCATCGCGCTGGGCTCGGGCGGGTGGTTCGGGCGCGGGCTGGGCCAAGGACGCGGCAAGTGGCTGTACATCCCGAACGCGCACACCGACTTCATCTTCGCGATCATCGGTGAGGAGCTGGGTCTTTTCGGCGCGCTGTTCGTCCTGGGGCTGTACGTCGCGCTCGGCGTCGGCGGCATCCGTGTCGCGCGCCGGGCGCCGGACGCGTTCGGGCGCCTGCTCGCCACAGGGATCACCGCGTGGCTGCTGCTCCAGGCGACGATCAATGTGGGCTCCGTCGTCGGGCTGTTCCCGGTGACGGGAGTGACCCTCCCGCTGGTCAGCTTCGGCGGGTCGTCGCTCGTGTTCACGATGCTCGGCCTTGGGATCCTCATGTCGATCGCCCGAGCCGCCCAACAGGACGGCGGGCGGGCGTGAGCTCCCTTCTGCGTGACCTGGCGGACCGGGTGGGCGGCAATGTCCGCGGTGGGGAGCCGCTCGCCGCTCACACCACCCTGCGCGTGGGCGGCCCGGCGGCGGCGTTCGTGCGTGCCGAGACCGTGGCTGACCTCGAGGCCGTCGCCGAGGCATGCGCGCGTCATGGGCGTGAGTGGCTCGTGGTGGGCCGCGGCAGCAACCTGCTCGTGCCCGACGAGGGCTGGCCGGGCGTGGCCGTGGCGCTCGGCCGTGGGTTCCGCGGTGTGCGCATGGGCGCGGATGCGCAGGTCGTCGCAGGCGCCGCCGAGCCGATGCCCGTGCTGGCCGCGACGGTCGCACGCCACGGGCTGGGGGGCCTCGCGTTCGGGACCGCGATCCCCGGAACCCTCGGCGGCGCGGTGCGAATGAACGCGGGCGCGCACGGATGCCAACTGGGGGACGTGCTGGCGTGGGCCGAGGTCTCCCGGCTCTGCCGCGGCGGGATCGTCGAGCGTCTCTCCGCGAGCGACCTCGACATGCGCTACCGGCGAACGGCTCTGCCTGAGGACGCGGTCGTGGTTCGCGCGGGGCTGGTGCTGCGCCATGCCGACCGCGACGAGGTCGCCGCCGACATGGCCGAGATGCGCCGATGGCGTCGGGACCACCAGCCGATCAGCGAGCCGTCCTGCGGCAGCGTCTTCCGCAACCCGCCAGGCGACTCCGCCGGGCGGCTGATCGAGGCAGCCGGGATGAAGGGCTACGCGGCCGGCGGCGCGCAGGTCAGCCGGATCCATGCGAACTTCATCACGACCAGGCCGGGCGCGGAGGCTGCGGACGTCCTCGCGGTCATCGCAGCGGTGCGTGGCGCTGTGGCCGCTCGGCCCGGCGTCTGGCTCGAGACGGAGGTCGTGCTCGCCGGCTGTCATGACCAAGGCAGTCGGGCGCCCCGGTGACGACGCGCGCCCCTGCCCCGCCTCGCAGGCCGCGACCCGCGCCCAGACCCGGCATGGACGCGCGGATCCGGGCGCGGCGCATCGCGGTCTGTCAAGCACAGGCCCGCAAGCGGCGCCGCTGGGTGGCCAGCGTCGCCGCGCTCGTGCTGCTCGCTGTCGCGGCCACTGCGGCGGCGCGGTCACCGCTGTTCGAGATCAGCGAGATCCGGATCGTCGGTGTGACCGCCGAGCAGGTCGCCCAGCTGCGGGCGCTGGTGCCGATCGCGGTGGGGGAGAACCTGCTCAAGGCCGACCTGGGAAGGGTCGAGCGGCGGCTTGCGCAGGTGGCGTGGGTTCGAACGGTCGACGCGGTGCGGGTACCGCCATCGATCGTGGACGTGCGGGTCCAGGTGCGCCAGCCCATCGCGAACGTGCGGGTCGCGGATGCGATCTGGGCGGTCGACGCAGACGGCATCGTCTTGGGGCCAGGCGCCGGCACTGGCCTGGTGGAGATCGACGCGCCGAACTCTGTGCTGCCAGGCGTCGGCACCCGCGTGAGCGATGCCGCCGTGCGCAACGCGCTGGCTGTGCACGCGGCGCTGCCGCCCCACCGGCGGCAGGCCGTTGACCGCTACGACGCGCCGAGCGAGCGCGGCCTGCGACTGCACCTGAGAGTGCTCGCCGAGGACCAGCTCATGGGTATGTGGGTCAGGTTCGGCTCGGTGGAGCGCAGTGAGCAGAAGGCTCGCGTGCTCGAGGCACTGGTGCTCGAGGTGCGCAAGGCGGGGATTCCCATCTCGGAGATCGACGTGCGGGCACCGGACAACCCGGTGCTGGTGCCGGGCGGTTGACCTGCCGAGTGGCTGGCCTTTAGAGCAGGGGTCGCGTCTCGTCGGGCTCCGCTCGCGCAGAGCCTTTTAGGTCGCTTCACCCGACGAGGCGCGACCCCTCCGTCGCTCATCCGCGCTGGTTTCTTTAAAGGCTGTGCGGGTTCGGGCGGCATCGAGCCGCCCCAACCCGCCGCTGCCGCTTCGTTTTCTGAACGTTCTGGTGGGCTCTGTGCGGGTTCGGGCGGCATCGAGCCGCCCCAACCCGCCGCTGCCGCTTCGTTTTCTGGCCGTTCTGGTTGGCTCTGCGTGGGTTCGGGGGGCATCGAGCCGCCCAAACCCGCGCTGCCGCTGCGCCCGGCCGTTGCGGTCATGTTGTGTGGAGGTTGTGTGTTGGATCGCGGCGGAATACCGCCGCGATTCAGCGACCCACCCACCCACCCAGAGGAAACTCGGCGCGCCGGATCAGTGCATCGTCCGGATGCAGGCGCGGGTCCATACGAGCCCGTCCTCGCCATGGACTGTAGGGTACGGAGATGTCCGCCAGGAAAACGAACGCATGACCTTCCTCGGCGTGGTGGCGCTGAGTCCCGAGCGTCGCGGGTGCGGTCGCTCACGATCGGGCACCATTGTGCATGGTTCGTCCGAAATGCCGAACTGACCATTCATAAAGACGTGGCAACGGGGTTGGCCTGGCTCGTGGTAACGATGAGGGATTCCATCTCTACAAAAAGTGATTTTTGCATGTCAGGGCCTGTCCGGTGGGGCGGTGGGGTGTGCTTGACTCCGGACAGATTGGACGCGTATGGTCACCCGCGACACGAGGTTGACATAAGTATCACCCTATAGTTGAGGGTGAGGGTTGCTAGGGCTGGGGCCTCTCGGATCCTCAATGGGCTTCTCTAACGCACAGCAAGGAGAGCAGCGTGGCTGCACCGCAGAACTACTTGGCGGTCATCAAGGTCGTCGGCATCGGTGGCGGCGGGGTCAATGCCGTCAATCGCATGATCGAAGCCGGCCTGAAGGGCGTGGAGTTCATCGCGATCAACACCGACGCGCAGGCGCTGTTGATGTCAGACGCCGATGTGAAGCTCGACGTGGGGCGTGATCTCACCCGCGGGCTGGGGGCCGGCAGCAATCCAGAGGTCGGGCGGAAGGCCTCCGAGGAGCACCGTGACGAGCTGGAGGAGGTGCTCAAGGGCGCTGACATGGTGTTCGTCACGGCTGGCGAGGGCGGTGGCACCGGCACCGGCGGGGCGCCGATCGTGGCCGAGATCGCGAAGAGCCTGGGCGCTCTGACGATCGGGGTCGTCACCCGGCCGTTCAACTTCGAGGGCCGTCGCCGCGGCACGCAGGCCGAGGAGGGGATTCACCGGCTTCGCCAAGCGGTCGACACCTTGATCGTGATCCCCAACGACCGGCTGCTGGAGATCTCCGATCAGGAGACCTCGGTGCTGCAGGCGTTCCGCCTCGCCGACGATGTCCTGCTCCACGGTGTGCAGGGCATTACGGACCTCATCACGACGCCGGGTCTCATCAACACCGACTTCGCCGACGTGTCGGCGGTCATGCGGGACGCCGGCAGCGCACTCATGGGGATCGGCAAAGCGCGCGGTGAGAACCGGGCTCTGGAGGCCGCCCGCATGGCGATCAGCTCCCCACTCCTCGAGGCGTCCGTCGATGGTGCCCGTGGCGTGCTGCTCACGATCGCTGGTGGCAGTGACCTGGGGATTTACGAGGTGAACGAGGCCGCCGAGATCATCGCCGAAGCGGCCGACGCGGACGCGAACATCATCTTCGGCGCAGTCATCGATGACTCGCTTGGCGATGAGGTGAAGGTGACCGTGATCGCCGCTGGCTTCACCGACGCGACGTCGAAGACCGCCCCAGCCCCAGCGGCCTCGACGCTGCGGCCGGTGGAGCGCCGTGAGCCTGTCGCCTCGGAGCCGACGAGGTTCGCGCCCAAGCCCATGACCGTTCCACCGCCACCGCGGATGCGCTCGCTCATCGACGATGACGACGAGGACGAGCTGTTCCGCCGCCGGCCCGCGCGCGCTCCGCTGGTGCTGAGCGAGGACGACGACGAGCTGGACATTCCTTCGTTCCTCAGGCGGTGACACGGCGGTGGGACCGATGCCTTCCGCAGAGTTCTTCACCGACGTTGTTGGTGAGTCTCGTGTGAGCTGGCTGTTCGCTGGGCGGGCAGAGGGCAATGCTTCGCTGGACGTCGGCACGGGCGGTATGCGGGGACGCGGCGCTGCGCTCGCCCAGCTGGGGCTGCAGTCTGGGGATGCGGTGTTCATGGAGCAGGTTCACGGGGGCCGCGCGGCCCGGGTCGGCCGCGCGGACCGCGGGCGTGGCGCGGCTGGCCGCGCGAGCGCGATCGCTGGCGTTGACGCGCTGGTCACGACGGATTCCAGCGTCGCGCTCACCGTGCTGACGGCGGACTGCGTGCCGGTCCTGCTGCTCGCCCCCGGACGTGGAGTGGGCGCGGTTCATGCCGGGCGGCGGGGGGTTCAGGCAGCGGTCGTCGTCACGGCGGTCGCTGCGCTGACGCGGGCGACCGGCTCCTGTGCGTCGCGCCTGTCCGCGCTCATCGGGCCTGCCATCGGCGGCTGCTGCTATGAGGTGCCGGCTGCGCTCGCCGACGAGGTCACCGCGGTGGTCCCCGCCGCCGCCGCGACAACTCGGTGGGGCACACCCAGCCTTGACCTGGCCACCGCGGTCGAGTCCCAGCTGCGGGACTGTGGCGTCGAGATGGTCACGCGAGCTGACGCGTGCACCCGCTGCGGGTCGCAGCGCTGGTTCAGCCATCGCGCCACAGCGGACGGCGCGCCGGAGGGGCGGAACGCGTCGGTGATCGTCAGACGGGAGATGACATGATCGTAGGGACCTCGAATGACCGCCAGGCGCGGCCCGCGCCAGGGGCAGACCCGCAGGCGGACGCAATCGCAGACCGGCTCAGCGTCGTGCGGCGCCGGGTGGCTGAGGCCGCCGAGCGTGCCGGCCGGGCACCGCGCTCGGTGACGGTGGTCGCGGTCAGCAAGACGTTCAGCGTGGCGCACATTCGTGCGGCGCGCTTTGCGGGTCAGGCGGACTTCGGTGAGAACCAGGCCCAGGAGCTCAAGCGGAAGGCTTCGGCGGCTGGCCAAGGGCTGCGCTGGCATTTCATCGGACGGCTTCAGCGCAATAAGGTGCGGGACGTCGTCGGCGTCGCCGGGTTGATCCATTCCGTCGACCGTCTCGAGGTCGCTGATGCCATCGCCGATCGCGCGCGACGGTCGGGCCGCGTGCAGCAAGTGCTCGTCCAAGTCAATGTCGCGAGCGATACTGCAAAGGGGGGCTGTCCCCCCGAGGAGGCGCTGGCGTTGGTCGGAGATGTCCGGCAGCTTGACGGCATCGCCTGCCAGGGCCTGATGGCCATCCCCGCGTGGGATGCCGACCCCCGCCCAGCGTTTCGGCGCCTGCGTCAGCTGCGTGACGCGGCCCGCGAGCGCTGGCCCGAGGTCCAGCACCTGTCGATGGGGATGAGCGGCGATTTCGAGGTGGCGGTCGAGGAGGGCGCGACGATCGTTCGACTTGGGGAGGCCGTGTTCGGCCTCAGGTCAGATGCGCCATGACCGAAGGAGCAGAAAGCGATGGCGACGATGTGGAAGCGGACGCTCGCGTATCTCGGCCTCGTCGAGGATTACGACGACGAGTATGCCGAAACGCCTGACGAGCCTGCATCTGGGCGGCTGTCCAAGCCCCGACCGCCTGAGGCGGCGCTGCGGCCGGAGCCGTCGAACGTGCGCAGGTTGGGGCCACGGACATCGGAGTCGACTTCGCCTCAGCCACGCGGCTCGTCGATGGTGCGGACAGTGCCCAGCGGCAAGGTCCACGTGACGAACCCGACGACGTTCAACGACGTCGAAGAAGTAGGGGACAGATTCCGCTCAGACATCCCGGTGATCATGAACCTTGCAGGCGCGAGTGAGGTGGTGGCCAAGCGGCTGTTGGACTTCGCGTCGGGGCTGATCTACGGGCTGGAGGGAAGGATCGAGCGCGTGGGGGACCGCGTGTTCCTGCTGACCCCTAAGAACGTCGACGTCTCCACCGAGGAGCGGAGGCGTCTGTCCGAGCGCGGCTTCTTCAACCAGGCATAGGTCATGATAATTCTCCGAGTCATTTGCGCCGCCCTTACGATCTACTACATCATCCTGTTGGTGCGAATCATCCTGTCGTGGGTGCCCTCACTGCCCGATCCGGTCCGGCCCATTGCCCGTGGGGTCTACGCGGTCACCGATCCGCTGCTCACGCCGCTGCGCAGGGCCATCCCTCCTATGCAGATGGGTGCGATGGCCCTGGACCTGTCGCCGATGGTGCTGTTCTTCGGCATCATTATTCTTCAGAATATTCTGTGCTGATAGCTTCAAAGGATCGTCATGACGCTCACCCCTGAGGACATCGAGCGGAAGGTCTTCAAACAGGAGTTCCGCGGCTACAACCAGGAGGAGGTCGACACGTTTCTCGACCTCGTCGTCGACCGGATGGTCGAGCTGAGCCGCGAGCGCGATCTGTTGACCTCCAAGCTGCAGGACGCTGAGCGCAGCATGAACGAGCGCATCGCCCGGGTCGAGTCCTACGCCGACGAGCGGATCGCCGACATCGAGACGCGGGCCTCGGAGGCGATCCAGAACGAGCGGCTGCTCAAACGCGCGCTCGTGACCGCCGAGCGGGCGGCCGACCAGACGATGACACAGGCGAACCTGCAGGCCGAGCAGGCTGTCACACGGGCGAAAGCCGAGGCCGGACGCATGATCGCCGAGGCGCGGCAGGAGGCTGATCAGCTGCTTGAGGACGCTCGTCGTCAGGCTACTGACATGCTCGTGGAGGCCAAGGAGCTCACCAATCAGGCCGAGGAGTCGTACCGCTTCGAGCGCGACCGGATCCAGCGGACCGTGGCGGACTTCAACCAGGGGCGTGACGAGTATCGTGACCGGGTCCGCGCGATTCTGGGCGAGCACCTCACACGATTTGAGAGAGCCGGTGAGCTGCCCCACCCACCTCCGCAGCTCATCGACCTCGCGCAGATTCCGCAGCCGAGGTGGCCGGAGTTCCCCGAGTGGGGGGTATCCGACGCCGAGCCTGCAGCCACTGCGGATACCGGAAACGGTGATCCGAGCCAGCCCCCGTCGGAGTAGAGTGCGAGTTCCACATGACGATGAAGCAGACTCACCCAGCCCCGATGGTCAAGGACGGTGATGCGCCCGTGATCCTCATCAGCATGGTTCTTGTGCTGGTGGGCGCTGTGACGCTCGTCATCGGCTATTTCAATGCGGAGCGGCCGGGTTTCATCTACGCCACCCTCGCCACCTCGCTGCTCGCCGCCGTGTTCCTGATCCTTGGGGTCTTACGGGAGCGTCCTGGCGCGAAACGCCAGGCTGCGCTTGTTACCGCGGGGGCCCAGCCGTGGGGCGGCTCAGGCGGTGGGGTCGGGACTCTCGAGCGTGATGACGCCGAGTTCGGTGGCCTGGAGACCTCGTATGACGACCCGGTCACGCCTTCGCGCCAGGATGAGGATGGGAACGAGGACACGGGCGGCGGTGACGAGCCTGACGGCTGGTGGTCGCCTGAGCCTGGCGATGAGGATGCTGAGCCGCGTCAGACGGAGCTTCTGGATCCCCCCGAGTCCACCTGGCAGGACAACGGCCACAATGACATCGAGGCGCTCGTCTACGAGGACGAGGACGAGGACGAGGACGAGGAACAGCTTCCCGCATGGGAGGACAGAGAGTCTGACCGGGAGGCTCCAGAGCCGGACTTCGCGCTGGAATCGGAGCCCGAGCCGCTGCTCCAGCGGACTCCGAGCATCACCGCGCCTTCATCGGCTGAGCGTGAGACCGAGCGCTTCCTTGAGGCGCTTCGACCCGTGCGCGGCGTCGGCCCCTCGAAACAGTCCGATCTCCTCGCCCATTTCAAGACCCTCCGCCGCCTCCGCAACGCCAGCGTCGACCGCATCGCCGAGGTCCCCGGCATCTCCACCACCCTCGCCCAGCGCATCCACAACGAACTCCACAGGAGCTAGGCCTCGGTTTGCTCAACGTCGCGAGTCGTTTTACTCAAGACGTTGAGTAGGCTGTGGCGGATGTCGGTTCCGGATTTCAGGCGCCCGATGTTCGATGTGCTCCTCGCGCGGCTGCATGAGCAGCGGCGCTTCATTCAGGTGCTCGCAGGACCGCGTCAGGTCGGCAAGACCACGCTGGTTCGGCAAGCGCTCGAAGCCGTCGAGGCGCCGTGGTATTACGCCTCCGCTGACGAGCCGATGCTGCGGGATCGCGCCTGGATCGAGGCGCAGTGGAACCTCGGCCGTGTGCGTGCCCGGGCAAGCGAGCGCGGTGCGCTGCTCGTCCTCGACGAGGCGCAGAAGGTGACGGCCTGGTCCGAGGTGGTCAAGCGGTTGTGGGACGAGGACACCGCCGCGGGGCTGCCGCTGCGAGTCGTGCTCCTGGGCTCCGCGCCGCTGCTTGTGCAGCGGGGCTCACGGAGAGTCTGGCGGGCCGATTCGAGCTGATCCGCGTCTCGCACTGGTCCTACGGGGAGATGCGGGACGCGTTCGGGTGGGACCTGGACCGCTACATCTATTACGGCGGCTACCCGGGCGCGGCGCCGTTGATCGACGACCACGGCCGGTGGTCCGACTACGTGCTCGACTCGCTCGTCGAGACCACGCTCTCACGGGACGTGCTCCTGTTGACGCGGGTCGACAAGCCTGCCCTGCTGCGCCAACTGTTCCGCTTGGCCTGTGACTATTCCGCCCAGATCGTCTCCTACCAGAAGATGGTCGGGCAGTTGCGGGACGCCGGCAACACCACCACGCTGGCCCACTACCTGGACCTGCTCCGGGGCGCTGGCCTCGTGACGGGCCTGCAGAAGTTCTCCGGGGCACGCATCCGACAGCGGGGCTCGAGCCCGAAGCTGCTCGTGCTGAACACCGGCCTGATGGCTGCCGTGTCTGGCCAGCCGCTCGCCCAGGCTCGTGGGCGACCTGACGTGTGGGGACGCTTCGTCGAGTCTGCCGTCGGCGCCCATCTGGTCAACAGCGGGGCAAGCGCCACGACCGAGGTCTTCTACTGGCGCGATCGTGGGCATGAGGTCGATTACGTCGTGCGCTGGGGTCAGTCCCTTGCGGCGGTCGAGGTGAAGAGCGGCTCGAGGCGGGAGTCGCTGCCCGGCCTCGACGCCTTCACGAGGACGTTCCACCCCGCCCGCGCTTTCGTCGTGGGCACCGGCGGTGTCCCGCTGGAGGAGTTCCTCTCAAGCCCGGCCGACGCCTGGCGCTGAGGGCTCAGTCGCACGTAATGCTGTCATGGCGATCATGCTGCGTGCCGGCCGCTTCGCGCGCTGCGCAATGCGACGCGCTCGACTACCGGCCAGGCGTGACCGCTCGTGGCTGCGCTGTGTGTTCGGATTGTGGTGACCGCTGACCTGCTTGAAGCGCGCTCTGAGCCCGAGGCGGCTGTTTCTGTCTTTGTTCTAGACCGTGTTGGGAACTCGTGTTCCAGCACTGACCGCGACCCATTCCGGATGGAGGCTGCGGTCCATGCCGGGCTCGGCCACAGGCCTGACGGGGTCGATTGAGCAGGTGTCAGCGATCAGGCGGGCCGCCATCGCCACTCATTCGCGCTCTCGCCGGGCCCCCAGCCGCAGCCTTCTGGTCGGTCAGGCGCTGCTCGGCGAGGCGGGCCGCGCGCTCCATTGGGTGCCGGCGGTAGCGGTAGATGGCGAGGAGGCCGAGGTACACCGGGGCCATCAGCGGTCCGAAGCGCTCCGCCTGGCGGGTGTGGATCAGCTCGTGCGCCATCAGCGACGGCTCTGGATCGCGTGTGCAGACGACGACGTGGCCGAACGTTCCGGCGGCGTAGTGCCGCTTGCGCAGGACCCAGCCCGTGATGCCCCGCGCGTGTGGGAACAGCAGCACGCCCTCGCGTCGCGTCGGCCGCACCGCCGTCGCCGCGCCCGCAACGAGCCCGACCAGCGAGATCGGCGACGCCCACACGTAGGCCAGTGCCCGCGTCAGCGCCCGCGCCGGCACGGCTGGGTTCCAGCCCGCCAGCACTCGCAGCAGCGCCGGCTCCCACCGAGGTGTTTCAACGTCCACAGTCACCACATCCTCCTCCACATAGGAGGATGCGTGTCCGCGTGCAGATACGCCCGCAGATGCACATCCCACTATCGTAGGTGGCCGTGAGTGATTGCACGGCTGCGGTTCGCGCCGATCCGCTGGCACGCTCGTCAAGGTCTGGGTCGTTCCCGCTCGTCCTCCACGGGCCTGGCGGGGCTGCACGGCGGTGCCGTGAGGCTCCGCGTCCGCCTCGCCCCCCGCGACGGCAAGGCGAACGCCGCGGCGATGGAGACGCTGGCCAGGATCCTCGGCGCCCGGCCACGCGACCTCGACCTGGTCTCAGACCGTGTTTGAGAATCGCGGCGCTTGAGTCGCGGGCGAAGCGAAGCGGAGCGCGGTTCAGGCGGCCAGGGGTCCGGGGGAGTCCCCCGGATACAAGACCGCCTGAAC
>JBOGEA010000153.1:0-13167 GCA_050743205.1 Egibacteraceae bacterium | reverse complement strand
GCGCAGCATGCTGCGCGGATCCAGCACCAAACCTTGCCCGACATGACCCGCGACGCGCGCAACGCCACCCCACCAGACTTGACTCACGCGCAACAGGTCTCGCCCCTCCAAGGCGCCTACGCCGCCCAGCCGCGGCCGGCGCGCTGGAGCGCGGCGTTCGCGGCGTTCGCGGCGTTCGCGGCGTCGATGCTGCCGTGAAGCAGGCAGCCGCCCTCACGGTCGGTGTCCCACGGCTGCCAGCGCCGCGGATCGCGGTCGAAGGCCGCCAGCAGCGCGCCGAGGGCGCCGGTGATCCGCAGCGCCTCGCGCGGATCACCGGCGAGGCTCCGGGGACATTCGCCCCACTCGTAATGCCGCGCGCCGACCTCGGCGATGGCGTCGGGCAGGCCCATCAGGCGAGCGTCGACCGCCAACGACGCGGCCCGCCGCCCGCTCACGGGCCCGACCGTGACGCCGGCGAGACGCGCCGCGACCAGCGCGGCGGCGGCCCGGGGCCGAGGGCTGGCCGTCAGGAGCGGTGAGCAGCGACCCGTTCGGCCGAGCAGCGTCCCGTCGAGGTCCGTGTAGCGCACCTGGACAGGTGGCAAATGGGCGAAATGGGCGGCCAGGTCGCACAACAGCGCATCAGACATTGCGATCAAGAGTTGCAGAGCGGGGTCCCGGCTGTCACGGTGGCTCCAGACAACTCCATAGCACCGCCATCAAGAGAGGTCGAGGGACCGGCCCGATGACGCCTCCGCAACCACCGCCCAGCGGGAAGGTGCGAATTCCGGCCCCGCAAGGGCAGAAGATGGTGACCTATCGCCATGCCTCCCCGTCGCGGGGAGGCATGTTCGCTTTGGAGGACAGGAGGAATCTGGTGAGTTATGTCCAGAGCCTGCGCTGCCGTGAGTGCGGCCGCGAGGTCGACATCGCCGCCGTGCATGTGTGCGAGTTCTGTTTCGGCCCGCTTGAGGTGGTCTACGACTATCCCGCCGCCGCTGCCGCTATGACCCGTGAGGCGATCGCGGCTGGTCCTCGGACGATCTGGCGGTACGCCCCCCTGCTTCCTGAGCTGCCGGGCACCCGGCAGGAGGATCGGGTCGATCTGGGCGCCGGGCTCACGCCGCTCGTGCCGGCGCCGCGGCTGGGCGCCGCCCTGGGCCTGGACGATCTGTGGCTGAAGAACGACACGGTCAACCCGTCGTTCTCGTTCAAGGACCGCGTGGTGTCGGTCGCCCTGACGGCGGCCAGGCAGCTTGGGTTCGACATCGCCGCCTGCGCCTCCACTGGCAACCTCGCGCACTCCGTCGCCGCGCACTGCGCACGCGCGGGCATGGCCTCCTACGTGTTCGTGCCCAGCGACCTGGAGCCCGAGAAGGTGGTGGCGACCGCGGTGTACGGGACGACACTCGTCGCGGTGAAGGGGACCTACGACGAGGTGAACCGGCTGTGCGTGGAGATCGCGGGTGAGTACCTGTGGGCGTTCGTGAACGTGAACGTCCGGCCTTACTACGCGGAGGGCTCCAAGACGATCGGGTTCGAGATCGCTGAGCAGCTCGGCTGGACGCTGCCCGACCATGTGGTGGCGCCGATGGCCAGCGGCTCGATGCTGGTCAAGATCGACAAGGCCTTCACTGAGCTGGTGACGATCGGCCTGGTCGATGAGGCGCCGTGGAGGATCTCCGGCGCGCAGGCGACCGGCTGCTCGCCGATCGTGGCCGCGCTGAAGGACGGGACCGGTTTCGTCAGGCCGGTGCGGCCCGGAACGATCGCGAAGTCGCTCGCGATCGGCAACCCCGCCGACGGCTACTACGCGCTCGACGCCGTCCGCCGCACCGGCGGGTGGATGGAGGACGTCAGCGACCAGGAGATCGCCGAGGCGATCGGCCTGCTCGCCCGCAGCGAGGGGATCTTCGCCGAGACCGCCGGGGGCGTGACCGTCGGCGTGCTCCGCAAGCTCGTCGAGCAGGGCCGCATCGCGCGTGGCGAGCGCACGGTCGCGATCATCTCCGGCGTGGGCCTGAAGACCGTCAACGCGGTCTCCGGGCACGTCGGTCCCACGTACACGATCGGCCCCAGTCTGGAAGACTTTCAGTCCGCGCTGAAGGAGTAGCCAGTGAGCGTCACGATCAGGATCCCGACCCCGCTGCGCACGGTCACGGGAGGAAACACCACCGTCAGCGTTGACGGCGCAACCGCTGGCGAGGTCATCAAGGCCCTCGACGCGGCCTACCCCGGCATTGGGGAGCGCGTGCTCGACGATACAGGCCAGGTCCGCCGGTTCGTGAACATCTTCATCGACGATGAGGACATCCGCTTCGCGCGGGGCCTGGACACACCAGTACGCGACGGTGCAACTGTTTCCATCATCCCCGCTGTCGCGGGAGGAACTCAGACCGGCTTGTCCGTAAAGTCTGTTGAAGGCCGTTAGGACCCCTGACACACCGGTACAAACCTATTCACTACCAGAATCAAGGGTACCGAAGTCGTCCCCTCGAACTTTTCTGTAAAAAATTGTGCCCCTTGAACACACTCGCCAATGCGCTAAGGTGGAGGAGAGGCGGGTGCGACCCCTTCGTCCCAGACAACTCGGTGACGCAGAGAAGGGTGAGACGGGGGGTAAGGGGCCACTTGCCCTCTATGGCATGATCACGCTGGCCGCCGCTGATGCGCGATCCATACAGGCGTAAGGCCTGACCTTCCCGCCTGGTCCGGGCCTGACGGTCCCTCGTGCACTCCCCCGCGCGAGGGACCGTCCTGTCTGTGCGCCTTGCCTTCCTGACGCCGAAGCGCATTCAGGATCTTCATCGCCGCGGGGCGGGCGGCTACCGCAGCACGGGGAAACGTCGGTCGTCGCTGGGCAGCCGGCCGGTCGCGGTGAGGATGAAGCGGGTGCGGCCGAGGTTGCGCGGCCGTGACGACCCGAGCAGCCCCTCCAGGATCCGCATGGTCAGCTGGCCAGCCGTGGGCGTGGTCACTGGCGGGACGGTCAGCGCGGCGCGGAGGTCCATGTGGTGCACCACCGCCTCCAGGACCCGGGTGGCGACGTACTCGTCCAGCCGCATCGGGTCGCGGAGCGTTGCGATGACGTGGGCTGCCGGCAGCGCGATCGCCCGTTCGACCGAAGCGCGCCACCCGGCCGCGAACCGCGCGGGAAGCGCCGTGGGCGCGACGGCCGACGCCTCGTCTCGGGCCCGCTGCGCGACGGCCGGCGCCTCCGCAGCCCAATCGAACTGGTAGTAACTCACGCGGTCGAGGACCGCGGGGCCGCTGACCGGCTGGTCGAGGTAGCCGTTCACCCGCTGGGCGACGAGGACGAGGTGAGCGGTCAACTCTGCGACGCTCCACTCGCCTAAGGCTGGCCGCTCCCAGTCTTCGTCCGCGACACCGGCGAGGGTGGCATCGACGGCGGCGCACTCCTCGGCGAATGCGTCAAGCTCGGGGAAGGGCATACGGCGAGGGTACCCGCATGGCCCCCATTGGGGGTGGCCGCTCCGGTGGGGATGGAAGGGGAGGTCCGGAGCGGCCACCCGGGGGGTTCAGGTGGAGATCTGTAGGCTGTCGCAGCGACTGGCGGAGCGGGCGCTGATGTTGCGGAGGAACGGCATGCTGGCACGGTGCAAGCACGTCTGGGCGATGTTCTCCGCCGTCGCCTCGGCTTGGGCGTGATCATCGGCGTGGATATGGAAGGCCAGCCCGTACCCCGCCCCATCCTCGTCGATGCTGACGCGGACATGACGGGTCATGCCGGTTTTTCGCAACTCGGTCGCGATTCGCTCACGGGCCGCGGGATCCAGATCCGCGTGGGCCGAGTCCGGATGGCGGTAATGAATCGACACTTCCCAGACGGGGCGCTCGTCATGGCTCCAATCGAGGAACATCCCGAGGCCGGGAATCACGTCATGATTCCGCCGCGGCGCGAACGTCACCGAGCTGCTCACCCGCGCGGCCGCGATGTGCGCATGGCTGAGGAGAAGGCATGCAAGCCGGTCACGTGGGGATCCACCATCGGTCCACCGGCGGTAGACCTGGTCGTACGCCCGCCGCAGGGGGGTGGGGAAGCCCCCGGCTTCGGACACAAGATGACGAACGATGTCGGGATCGACCTCGCTGGACCAGATTCCCTCGTCCGACAGCATGTCAGCGAGCATCAGCGCGCCGCGTTCGACCAACGTCATCGCGTCACCCACCCAGGATTAGCACACTTCCAGGACAGACACTGCGTCAAAGAAGCAATGACTATGAGGGTCTCACCGGACCGGGCGAGCCCACGTTTGAAGACTGCATCGGTTACGACGGTAACCGGGTCGACCAACCTGTATTCGCCAGCGATTTTCTTGGCTGGTCCACCCGCGCTCCTCGGCAGCACAAGCATCGAACAGCGCGGCTTGGGAGTTAAATGCTACCGGCGCTGATCGCATCTGTCCAATTCGCTCGTGACGCTGAGCCCTCATCGAAACGTCCCCTCACATCATGCTAAAAATGGATATAAACCCCCGTCAGGAGGCCACAACCTCAGCCTTCCGTGGCTACGCACGCAAAAAATGAGGATTTCGGGATGAACGTGAAGGGGCACATCCCGCGGATGCGCCTGGGAGGCCTTGCCCGCGCCCGTGTCGATGCCCGCCGCACAGTCGTGGACCCCGGGCGGGTCGGGGGCCGCCCGTGGGAGCACAGGGCCGGCAGCGGGGTCGTATGCGGCAGCGCGCACCGAGGCCAGCGCTGAACTCCGGACCCGCGCCCGTCCCGCCCACGATGCGAAGGCGCTCCAGCGGCGCAGGCGTCGTCGCGACGGTGACCAGGCCACCTTCTGGCTGGCCCGAACTGCACGGCCCATGATGTCTGCTCCTCGGCCCGGTCGAGGGGAAACTGGCCCTTGACATGGGCTGTTACAGGGGCAAGCATCATGTCAGCCGTCAGCGCCGACGATTGCCAACTCCGCTCTATATCGGTACAAGTCTGCAGCACATTCCCCCATGACTGCGCTTGTGCCGAGAACGGGTCGACAACTCCGACGAACGGGGAGACGCGTGGAGATTTGGGGACAATGTGGTGATTGTGACCGGTGGTTTTATTGCGCCGGTTGGCTCGACAGGACTAGACCAGCCCCCGTGTGTCCTGCCTGCGGCTCGGAGCCGCGGGCGATCGAGAACCGGGCAAGCGTATCCGTCATTCGCCCCATCACGAGGGTCGTGTGCGACCTCACCTCGCTAGAGGCGACTGGTTAACTCCTCTTTCGTTCTTACCTTCCTGAAGTCGAGCCGCGCCTCGGCCGCGTGGTGGGTCTCATCCCCGCCGCGCGGCCTCGAGTCGCGGTGACCTCAGCCATCCTGCGGGTGGCCTCGTCGATCATCTCGTCGCTGAGCATCACCGCGCCAGCCGTGGCCTGGTGACAGGCGTCCAGGATGTGCTCGGCCCGCTCGTACTCCTCCTGGCTTGGGGAGAAGACCTCGTTCGCCACGGCGATCTGCCCAGGGTGCAGCGCCCACTTGCCGTCGAACCCCAGGATCCTGGCCCGCCGCGCCACCTCGCGGTAGCCGTCGAGGTCGTCGATCTTGGCGTACGGCCCGTCGATGGCCTGCAGTCCGGCGGTGCGGGCCGCGACGAGGATGCGCATGAGCACCCAATGCCAGTGGTCGCCTGGATACTCAGGAATCGTCTCGCCCACGGTCAGCGATGGCATCCCCAGCGCAGCCGCCATATCCCCCGGTCCGAAGATCAGCGTCTCCAGCCGGTCAGAGGAGTGCGCGATGTCGTCGATCAGCGTCAGGCCGGCCCCGTTCTCGATCTGGGCCTCGATCCCGATCGTGTGCTCGTAACCCAGGGCGTCCTCGATCATCCGGAGCAGGTTGTCGACGAACTCGACGTCGCCGGGTGCTTGCACCTTGGGGATCATGAGGCAGTCGATGTGCTCACCGGCCGCCTCGACGACGTCGATCACGTCGCGGTAGGCCCAGCGGGTGTCGATCGCGTTGATCCGCACGACCATGGTCTTGTCGCCCCAGTCGCCCGACTGCAGCGCCCCGATCACGTTCCCGCGCGCCGCCTCCTTCTGGCTGGGGATGACAGCGCCCTCCAAATCGAGGACCACCTCGTCGGCGGGCAGCGACGGCGCCCTGCCGAGCGTCTTCGGCGAACTCCCCGGCACCGACAGGCACGACCGGCGCGGCCGGGCTATAGCTGAACTCGACACGGCTCCTCCTGACGGCGTGAACCCACCCGGGAGACTAGCCGGTGACAGCGCCGCGCTCGGCGCGTGAGAGACGAGCATTGACGAGGACTCCCGCGGGTCGGGGTTAGACTGCGCGGGCAGGTGAGCTGCCCACGACAGACGGTCAAGGTCACGACGATGAGCGGTAACCCTCCAGTCCGTTACTGCCGTTGCGGGACACGCCTGGCGCGTGATAATCCCGACACGCGCTGCGCGTCCTGCCAGCAGAAGGCCCACGACATCACGCGGTGTGCTCCACAGGTTCCGGCTGAGTTCTGGGAGACCGACCGGATGCGCGACGCCTTCGCCGGTTGGCACATGGGCCGCGTCTGCTGCGCTTACCGTCGTCATCCCTTCCACGGCTCGGACCCGCTGTCGCAAGAACTCGTCGGCCGGTGGCTGGGCATCACCCAACCGCAGCTCAGCCGGATCGAGCACGGCCCGCCGATCCGTGACCTCGACAAGCTCATCCACTGGGCGCGAACCCTCCGTATCCCCCCGTACTGCCTGTGGTTCGACCTCCCTGGGTCTGCGCGCGGTGGAGTTCTGCAACCACAGGCGCAGCTCGATGAGGCCACGTGCATCCCGTACCGTACCGAGTCACTGGACAGGACGGTCCGAACGGTCGTCGAGTTGTCGGAACGGGATATGAATCGGCGCACGTTTCTCAGGGGTTCAGCATTCACCGCCGCGGCGTTCTCCGAGTCCGCTCTGCTCGCGCTCACTGTCCCCCCGGCGTCCAGCGCCGCCACCGCCAGCGCGTCCGGCAGGCGGGTGGGCATAGCCGATGTCGAAATCCTCACCGAACACCTCGCTCACCTCCGGCGTCTTGACCACCGCTATGGGGCGGGGCGTGTCCGCGAGCAGGTCGTGCAACTCCTGCACCGCGAAGCCGGCACCGTCCTGCACGGCAGCTACTCGGAGGAGACCGGCCGGGCGCTCCTCGGCGCGGTCGCCCAGGCCTCCTGGCTCGCCGGATCCATGGCCGCCGACGTTGGCCGGCACGCGCTCGCGCAGCGCTATTACACCCAGACCCTCAACCTCGCTATGCGGTCGGATGACCGTCTGTACGCCTCCTATGTGCTGAGCCACATGAGTCGGATGACCGTGCAGTTCGGGGACCGCGCGGCTGCCGAGGACGGCGTCGTGCGCAACGGGCGTCAGGCCGTGGCGCTGGCACGAGCCGGGCTGAGGGTGGCCACCGGCGGATCGAGCCCGGCGCTCTCCGCGCTGCTGCATGCGGTGGAAGCGCGCGGGCACGCGCTGCTCGGCGACGCCAGCGCCACACGCGCCGCGATCACCGCCGCCGAGCGGCTCTTCGGCCGATCCCGCCCCGATGACGAACCGAGCTGGCTGCGCTTCTACACCGAGGCTGAGCTGTCCGCCGATGCCGGGCGGTGCCTGCGCGACATCGGTGAGATCGACCACGCGACCCGCCTCATGGACCACGCGCTTGCGGGCTACGAGCCTTGGCGGGCCCGCAGCCGCTGCTTTGTGCAGACCGACCTCGTCTTGGCCTATCTGCGAGGCGGGGACATGGGCCGCGCGGCGGTTGCCGGCCGGCAAGCCCTGAGTGCCGCCGAGGACGTCAGCTCGACACGAACGAGCGACCGCATCCGCGGCCTGGCGCGCCGGGTGCGGTCAGCACGCGCCAAGTCCCGCGAGCTGGTCGAGTTGGACGAGGCCATCACGGACTTCCTGGCGCGGGCCGCCTCCGGACAGCGCTGGCAGTGACGGCCTCGTCGGTGGACTTCGATGGCGCACGGGTCTACGCGCTCCCGATGCGCATGCGGTTCCGGGGCATCACGGTGCGGGAAGGGATGCTGCTGTCCGGCGCGGCCGGGTGGGGGGAGTTCTGCCCGTTCGCCGACTACGACGACCGCGAGTCCGCCTCGTGGCTGGCGACCGCCGTGGAAGCCTGTGACCAGGGCTGGCCCGAGCCGGTCCGTGACCGCGTTCCGGTCAACTGCATCGTGCCGGCGGTCGACCCGCAACGCGCGCACGAGATCGCCTCCCGCTCCGGGTGCCGCACGGCCAAGGTCAAAGTCGCTGATGCCAGCGGGTCGCTGGGCGATGACCTCGCCCGTGTCGAGGCCGTGCGCGACGCGATCGGCCCGGACGGCGCGGTCCGTGTCGACGCGAACGGTGCGTGGGATGTCGAGACCGCTGTCCGCGCCATCCGCCGGCTCGACCGGGCAGCCGGGGGGTTGGAGTATGTCGAGCAGCCCTGCCGCACCATCGAAGAGCTCGCCGAGGTCCGCCGGCGCGTCGATGTGCGCATCGCCGCTGACGAGTCCATCCGTCGCGCCGAGGACCCCCTGCGCGTCGCCGTGAAAGACGCCGCGGACGTCGCCGTCATCAAGTGCACCCCCCTCGGCGGGGTCCGCCGGGCGCTGCGCGTCGCCGAGGCGTGCGGCCTGCCCTGCGTCGTCTCCTCCGCCTTGGAGACCAGCGTCGGCCTGGCCGCTCAACTCGCGCTCGCCGGCGCGCTGCCCGAGCTGCGCTTCGCCTGCGGGCTGGGGACCCTCTGCCTCCTCGACGGTGACGTCGTCACCGACTCGCTGCGTCCCGTAGACGGCTGGCTGCCGGTCCCGCGCACTCCGCCCCTGCCCGACCCCGCGCTCCTCGACGCGGCCCAGCCCACCGACCCGGACCGCCTCGACTGGTGGCGGCAGCGCCTGGCCCGAGTGCGCATCGCGCTGCGCGAACGCCCTTGAGGTCTCCGCATCCCCACAGCTTTCCCTCGGATACGGAGGAAAGCCGCAGCTCACCGGCCGGGTGAGACCCGTCAAGTGCGGTTTTCCCTCGGATGCGGAGGAAAGCTGTGGGTTGCGTCGCCGGGCGGGTGTGCTGGGGTCAGCCGGTGATGGCGCCGTGCTCTGCGCCGGAGACGAGCTTGGCGTACTTGGCGAGGACGCCGGTGGGGTAGCGGGGCTCGGGGTGCTTGAGGCCGGCGCGGCGGCGCTCCAGCTCCTCGGCAGGCACATGCAAGTCGAGGCGGCGGTTCGGCACGTCGATCGTGATGCGGTCGCCGTCGGCCACCAGCGCGATCGGGCCGTCGTCGACCGCCTCGGGCGCCACATGGCCGACGCACAGCCCACGGGTGCCGCCCGAGAACCTGCCGTCGGTGATCAGCGCGACGTCCCCGCCGCGCCCGACGCCCATGACCGCCGCAGTGCAGGCGAGCATCTCGCGCATCCCCGGACCGCCCTTGGGGCCCTCGTAGCGGATCACGATCACGTCGCCGGGCACCAGCCGCTGGTCCAGCGTGTACGCCAGCGCGTCCTGCTCGTTGTCGAACACCCGCGCGACACCGTCGAACACCGCGTGGTCAAGGCCCGCGACCTTGACGACCGCTCCCTCGGGCGCGAGCGACCCGCGCAGCACGGCGAGGCCGCCGTCGGCGTGGATGGGCTGGTCGAGCGGGCGGACGACCTCACCGTCAGGGCCGGGGATCCGCCCCAGAGCCGCCAGGTTCTCGGCGAGGGTCCTGCCCGTGACCGTCAGGCAGTCGCCGTCCAGGTGCCCGGCGTCCAGAAGCATCCGCATCACGACCGGAACACCCCCGACCCGGTCGATGTCGGCCATCATGAACCGCCCCTTCGGCCGCGAGTCGACGACGTGCGGGACCCGGCGGCCGATGCGGTCGAAGTCATCCAGGCTCAGCTCGACGCGCGCCTCGTTGGCGATCGCGAGCAGGTGCAACACCGCGTTCGTCGATCCGCCGATCGCCATGACGACCGCGATCGCGTTCTCCAGCGACGCCCTGGTGATGATCCGGCGCGGGCGCAGATCCTGCTCGAGCAGGGCGACCACGGCCTCGCCGGACCTGCGCGCGAAGTCTCCCCGCCGCCGATCCACCGCGGGCGGCGACGCCGATCCCGGCAGGCACACACCCAGCGCCTCCAGCGCGCAGGCCATCGTGTTCGCGGTGAACATGCCGCCGCACGCCCCCTCGGTCGGGCAGGCGCTCGCCTCGATCGCGTACAGCTCGTCGTCGTCGATCGTCCCCGCCGCGCGCGCGCCGACGGCCTCGAAGACGTGGATCAGGTCGAGCCGCCGCCCGTTCAGCTGGCCGGGCAGGATCGTGCCGCCGTAGAGGAACACCGCAGGCAGGTCGAGCCGGGCGGCGGCCATCACCATGCCGGGCAGCGACTTGTCGCAGCCTGCCAGGGTCACCATCCCGTCGAACCGCTCGGCGTGCATGACCGCCTCGACCGAGTCGGCGATGATCTCACGCGACACGAGCGAGGCGCGCATGCCCTCGGTGCCCATCGAGATGGCGTCGGACACCGCGATCGTCACGAACTCAAGCGGGTAGCCGCCCGCCGCGTGGACCCCCTCCTTCGCCAGCCGCGCGAGCCGCGCGAGCGGGAGGTTGCACGGCGTGACCTCGTTCCATGAGCTGGCCACGCCGATCTGCGGCTTGCCCCAGTCCTCGTCCGTCATCCCGACCGCGCGCAGCATCGCGCGCGCCGGCGCCTTCTGGTAGCCCTCGGTGACCTCATGTGATCGTGGACGCCTCATGCGTCCATCCTCGCACAGCGGGACGGCCACGCACAGCTTGCCCTCAGATGCGGAGGAGGGCCGTGGCCGCGCCTAAGCACGCCCTGAGCTACGGCTCAAGCTGCTCAATGCTCCATTCACTGTAATAATTGATGTAGTGTGCGCCCGCGCTGTTCAGCGTGACGTGAGCTTTCCCTTTACGCTCTTCGTCCTCGCCGACGTAGACACAGATCAGGAATCTGCCCGCACGCAGCTCCTCGACATGACGCTTGAGGCGCTCGTGTTCTGCCCCAAAACTCTGCAGTATTCTCGTCAACCGTGAGATGAGGCCATGGTCTTCGCCAGTGACGTCCAGACGCCTGGCTCCTTCCTCACCACAGAGCACGTCGACAGCGTCGGCTCCAAAGCCGGCCCGCGCGAGGTTTTCAACGGCGGCCCGTACGTGGTCCGGCTTGTCAATGACCGCGAGAACACGGTTGGTGGGGTAGTCCAAGAATTCATTATTCTGCTCACTCACGGCGGCCTCCTCGCTCGCAAATCGGTATCGAACAGTATTTTAACGGCGGGAACGCGCTCCAGGCATGAACGTGCGACGCACGTCTGAGCGTCGGGACTTTCCGCGACTATACAAACGTGTGGCGTCCAGCCACTGTTGATACGGACAGGGGTCCGAAGGCAAAGCCCTCCTGGAAAGGAGCCATCCTCCGTGGAGCAGCTGACCGCAAGGGAAGTCGCCTGCCTGGCGGATGAGCTGCATCGCAAGCTGGATGTGCACGCTCCAGTCCAGTCCCTGCTGCCGCTGCTCGCCCAGGACGGCTTCGAGATACGAATCTCAGACGGCACGTTCAAAGGTCGGGAAGGATTCGAGCGTTTCTACGAGGGCTGGATCGGACGTTTCTTCGACGAGACCCACGAAGTGAAGCAGCTCACTGTTGTGTCCAGCGGCGACAGAGCAGACGTGTCGGTCGTGGTGAACTGGCAGGCCCGCATGTGGAACCCGCCAGAGGCCAAGAGCAGGTTTCTCGACATCGATGAGTATCAGACCTGGGTGGTGCAGCGTTCACCGGTTTCTGGTGCCCCCGTAATCCTGTCCTATATCGTCGATGCTCTGAAACCGATGCTGGGCTCGGACAGCATCCAGCAGCGCAGCAATGGAGGATCATGATCGACCCAGGTGAAGACTCTGCCGGACCGGTCACCGCCCTCGTGACACGGCTGGTCAAAGCCGGTCGAGAGCAGGAGTTCGAGGCTCTGCTTGAGCGCTTGCGGCAAGCAGCGTCGTCCTGTCCAGGACATCAGGGGGTCACAATCATCCGGCCTCCGGCATCGAGCCACGAATACGTCATCGTATACCGATTCGACAGCGCGGGCCACTTGCAGGACTGGCAGAAGTCACCGGTACGGCAGTCGCTGATCGCAGAGTCTGAGCACCTCGCTGAGGCGCCGCCTCAAGAGCAGAATCTTTCTGGCCTGGACACGTGGTTCACTATGCCAGGCGGCCAAGTCGTCCGTCCGCCGGCGCGATGGAAGATGTGGCTGCTCTCGCTGTGCGCCATCTACCCTGTCATCACCCTCCTCGTGGTCTTGACGGGACCGCTGCTGGCGGCTTTTCCGTTACCCGTCAGGTTCGCTGTCCTCAGCATTGTGCTCACCGCCCTGATGACCTGGATCGTGATGCCGGCACTGAGCCGGCTGTTCGCCCGGTGGCTGTACCGGTGATGGAAGCGCCGAATCTCGCAGGGCGATTCAGGGAGAAGTGACCCGAACGTGTGAGTGGGCAGATCGGCGTGGCTCTCCTACAGTCGTTGCATCCACGCAGCGTCCGATCAACTTGAGCGTCAGATGGCAACACCATGCAAAGAGGGGGTACGAATGAGCCATCTTCGGAAGACCAGAGTCAACACCGCCGTGATCCTCGGGATGCTCAGCGTGTCGGTCAGCTGTGCCAGGTCCTCGCCAGCGACCCGCGAATTCACGCTCCAGGCGACGACTGTCCAGACCACGGACATCGATGTCGACGGCAATGGGATGTTGAGTCAAGGTGACCAGAGCATCTTCACTACCGCCCTCACGCGGGAGGGCTCGGAGGTGGGCACCGGCCATGCGGTATGCACCGTGACGAGGGTGAACAGCCCTGATGACGCCTTTCGGAAGTGCTTAGTCAGCTTTGACCTGGCCGATGGCCAGATCACCGCCCAAGCGCTCGTCGGCAACGCGAACTTCATGGATTTCACAGAGGACATCACCGGCGGCACCGACGCCTACAGAAACGCGGGCGGCGAGATACAGGTCCTATTCGTTGAGGACATCGTGCGCGACCTCAGGTTCTCCATCGACGACCTCGGCTAGCGAACGCGCTGAAGAAATGGCGCTCGCCGCGTCGACTGCAGCTAATAGGGGTAGATCGGTCGGCCAGTGTGAGGCAGGCTGATCCCGAGTCCGGCTGGTGGGAGAGCACTGGTTGCAGC
>JBOGEA010000152.1:0-13292 GCA_050743205.1 Egibacteraceae bacterium | reverse complement strand
GGTGCAGCGACCTAAAGGCTCTTCGCGAGCGGAACCCGACGAGGCGCGACCCTCAACGCCAGCTCCCAGACACGACCCTCAACACCAGCTCCCAGGCGCGATCTGCGGGGCAGTTCCCCACGCACGAACTCAGTCCCTGAGCAGGTTCTCCCCCGTGCCGCGCCCTACGATGTCGAGCAGGCGGTCCAGGTCGTCGCGGCCCGCATAGTCGATCACGACCCGGCCACGCCGTGCGGAACCCTTGATCTCGACCTTCGTCCCCAACACGTCACTGAGACGGCGCTGCGCGTGCGCGTATGGCGAACTCTTTCGTTTCTTCGCGGCGAGTGCCAGGGCCGCCAGGGCGTTCTCGTTCGCCGCGGTCTGCAGAAACCGCTTGACCAAGTCCTCGGTGGCTCGCACCGACAGGCCGTCGGCGATGACCCGCTGTGCGGCGCGCTCCTGCTGCTGCGGGCTCTCCAGGGACACGAGCGTCCGCGCGTGTCCCGCGCTCAGCGTGCCGCTGACCACGCGCTCTTGGACTGAAGCGGGGAGGCTGAGGAGTCGAAGGGCGTTGGAGATGGCCGAGCGTGATTTGCCGAGTTTTGAGGCGAGCGCCTCATGGGTGATGCCGAAGTCCTCGAGCAGTTGGCGGTAGGCGAGCGCCTCCTCCAACGGATTCAGATCCGCGCGGTGCACGTTCTCGACCAGTGCCTCCGTCAGCAGCGCCTCGTCACCGGTGTGACGGACGACCGCCGGGATCTCCTCCAACCCTGCCAGGCTGGCAGCGCGGAACCGCCGCTCTCCCGCGATGATTTCATACTTCTCTTGGCCTTCTGGCCGTATCTCGTGATCGGGCGACGGCCGGACCACGATCGGCTGGAGCAGCCCTAGGAGACGGATCGAGGCGGCGAGCTCCTCCAACGAGACCTGGTCGAACTGCGCCCGGGGCTGGCGGGGGTTGGGGACCAACTGGTCGAGTCTGACGCTGATGAGCCCGCTCTGCCCTGGCGCCGCCGCCGGGATCAGTGCCGCCAACCCCCTGCCGAGGCCACTCGGACGGCTCATCCGGTCGCCTCCTGCCGATGCCTGCCACCGACCGCCATCGCATGGCTCTGGACAAGGCGGTCGAGCACCTCGGTCGCGAGCCTGCGGTACGCCATGGCGCCACGCGAGGAAGGGTCGAATGTGGTGATCGGCTGACCGTAGCTGGGGGCTTCCGCGAGGCGGACCGTCCGGGGGATCCGGGTCTTGAACACGCGCTCGCCGAAGTGGCGGCAGACCTCTTGGGCAACCTGCTGGCTCAGGCGTGTGCGGGCATCGAGCATGGTGAGGACGAAGCCGGTGATCTCAAGCCTCGGGTTGAGCTGCGCACGGATCAGTTCGGCGTTCCGCCGGAACGCGCCGAGCCCCTCCAGCGCGTAGTACTCGGACTGGATCGGCACGATCACGCCGTCAGCGGCGCACAGCGCGTTGATCGTCAGAAGCCCGAGGCTCGGGGGGCAGTCGATGATGACGACGTCGAAGTCGCCGCGCACCGGCTCGATCACGCGTTGCAGCCTGCCTTCCCTGCTCAGAGCGCTGACCAGCTCGATTTCGGCGCCAGCCAAGTCGATGCTCGCTGGCGCGAGGGTCAGGTTGGGCAGTGCGGTCGGGCGCAGGACGTCACTGAGCGGGACAAGCTCAGAGATCGCCTCGTAGATGGTTGCGGACGCTGGCTCCGGCCGATGGCCGACGCCCGAGCTCGCGTTGCCCTGGGGATCGAGGTCGAGCAGGAGGACGCGGCAGTCCATCTCCGCCAAGGCGGCCGCCAGGTTCACCGCTGTCGTGGTCTTCCCGACCCCGCCCTTCTGATTCGCTACGGCCAGAGCGTAGCCTCGCTGAAAACGGGGCGGTCTCACCGATCGTCGCGCCTGCGCCTGCGCCGGTGGGTGGGTTCGTTCTTTCTGGGGGAGTTTCACGTGAAACGTCTCCTTCTCAGGTTCGCGTCTCGTCGGGTTCCGCTCTTCCTTTAGGGTGGGTGGGTGGGGGAGGTTGGTGCGGTCGGTCGCTGCACCCGACGAGACGCGAACCCCTGCGGTCACTCCGTCGGTGGGTTCTTATGAAGCTGTGCGAGTTTGGGCGGCAAGGGCCACCCAAACCCGCGCTGCCGCGCCGTGCTTGGCCTTTGCGGCTCTTTAAAGGGGGTGGGTGGGGGCCACCCAAACCCGCGCTGCCGCGCCGTGCTTGGTGTTTGCGATTTCCTTAAAGGGGTTTGGTGCGGAAGCCGGTCTTTCTGGGGTATTGGGAGGGAGTCGGGCCATCTGCGTGCATCGTAACAAGCCACGCCTCTCGGGCGGTGCTCTGTACCTGTACGGTCTGGATGTCCCGGATGTGCAGGAGGTGGGCGGCGCGGTGCGAGGCTTCTACCTCGGTGGCGTGCCGGCGTCCTCGGACCGCCGCGATCGTGCCGCCCGAGGCCACGAATCCCCTGCTCAGCTCCATGACGACTGGAAGCGGGCCAACCGCTCGCGTGACTGCTCCATTGAACTGCCCTCGCATCCCCTGCTGGTGCGCCAACTCCTCCGCCCGCCCATGCAGAACCTGCACATTCTCAAGGCCGAGCGTCGAGGCAAAGCAGCGTACCGCCTCCGCCTTCTTCAGCGTGGCGTCAAGGAGTGTCCATCCGGTGTCCGGTCGGCACAGCGCGAGCACCAGCCCGGGCAGCCCACCGCCCGTACCGATGTCAATCCAACGCTCCCCCACCCCGGCCGGCAGCACCCCAGCGAGCGCCGCACACTCCCGCAGATGCAACCCAAGAACATCCCCACGGTCCCGCCGACTCACCAAATTGTGCGGAGACCCCGCAATCAACTCCCCCAGAAGCCGCAGCACCCGTTCCACGTGAAACCCAACCCTGTAAGTACACAACCGACTCAGTACACCGCAGACAATGGGGGCCGCGCGCGGCCCGCGCGAGTGGACGGCCCTACGACAAGCCGCGCGCGGCAGCGCGGGTTTGGGTGGCCCTTGCCGCCCAAACTCGCACAGCTCCACAAACCCGCGGCGTCAGCACCGAAGAGGGGCTCGCGTTGCGTCGGGTGGAGCGACCTAAAAGGCTTCTCGCGCGCGGAAGCCGACGCAACGCGAGCCCTGACACCAGGCACCGCACACCAAGCCCGGACCAAGGCGTCAGACACCGCAAGCCAAGCCCAGGCGCCCAGACACGGCCCCTAACCCGCCGGATAGATGACAACCCGGCGCTTCGGCTCGCTCCCCTCGCTCTGGGAGGAAACCCCGAGGCTCTCGGCGATGAGGTCGTGCATCATCTTCCGCTCGAAAGCGTCCATCGCCTCAAGCCGGAACGGCTGCCCCGCCTCACGCACTTCGGCGATCGCGTCTCGGCACTTGTCGCGCAGCTTGTCCAGCTGACGCGCGCGATAGCCTTCGACATCGACCCGTACATGCGTGCGGCGTTCGGTGCTCCGCTGGACGGCGCACCTGACGAGCTCCTGCAGCGCGTCGAGTGTCGCGCCGCGCCGCCCGATCAAGAGCCCGCTGCCGACCTCGAAGATGTTCACCAAGGCCTGATCCTCGCGGACCTCGATCTCGATGTCCCCCGGCAGGTCGAGCAGATCCAAGAGCTCCTCGACGAAATCGGCCGCGAGGTCCGCCTCACGGTCCAACTGCTCCATGTACTCCTCGGGTGAAAGCTCGCCGTCCTGGTCGCCCCCGCGACCGTCAGCAATATCACCGGCCACCTTGGTCCTCGTCTCCGTCATGGCTCATCCTCCGTCCGGGCACCGCAGTGCCGCTCGTCTGAAGCTTGTTGCCGACCACTCCCGTGGCTCAAGGGGCCTGACGCCCGCGCACCCTGCGTTCGACACCTGCCACCCCCTCAAGAGGCTTTTTTTTAGAAATCGCTTCCGTGACCGGCGCCACATCGCGGAACATCACATACTGCTGGGCCATCAGCCAGAAGTTCTGCGCGACCCAGTAGAGCAGCACGCCCGCGGGCAGGTTGAACCCGAAGACGGTGAACATCGCGGGCATGGCGTACAGCATGATCTTCTGCTGCTGCATCTGCTCCGGCGTCGCCGACACCTGCCGGGACATCGTCTGTTTCACCGTGATGAACTGCGTCACCCCCATCACGATGAGCAGCACGAACACGCCGATCCCGGCGGTGAGTCCCTCACCCGCGCGGCTGTTCAGCGTAGTGATCAGATAGAAGGGCGCGGTCTGGAACTCCGGAACCCTGTTCGCGAGCACCTGGTACAGCGCGAACAGGATCGGCATCTGCAGGAGCAGTGGCAGGCAGCTTGCGGCAGGATTGACGTTGTGCTCTTTGTAGAGAGCCATCACCGCCTCCTGCTGCTTCTGCTTGCGCTGCCGGTACTTGTCCGGGTTCGTCTTCATCAACGAGCGCTCGACCTTGTACTTCGCCTGAATTTTCTTCATCTCCGGCGCCAGCCTGGTCATCGCCCGCATTGAGTTCGTCTGTTTGACCGCAAGCGGAAGCAGGACGAGCCGCACGGCGAACGTGAGCAGGATGATCGCCCAGCCCCACGCGAAAACGCCGAAGACTCCATCGGTCGCGCTCTCCAACAGGCGGAGGAAGCTCGCCAAGCTGTTGACCAGCCCGTCCCAGAGCGTGCCCATGCGCTGTCTGTCTCCTTATCCCACCACGGTCCGCGCGCGTTGCTCGGCGGGCGGTGATGGTACGTGGTCGATCCCTCCCGGGTGGAAGGGGTGACACCTGCCGAGCCGCCGCACGGTCAGCCACAGACCCCGGAGCGGCCCGTGCGCGGCGAACGCTTGCAGCGCATAGTCGGAGCAGCTGGGGTAGAAGCGGCAGCGGTCACGGATGTACATCGGGCGCACCACCAGCTGATACGCCCGGATGAGGCCGGTCGCGAGGGGCACAAGCGGTTGCGCTGCCGCATGGTGGAACGAGGTCATCGCGCGCCATTCCCATCCACTCGACCGGACCTGCGGGCGACGCGCCGGGCGAGCCGCGCCAGCTCATCGCCCAACAGCACGAACTCGGCGTCAATGGCCTGCGCCTTCGCGCGTATGACGAGATCCAGCCCCGCAGGAAAGTCGACGCCGTGAGCCGCTGCCCGCAGCCGGCGCTTCGCGCGATTTCGCTGCACCGCATTCCCGACGTGCCGACTTGCCGTCACGGCGACGCGTGAGCACTCACGCTCGCCAGCGCTCCGGCCGTGCAGACTGGCAAACCGCCCATGCGCGACATTCCGGGCCGCGAAGACGGCGCGGATGTCACGGGAACGGTGAAGACGCTGGACGGCCATGGTGATAGGGGACTCGTGTCGTATGGCTCGTCGCGCCACGATACGGCGTGCCGGGCGACCGCGCATCAGGGAGCGGCGCGCAGAGAGACCTCGCGATCCTATGGGTGCTTCCGGCGCACGCGATCGCGTCGCAGGGGTGACGCCAGGCGTGCGCGAGCGCTCCGGAGGCTTCCGGATGCAACAGAAGTGTGACAGGTCAGCGGCTCCCGGCACCGGATGGGCTGTACAGCTTTCCTCCGCAGATGAGGGAAGGCCGCGCCCGAACCGCCGCCCCAGCCGCTTGCACCGCAATGTTCCCGCGGATACGGAGGAAAGCTGCGCGGCAGCCAGGCGACCGCGCCTGCCCGTCATTCCCGGATCGGTCATACCGGACTGCACGGAGACAGGCCGGCGGGGGCGTCGAGCGGATGACGTCGTGCGCGGCGCGTGAGGAGACGATCGAGCGGTGCCACGGCCTTGAGGCTCACGCGGTCAGGCGCTTCCGGCCCTTCGCGCGGCGACGCTTGATGACTGCCTGACCGGCGCGCGTCCGCATGCGGACGCGGAACCCGTGTTTGCGGTGGCGCCTTCGGTTGTTCGGTTGGAACGTACGCTTCATGTCTACCTCTGACGATCCGTCGCCGTCCGGCTTTTGCTGAGCAGCAGCGCCAGCGAATGGTAGCGAGAGGCGGCCGGGACGGAAGGCGCGGCCACCCACGCACCATCGCGGGAGCGGTCCAGAGCGTCCGCAAGAGGCGGAACGCCCCTGCTGTGTCCAGCCGTGGGTTCACGTGCCGTCAGGATCAGCCGGCGGGGTGCCCGCGGCTGGCATGCTGGGGTGACCGCACAGCTCATCCCGCCGCACGCGGACGCTGCGCAGGTGAGTCTACCTCGGCTCCATCACCCGTGGGCAAATGCCTGTCGATGCAGCTCAGACAGCAGAATGAGCAGGGTTGACCGGTCAGAAAACCCGTCCGTGGACGCTGTGGATAACGAGTTGCAGCCCCGGAAGGCCCCCGCCTATACTCCACGTCGGCTCTCGATTCTGGCTGTTCTTCCCCGCCAGTCCGCGCCGCTGAATCTCAAGCGGCGGCCTGGACTGAAGGGCTATATGCCCCTTACGGCCCGCCGCTAGTTTATCCACAGTTGTGGAGGGGTTGTGGATGACCGTGGTTGAGGTCGCGTCACGCACGCGACCGAGAGGTCACTGTGGCAGGCCGCTGCTGAGCTGCGCTGGCGGCGCCGGGAAGGAGGGGAGAGTGCCTGATTCGCTCGCGATCGACCTCGACGGCCTTTGGAGCCGCTCGCTGGAGGAGCTTTCAGCCAGTGTGAGCAGCGCCGCGCTGCGGGCGTGGCTCGCGGAGACGAGGCCGGTCGGCTACAGCGAGGACACGGTCGTGCTCGCGGCGCCGCACGGATTCGCGAAGGAGCAGCTAGACAGCCGTTGGGGGCCGACGCTCCGCAGCGCGATCACGAAGGCCGCCGGACGGGCGCTGAATGTGGTGGTCACGGTGCGACCCGATCCCGATCCCGAGCCGGTGGCCGTCGACGCCAACCAGATCACGGGGCCGCCCGAGGGGGCACGGCAGGCGTGGGCGCCCGAGCCCCTTGCGCACGCCACGACCGATCGGGACAACGAGCTGAACGAGAAGTACACGTTCGACCGCTTCGTCATCGGGGGAAGCAACCGTTTCGCCCACGCGGCCGCCTTCGCGGTCGCAGAGGCACCGGCGCAGGCCTATAACCCGCTGTTCATCTACGGGGGCGCCGGGCTTGGGAAGACGCACCTGCTGCAGGCCGTCGGCCACTACGCGAACAGCCTGTACCCGCAGCTGAGAGTTCGGTACGTGACCTCTGAGCAGTTCACGAACGAGTTCATCGACGCGATCTCCAACCACCGGCAGGTGCCCTTCCAGCGGCGGTACCGCCACACGGACGTCCTGCTCATCGACGACATCCAGTTCCTGGAGAGCAAAGAGCGGACGCAGGAGGAGTTCTTCCACACGTTCAACGCGCTCCACAACGCCCAGAAACAGATCGTGATCACGTCGGACCGCCCGCCCAAGCAGATCGGCCAGCTGGAGGAGCGCCTGCGCACGCGCTTCGAGTGGGGGCTGATCACCGACATCCAGCCGCCCGACCTCGAGACCCGCCTCGCCATCCTGAGGAAGAAGTCGTCGCAGGAGCATCTGCTGGTCCCCGACGACGTGCTCGGGCTGATCGCCAGCCGGATCTCGTCGAACATCCGCGAGCTGGAGGGCGCGCTGATCCGCGTGATCGCGGCCGCGAGCCTGAACCGGATGGAGGTCACGCTGGCGCTCGCGCAGATCGCGTTGAAGGACGTCTTCCCCGGAGGCAGCGGCTCGGCGATCAGCGTGTCGCGGATCATGGGCGAGACCGCCGCGTACTTCGGCCTGACGCTGGAGGACATCTGCTCGAGCAGCCGGAGCCGCCAGCTGGTCACGGCGCGGCAGATCGCGATGTACCTGACCCGCGAGCTGACCGACCTGAGCCTGCCGAAGATCGGCCAGGCGTTCGGCGGGCGCGACCACACGACGGTCATCCACGCCAACAACAAGATCCGCAAGCTCATGCACGAGCGCGAGGCGATCTACCAGCAGGTTCAGGAGCTGACGAGCCGGGTCCAGGTCAGCGTTCGGGACGGGGGGTGAGCATGTGGACAACGGTGTGGGCAGGCGGTGGACAGCCGGTGGACAATTCAGGGGTTTTCCCCAAGGCGTTCGGCTCGCCAGGGGAGGCTGTGGAGAACTGGGCGGTTATCCCCACCGTTCCCACAGCTCAGTCAACAGGTTGCGCACAGGGCGAGACCCGGTCTCACCTGCGCAAAGACCGGTTATCCCCAGAATTTCGGTTCCTCTAGTACTGGTACTGATTTTTAGATCTCTAGAACCCTTACAAGCAGACCCTGTTGACAACTCCGTGGAGGTCGCGAAATGAAGCTTCGGGCAGAGAGGGCTGAGTTCGCCGACGCGGTGACGTGGGCGCAGCGCACCGTTGGGGACCGCGCCACCCTGCCGGCGCTCTCCGGGATCCGGCTTGAGGTCTCGGGTGACCGGCTCATCCTGGCGTCGTCCAACCTCGAGATCGACAGCGAGCTGACCATCCCCGTCCAGGGCGAGCGGGACGGGGTGGCGCTCGTGCCGGGCAAGCTGCTGGTCGACGTGGTCCGCAGCCTGCCTCCCGCGGCCGTTGTCGCCGAGGTCGTCGGCGATGTCCTGAACCTGCGGTGCGGCAGGGCGCAGTTCGACCTGCGCCTCATGCCGTTCGAGGACTTCCCGGTCTTGAAACAGCCAGCGCCGCAAGCGGCGGTGGCTGTCATGAAGGCCGAGGAGTTCGCGCGGATGGTGGCGCAGGTCGCACGGGCGGCCAGCGCCGACGACGCCCGGCCGGTCCTCACCGGCGTGCATGTACAAGCCACGCAAGGCCAGCTCACCGCCTCGGCGACGGACTCATACCGCCTGGCCAGGCGTGACATTGACTGGGATCACGGCGTGCAGGCCGAGGCGCTGGTGCCGCGCCGGGCGTTGGAGCAGGCGCGCCATGCGGCGGAGCTGCTCGGCAGCGAGGTCCGGCTGCTGCTCGAGCCCGGCCAGGCGACGTTCGCGTTCAGCGACCGGCGCTTGACCACCCGGCTGCTTGAGGGGAAGTTCCCCGACGTCGAGCAGCTGATCCCGAAGTCGTGGGACCGCCGCCTGACGATCGGCCGGGCCGAGCTGCTGGAGGTCGTGAAGCGGGTCGCGGTGGTCGGCGACGTGAACACCACGGGCACTCCCGTCACCCTGCAGATCAGCCGTGACGCCGTGCTCGTCAAAGCCGGCACCGGCGAGGTCGGGTTGGGCGAGGAGGCGCTGCCCGGCAGCTTGGAGGGCGAGGAGCTGGCCATCGCGTTCAACCCGCGGTATCTCATCGACGGGCTGGAGGTCGCTGGCGGCGAGCGGATCACCATCCAGTTCCGTGACGACGTCAAGCCCGCGGTGATCAGGCCGGTGCTGGCGGGCGAGGAGGAGAAAGAGGACCCCGGATTCCTCTACCTGCTGATGCCCGTGCGTGTGTAGCACGGGGTGTTCCTGGAGCGGCTCGAGCTCGTCGATGTTCGAAGCTACCGGCAGGCCCAGCTGATGCTCGCGCCCGGGCCGAACGTCCTCATCGGCGGGAACGCGGAGGGCAAGACCAACCTGGTGGAGGCGATCCACTACCTGGCGATCGGGGCCAGCCACCGGGCCGCCAGCGACACCGCGCTCGTCCGGGCCGGCGCCGAGGCCGGCGTGATCCGCGCGAGCGCCCGCCTGGAGGACCTGCGTGAGCTTGTGGTCGAGGTCGAGCTGCGGCCCGGCGGCCGCAGGAGGGCGCGGGTGAACCGGCAACCGCAGCCGCGCGTTCGAGACGCGATCGGGCTGATCCGCAGCGTGCTGTTCGCCCCGGAGGATCTGCAGCTGATCAGAGGCGAGCCGGCTGACCGGCGGCGGTTCCTCGACGATCTTCTCGGCCAGCGCCGGCGCGCCTACCTCGCGGCGCGCCAGGAGTACGAGCGGGTGCTGCGCCAGCGCAACGCGCTGCTGCGGACTCAGCGGACCGGCCAGGACGCCGACGGCGCCGTGCTCGCCACCTGGACCGACGCGCTGGTGCGCGTCGGGGCGATGCTGCTCGCCGCGCGTGTCGCGGTGGTCCACGCGCTGGCCGGGCCGGCCGCCGCCGCGTACGCGGAGCTGGTGGGGGGCGCGGAGGCGTCCCCGCCGATCTCGTTGGCCTACCAGCTGTCGACCGGCCGCACGGTGGCCGGCGAGGCCGGCGGGGGCGTGCCCGACCTGGCTGAGACGGCGGACGAGTTGCGGGCGGGCCTGGCTGCGGTGGCGCCGCTGGAGCGTGAGCGGGGGACGACGCTGGCCGGACCGCATCGCGACGACCTGCATCTGGCGGTCGGACCGCTGCCGGCGAAGGGCTACGCCAGCCACGGGGAGCAGTGGTCGCTCGCGCTCGCGCTGCGCCTGGCGAGCCACGCGGTCCTCTACGAGGTCGGTGAGGAGCCGATCGTGCTCCTCGACGACGTGTTCGCTGAGCTGGACACGCGCCGGCGGGCCCGGCTCGCGGCTCGCTGCGCGGCGTTCGAGCAGGTCGTCGTCACAGCGGCGGTGGAGGCCGACGTGCCCTTGGACGGACCGCGCCACCGGGTCGGCGGGGGCACGGTTCGGTGAGTCGCACGGCGGTGGACCGGACATGCGCCGGATGGCGGTGGACCGGACATGCGCCGGATGGCGGTGGAGCGGCATGCGCCGGATGGCGGTGGAGCGGCATGCGCCGGATGGCGGTGGACCGGACATGCGCCGGATGGCGGTGGACCGGACATGCGCCGGATGGCGGTGGACCGGACATGCGCCGGATGGCGGTGGAGCGGCATGCGCCGGATGGCGGGGGCACGGTTCGGTGAGCCGGATGGGGGTGGACCGGGCATGAGCCGGAAGCGGCGGGAGCCCTCACCGCTCGCTGACGTCCTCGACGCGCTGCGTGCCCGCCCGGGGTGGGCGGCGAGGCTGGAGGCGGCGCGGATCCATGAGTTCTGGGGCGAGATCGCTGGCGAGCAGCTGGCTCGCCACGCCGAGCCGGTGCGGCTGGCGGGGGGCGTGCTGGTGGTGCGGGCGTCGTCGTCGGCGTGGGCGGAGCAGGTGCGCTACCTGTCGTCGGGGCTGGCGCGCCGGGCGGACGAAGTGCTGGGGTCCGGCAGCGTCCGGCAGGTCAACGTGGTCACCGGTCCGTTACAGAACATGCTCTGACCTGCGAAAACGCGTGGTGCCCGGCATGGTAGGCTGGCGGGTGAACGGACGCGTCGGACTCGAAGGCGTCCCGTGCATGCTTTCTTCCACCGGGCCTGCCCCGCTGGGCCCATTGTCTGACGCGCGCCATCCCGGAGGCACACAGACGGCAGTGACTGAGCACGAGCATTCTGTCCCCGACGTCCGCGACCAGGACGAGTACGCCGCGAAGGACATCACCGTCCTCGAGGGGCTTGAGGCCGTGCGGAAGCGTCCGGGGATGTACATCGGCTCGACCGGGCCGCGCGGCCTTCACCACCTTGTGTGGGAGGTCGTGGACAACGCTGTCGATGAGGCGATGGCGGGCGAGTGCAGCGAAATCCTCATCACGCTGCTGAACAACGGCGGCTGCCGCGTGACCGACGACGGGCGCGGGATTCCCGTCGACGAGATCCCCGCACTGCGCAAATCCGCGCTCGAGGTCGTGCTCACGGTGCTGCACGCGGGCGGGAAGTTCGACAACAAGTCCTACGCGGTCTCCGGCGGTCTCCACGGGGTCGGCGTCTCGGTCGTGAATGCGCTGTCCAGGCGGCTTGAGGCTGAGGTCAGGCGATACGGCAGGGTCTACCGCCAGGCCTATGAGCGGGGTGCCCCGACTGGCCCGGTCGAGATCGTGGGCGAGGCGCCGCTCGGCGCGGACGGCCGGCCGCAGACCGGCACCACGATCACGTTCTGGCCGGACGACGAGATCTTTGAGTCTCTCGACTACAGCTGGGAGACGCTGACCACGCGCTTCCGCGAGACCGCGTTCCTCACCGCCGGCCTGCGGGTGCGGTTGACCGACGAGCGCGACCTCCCCGAAGCCGAAGACGGCCCACGGACCGTCGAGTTCTGTTACGACGGCGGGCTGCGCGACTTCGTCGCCCATCTCAACAGCGCGAAGGATCCCCTGCACGACAGCATCGTCTCCTTCCGCGCCACCGAGGCGAACGGCGACGGGCCGCACGAGGTCGAGGTCGCGCTGCAGTGGAACTCGACGTACCACGAGTCGATCCACACGTTCGCCAACACGATCAACACCCACGAGGGCGGCACGCACGAGGAGGGGTTCAGAAAGGCCCTCACCGCGGTCGTCAACCGCGTCGCGCGTGAGACGGGGCTGCTGAAAAACGGCGCCGGGCGGGCGCGGAACTCGGACAACCTGTCGCTGACCGGCGAGGACATCCGCGAGGGGCTGACCGCGATCATCTCGGTGAAGCTCGCTGATCCCCAGTTCGAGGGGCAGACCAAGACGAAGCTCGGCAACACGCACATCCGCAGTTTCGTCGAGCGCACCTGCAACGAGCAGCTAAAGACCTGGTTCGAGGAGCACCCGGGCGAGACCAAGGTGATCGTGAACAAGGCGATCCAGGGCGCCCGCGCCCGCCTGGCCGCCAGAGCCGCCCGCGAGCTCACCCGCCGCAAAGGCCTGCTCGACTCGTCGCAGCTGCCCGGCAAGCTCGCCGACTGCGCGTCGCGGAACCCGCGGGAGTGCGAGATCTTCATCGTGGAGGGCGACTCGGCGGGTGGGTCCAGCAAGCAGGCGCGCAACCGCGAGTTCCAGGCCGTGCTGCCCATCCGCGGCAAGATCCTCAACGTCGAGAAGGCCCGTCTGGGCAAGATCCTGGAGAACAGAGAGATCCAGGCGCTGATCACGGCCATCGGCACGGGCATCGGCGAAGAGTTCGACCTCGCCAAGGCGCGCTACCACAAGATCGTGATGCTGATGGACGCCGACGTCGACGGCGCGCACATCCGCACGCTCGTGCTCACCTTCCTGTTCCGCCACATGAAGGAGCTGATCGACGCCGGCTACGTCTACATCGCGCAGCCGCCGCTCTACCAGATCCAGCCGAAGGGCGCGCGGAACAAAGACCGGATCCGCTACGCGTACAGCGACCGCGATCGCGATCGCGTCATCGCCGAGCTGTCGAACGGGGACGGCTCGAAGAAGCTGGAGATCAGCCGCTTCAAAGGCCTGGGCGAGATGGACGCCGAGCAGCTGGAGATCACCACGCTCGACCGCGCGAACCGGACGCTGCTGCAGGTGACGATGGAGGACGCGGCCACGGCCGACCAGCTGTTCACGATCCTGATGGGCGAAGACGTCGAGGCCCGGCGTGACTTCATCGTCCGTAACGCGCGTGATGTGCGTTTTCTGGATGTCTGAGAGCGTGTTCTGGCCCTTAAGGGTCGCGCCTCGTCGGGTTCCGCTCGCGCAGAGCCTTTTAGG
>JBOGEA010000151.1:0-13330 GCA_050743205.1 Egibacteraceae bacterium | reverse complement strand
ATATCGGACCCCCGCCTGCGGATCCGACCCTCCGGTCTTATCCGACTGAGCCCTCCATGTTCAAGCTGATCAGGCGGTTCAGCTCGACGGAGTACTCCATCGGCAGTTCCTTCGCGATGGGCTCGATGAAGCCGCGGACGATCATCGCCTGAGCCTCGAACTCCTCGACCCCGCGGGACATCAGGTAGAAGAGCTGCTCCTCACCGATCCGCGACACGCTCGCCTCATGCGTGATCTGGGCGTCCTCTTCGGCGATGTTCATGTACGGGTAGGTGTCGCTGCGGGCGGTCGGGTCGAGCAGCAGCGCGTCGCAGACCACGTTGGACTTCACGCGGTTCGCGCCCTCGGCGATGTCGACCAGACCCCGGTAGCTCGTGCGGCCGTGGCCCTGCGACACCGATTTGGAGATGATCTGGCTGGACGTGTCCGGCGCGTGGTGCACCATCTTCGCCCCGGCGTCCTGATGCTGCCCGTCACCGGCGAACGCGACCGACAGCACCTCCCCACGCGCGCCCCGCCCCATCAGCCACACGGCCGGGTACTTCATCGTGAGCTTGCTGTTGTGGACGATGAAGCCCTCGGACACGAAGTTGCCGGTGCCCTCGACCTCGATGTCCCAGGTCGGCACGGTCTCAAGCGTGTCGGAGACCTCCACCTTGCGGACCTCGACGGTCTCAGGCAGCACGATGCTCGACCGTCCGATCGTGCGGAAATGCCTGAGCCGCGCAGGCGTCTGAGCAAGCGCTGCCTGCCGCAGCGGCTCGCAGGTCAACGCCACCAGCCGAGGATCGCAGGGGAAATCGAGCCGATGCGCGCCGTGCGCCGTGACGCGATTCCCGACGACGATGACCTCACGCTCATCGTCGAACTCGGTGTACAGCCGCGCCGGAATACCGAGCGTCGTGAGCACCCGGCCAACATCCTCCAGCAATGGCCGGTTCACCGATTTGAGGCTGAAGCCCCTGCGACCCCGCGAGGCGCACCCATCGGAGTCCAGGCAGCCGGCGACGAACGCGAGGCGCTGCCGCTCCGGCAAGTCGAGGACCCAATCGGGCAGCCGCTTCGCGGCGGCGCCAGTCAAGAACCCGTTGCCCTGGAGGAACTCGGCGAATTCGACGCTGTTCCATTTCAGCGTCACACCGTCGCCCCGCTCCGTGGGCTGTGCCCCCGGCATCAGGTCGCCCATGACGGCGAGCAGCCGGCCACGGGCGCGATCGTCGCGCGGTATCGAGAAGGTCACGGCCGCGCTCCGCAGCCCGCCGTTCGCCGCTTGAACCGCGTCGATCGAGCCGTCACCGAGGAACAGGCCGAACAGCCACATCGTGTCCTCAGTCGTCTCCTCGACCGGGGCGAGGCGTGGTGTCCGCGAGCGAACGCTCGAAAAGCCAGTGGCGTACTGATTGGCACCGGCAAACGTCGTCACCGTCTCAGGCAGCTCAAGCTTGTGCGGCTGACCGTAATCGATCGAGGACACCGGGACGATGGCCTCGTCGAGTGCGTCGGCGCGCACGTAGGCGAGCGCGTAACGGCCGGATTTGCGTGCCGCCTCTGGGTCGTAGGTGTAGGAGTAGAAGGGGTGGTTGTCGGTCACCCGCAGGCTGCGGACGCCAGACCGGACCTCGCGGACGGGCTGCTCGCCGGAGTACCGCTTCGCCATGACACGGCGGAAGCACAGCTCCCCGCGGTCGTAGGAGAGGACCTCCTCTCCGGGCGTCACCTGCTCGATCGGCTTCGTACCGCCCCGGGTCGTGACTTGCGAGCCGGCGGCGAGGCAGCCGATGTTGCCGTCGATCCATTCCATTGTGGCATCTTCATAGGCCATCGCGCGCTTCGTCACCAGGTTGTAGACGTTGTTCGACCAGTTCTGGATGGTCGTATACCGCACGCGCGATCCGGGCTTGCAGATGATCTCCACAACCGCCGAGTGCAGCGAATCCGACGAGTAGATGGGAGCTGTGCAGCCCTCGACGTAGTGGACGTAGCTGCCGGGCTCGGCGATGATCAGGGTCCTCTCGAACTGGCCCATGTTCTGCTGGTTGATACGGAAATAAGCCTGAAGCGGGACGTCGACCTTGACGCCGGCGGGAATCCAGATGAACGAGCCACCTGACCACACCGCGGTGTTCAGCGCGGCGAACTTATTGTCGTTGGCCGGAATGACCTTGGTGAAGTGCTCACGGAACAGATCTTCGTGCTCACGCAGCGCCGTGTCCGTGTCGAGGAAAAGAACTCCCTGTTCCTCAAGATCCTCACGGATTTTGTGATATACTACTTCGCTTTCATATTGCGCGGCGACGCCGGCGATCAGTCGCTGCTTCTCGGCCTCGGGGATGCCGAGGCGGTCGTAGGTGTTCTTGATCTCGGCCGGCAGCTCGTCCCAGGAGTTGGCCTGTTTCTCCGTGGAGCGGACGAAATAGAAGATGTTGTCGAAATCGATCCCGGACAGGTCTCCGCCCCATGGCGGCATAGGGCGGCGGGTGAAATGGTCATAGGACTTGAGGCGCAGGTCCCGCATCCACTTCGGCTCGGATTTGAGCGCGGAGATCTCTTCCACGACGTTACGAGACAGTCCCCGCTTGGGCTCGAAGACGGGCTTGCTCTCGTCAGACCAGCCGAACTTGTACTTGCCGAGCTGGAGGTCTTCGACCTTCGTCGCCATCTTCAACTCCTAGGAGATGTGGCAGATGCATTCGCCGGCCCCACCGGCGATCGTCTGCCGTCGGGACAGCTTGGTGCCGAGGAGGCGCTTGAACAGCGCCGCCTCATACGCGCAGATCTCGGGATGAGACTGCGCGACCTCGCGAACCGCGCAGTGTCCCTGCTTCAGTTGGAGGACGGTGGCGCCCTCCGGGGTCGTCACGGCTTCAACGTCGGAGAGAAAGCCGTCTTCGGTGAGCAGCCGCGCCAGCCGCTCGGCGCGCGCGGCCGGATCGTCGCCGCACTCGTCGAGGGCCGCCGCGTACCGCTGGCCCTGGCGCTCGGCGTACCAGCGCAGGAAGGCGCGGAGAGCGGCGCGGCCGTGGACCGTCTCGAGGTACTCGAGCAGGTCCTTCGCCAGCTGCGCCGACTGGTCCGGGAAGAGGCGCCGGCCCTTCTCGGTCAGGCCGTACGCGGCGCCGGGTCTGCCCCGGCCGCCGCTCTGCACGGTCTGCGCGTCGATGAGTCCGTCGTGCTCCAGCCCCCGCAGGTGCCGGCGCACGGCGACCTCGGACACCCCGAGCGCCGACGCCAGCTGGGCAACCGACCAACGCCGGGTGCGGAGCAGGTCCACGACCTGCGCCCTCGTATCCCCGAGCAGCCCGACGAGCGCCTGTGCGGCGCCGTCTTGCGGCGGGGGACCCATGCTCAGATTGAGAGACGCTTTCACTCGATTTACGATACCAGATCGTTGAGAAAATCACAGCCCAATCCTTGGCGACGCCTGATCGTCCGGAATGCCGGACTCATCCCCCAAATGCAGCGCAACGGAAGGCCGGACATGCCAAACGGGACCAGACACGATCTGTCCGGTCCCGCTCTCTCCCTACGGGCGCGCTACTGGCGCGCCCGGCGCCGACGTCGCACCTCGCCTTGGATCATGTCGGACTGATGCATGAACTTTCGGAGCCGCTGGTTGAACTCTTTGTCAGGCTTGGTCACCTGACGACGCTGGGTCTCTTCCTCCCAGCTGGGGTCGGCGCGCTTGATCGAGAGATCGATGCGCCCGTCGTCCTTGATGCCGACGACTTTGACATCCACTTCCTGCCCCTCAGTCAGGTACGCGTGGATGTTCTCGACGAAGTCCCGGTGCACCTCGCTGATATGCACAAGGCCCGTCGTATCTGGCGCGACCTCGACGAACGCGCCGAAGTCGTGAAGTCGGACGACCTTTCCCCTGACGATGCTGCCTGGTTGTACGGACACCATTCTCCTCTCGCGGCATTGCCACGCACCAGCGCGCTCGGCCGCAGTCGATCGATCGATTCCTGATTAGTCAGGTCCTGGGCGGTGGAGCCAGGGTAGCAGCCGCCGCACGGGATGCGACCCGTGACGGGTGGCCCGTAGCTGCCGTGGGAGGCCTATTTGTACCGGTACGTGATGCGACCACGGGTCAGGTCATAGGGGGAGAGTTCGACCGTGACGCGGTCTCCGGGGAGGATCCTGATGTAGTGTTTGCGCATCTTGCCCGAGATGTGCCCCAAGATGGTGTGCTGGTTGTCCAGACGGATCCGGAACATCGTGTTGGGCAGCGCCTCTTCGACGATGCCCTCCAACTCAAGAGCGGCTTCCTTCACGGAGCCTGCTCGAGCCTCCCGTTTCGCTCTCGTCTCGTCGTCCACATGCCGTCTCGACCTTGAGGGTGTCCTTCCGCTGTGTCGTCGTGCCATGCGCGTTCAACAGGCCTTTCCGGTTCTGGGGGGAGGGGAGGACCGCGCGCGGTCCGGGCATCAGCTGCGGGGACATGCGGCGAGATCACGCTACCAGCCCGATCGTACCCGCTTCCCGAGCGCTACAGGCTGTTCAGCCCGACACCCAGGGCCGCCAACGCGAGCGTCTCGGCGATTATTCCACCGGCTCCACAGCCGTCGCCGGTGAGCGAGCCGAATCGAGCCCTCCACCACCGGGCGTAGAGCGCTGCGCTGGCCAGCGCGACCGCCGAGCCGACCAGCGGGGCCAGGCTCTGCGTCCACACCACGAGCACGAGCGTGAGCACGGTCGCGAGGACCACCGCCTCGACCGCTGGACGAACACCCGCCAGGCTGAACGCGGACGCAAGCGACGCGTCCTGGCCCGGTGGGACCAGGACCAGGAGCAGCGCCATCGCCGTCCGCCCGGCCACCGGCACCGCGATCAGCGCCACCGCATGAGAGCCGATCACCGCCAGCAGGCTCAGCCGCAGGAGGCACATCAAGACGAGGACGGCCGCGCCCACGGCTCCCACACACGGCTCACGCATGATCTCCACGGCCGCCCGCGGCGGGCGGCGGCTCGCCACCCCGTCCGCCACGTCCGCCACGGCGTCCAGGTGCAGCGCCCCGGTGATGGCGGCATCGACGCACAGCACGCTCGCCGCCGCGGCCAGCGGGCCGAGCAGGAGGCTCACCGCCCAGTAGGTCAGCGCCCACGCGGCCCCGACCACCAGCCCGGCCGCCGGAAACCAGCGGACACAGCTCGGCGCGGGCGGGCCCGCCGGGCGCCGCAGCGGCAGGACCGTCAGGAAGCAGATCGCGTCCCGCATCTGAACAGCCTTCCGTCTGCTGCAAAACCCGGTTGGTCACGGGGCCAGATGTGCAGCAATCCTGGCGCATTCGGAGGAAACCCGCGCCCTTCGACCGACGTCGCCGATTTGACCCGCGGGATTCCTCCGCATATGGAGGAATCCTGCGGTCGAGCGCGCGTTCGCCAGGTCCGAGCGGCTGGCGCCCGGATGCCCTCGGGCCGAGGCCAGGGCGTGCCCGCATGAGCACGCGGGAGCAGGAGCTGACGAAGGCTCTGAAGGAGAAGAATGACTAAAGGCTGAGCGGCTTAATGGTTCAGCAGGGCGTGCGCATGAGCAATAGTCATGCTCTACCTATTCCCCGCCCGCCGCGGTGCCAAACCTCGATCAGGCATTCGTCACCCCCGCCATTTGCAGATGTGTGAAACCTCTTGCCGGAGGGAAAGTAAGGAGTATAAGAACGGCTCACCGCCTTCTTTCCAAGACTCAATCTGGCAGTGGTCCAATCGTGGACGCATCACACGGAGGTGTGCTATGGCATGGTCTGGCGAAGGTCCGTCGCTGCGGTTCAGCCGCGCCATTCGGCTGGAGGCGGGAACACGGCGCGAGGGCTTTTCAGGACGACGGCGCTGCGCGCACCGGGACTGCAGAACGTGGCTGTCCCGCTACAACCCGAACCCCACCTGCGCGGTCCACGGCGGATGGAGCGATGACCCGGCCAAACGACGCTGCGGATGAGGAGCGCCGTCTCAAGCTCCAGGTGTGTCGGCAACTGAGTCGACACAGCGCGTTATGCGCCCAAGGCGCGTATGGCGCCGCCCACGTCGGTGTGGAGGGTGAGAAGGGTGCCGAGTTCCGCGACGGTCACGATCGGGCAGATCGGGGCGTCGTCGGGGACGACCAGCCTGAGTTCTCGGCGCTGGGAGGAGAGCCCGCGCTTCAGGTCGATGATGGCGCGGATCCCCGCGCTGTCGAGGAATGCGAGATAGGACAGATCAAGCACCACGTGATGGCCGGCGCTGCTGTCGCGGACGGAGCGGGCGACCTGCTCGGCGTTGGACAGATCGACCTCACCGTCCACCCGCACAACCGCGATTTCGCCTTCGTAGGTGGCGGTGACGTTGGCGAGGTCATTCAAGGCGCCGCTCCTCTCCGTCCAGGCGCCACCTCAGGCGCACCTCGGTGCCGCGGGGCGAGGGGATCACCTCCACCCCGTCCATCAGCCTTGACATGATCGAGATCCCCCTCCCTCCCTCGGTGCGGCCGGGTTCCTTCCAGCCTCCGCTGTCGGTCACGACGAGCGTCACCTCGCCGTTGCGGAGCATGCCACGGACCCCGAAATGGGCGCCGGAATCCCCGCCGTCGTACCCGTGCACTATGGCGTTCGTCGCGGCCTCGGTGCCGGCGAGGAGCAGCGGGTACGACTGGGTGCGGGTTATGCCATGCGCGGTCAGCCAGTCGTGCAGCCTGCCGCGCAGGGTGGTCAACGCCTCTGGGATCGCGGGGAACGACAGGTCCAGGGCGCGCGGCGTGGCTGTCTGCGCGACATCGCGCACTCGCAGACCCAGCAGCGCGAGGTCGTCGCGCAGGGGTCCGTCCTGAAAGTCCACAGCCGCCTGCTCGATGCGCAGGAGGAGGTCCTCAACGCTGCGGCCCGCGGACTCGGCGGCCAGGTGCGCGAGGCGCTGCTCGCCGAACAGGACGCCGTCCCGCCGGGACTCGGTCACGCCGTCGGTGTAGAGCAGGACGAGGTCGCCCGGCTCCAACTCCACCCATGCGTCCTCCAGAAACGCGTCGGGAACCAGCCCGAGCAGGCACCCGGCCGGCTTGACGCTCTCGATGGCGCCGTCGTGGCGCAGCACGAGCACGGGTGGGTGGCCACCAGAGGCGACGACCAGCCTGAGCCGGTCGCCGTCGGTGCGAAGGCTGGCGTACGCGACCGTGGAGAATTGGCTGCTGTCCGGCTGGTAGCTGATGATGACGCGGTTGAGCAGCCCGAGCAGGCGGCTCGGCGGGTCGTCGGGCCCTTGCAGCGCGGCCGCGCGGAGGGCGTACCGGCACAGCGCGGTGAGCTGCGCCGCCTCGGGGCCCTTTCCGCAGACGTCCCCGATCACGAAGTCCCAGCCTCGCGAGGTCTCGAAGATGTCGTAGAAGTCCCCGCCCGCCTCAACCGCGGTGCCGAGGGGACGGTAGCGGGCGGCGAGCTCGAGCTGCGGAATCTTGGGCCTGCGGGACGGCAGCAGGCTCTGCTGGAGGATGTGGGCGATGGCGCGCTGCTCCTCGTAGAGCCGCGCGCGCTCGAAGGCTTGGGCGCACTGCTCCGCCAGGGTCAGCACGAAGGCCCGCTCGTCGGGCCGCAGCATGCGCGGCCCGGTGAAGAACAGGCCGACGACGCCGATCGCCTTGCCCTTGAGGACGAGCGGCACGACCGCCGCTCCTTCACCGCCTGGGGCGTCAAGGCCGGGATACCGCGGGCGCCAGGCGGCGGCCGACTCCAGCCACACCGGCGCGACGGTCAGCGCGGCGTCGACCGCTGGTGAAGGCTGCTCTGGGTCGAGTGTCCACCAGTCAGCCATAGCCTCCTTGGGCCAGCCCGCGAACCCGACGAGCGCGAGGGATCCCCCAGACTCGACCTGGTAGACGTAGCCGGCGAACGCGCCGAGCGCCTTGCACGCGCCGTCGAGCACCGCCGACGCGACCTCCTCCAGCGTCGCGGCCGAGGCGAGCGCCGCGGCGATCACCTGGAGCTGCTCGGTGCGGGAGTGGAGCGTCATCGTGTCCAGCGCGAGCGCGACCCGGCGGGCCCACTCCTCGCCCAGCACGACGTCGTCAAGGCCGTAGGACAGCAGCGGGTCGCTGGTTCCGAACGCGATCGAGCCGAACGTCCTGCCATGGGCGACCAGCGGCACGACGAGCGCCTTCGCAAGCCCGAGCGCCCGCCACTCTGAGGCCTCACCGCTCCCGGTCGTGACAGGGACCGGCCGCTGGGTGCGAATCGCCTCGAACAGCGAGCTGGCCGGGTCAGGTGGGGGGAGGTCGCGCACGACCTGCTCCAACTCGGGCCGGACGTGCGCCACCGCGGTCCGATGCAGCGTGCCGTCCTCCTGCTGCAGGGCGATCACGCACAGCTCACCCAACCCCGGCACGGCCAGCCGGGCCAGCGCCTGCAGATGCTGGCCGACCGGCGCCTGGTCGACGAGGAGCCTGCCGGATTCAGCCAGCAGGCCGCTCGCCCACTCCGCCCGCTTGCGCTCGGTGATGTCGACGCACCCGCTGATGTACCCGCGGAATTCGCCGCCCTCGCCGAGCATCGGGACACCGCGGTCGAGCACCCAGCGATAGACGTCGTCATGCCGACGAAGCCGGTGCTCCCTCTCGAACGGCTTGTGCGCCGCGAACGCCGACTGGTAGGCGGCGAGGCAGCCGTCGAGGTCCGCGGGGTGCACGGCTACGGTCCAGTCATCGCCCGGCTCACACATCCTGCGGCCGGTGAAGTCAGACCAGCCCTGGTTGCAGAACACGCAGTGCCCGGCGGCGTCGAACGTGCGGATCAGCATGGGAGCGGCGTCGGCCACCAGGCGGAATCGCGCCTCGCTGCTGACGAGCTCCTGCTCGGCGCGCTTCCACTCGGTGATGTCGATCATCACGCCCTGCATCGCCACGACCGTGCCGTCCTCGGCCGTGATGACGTGGATGATGTCGTGCAGCCACACGGTCCGCCCGTCGGCGGCGATCGCCCGGTAGGAGAAGTCGTGGTCACGCCCCGCGTTCGTCTCGGTTGCGCAGTACGTGACCGACCCGTCGCGGTCCTCGGGGTGGACGATGCTGACCCAGAAGCCGGGCTCGCTCCACTGCTCGACCGGGTAGCCGAGCAGCTCCTCGGCCCGGTCGCTCACAAAGGTGAACCGCCACGTGGCCGGATCGGCCTCCCACACGATCGCGGCCAGCCCGCCGACCAGCGAGCGCAGGCGGGCCTCGGCCTCCTCGGCCTGCCGGCGCGCTTGGACCTGGTCGGTCACGTCGACGATGTGGGCGTAGATGCCGGTCGCCTGACCGTCGGGGTCACGCGTCGGTTGGAGGACCGAGTTGTAGAAGCGCTCCCGCTGCTGGCCGTCCCGGACCACGGCCACGCGCCGCTCGGTCTCGACGACGGGCTCGTTGGTGGCGTAGACATGGTCGAGGAGCGCGAAGATCCCCTCTTCGGCGGCCTCGGGGATCGCCTTGTGGAACGGCAGCCCGATCAGCGGCTCCCGATCGCAGACGCTCTGCCTGGCACGCGCGTTCGTGACCTCGATCACATGCTCCGGCCCCCGGAACACCCACACGATCGCCGGGGTCTCCTCCAGCAGGCGCCGGAGGTCCGCGGCGGCGGTGTGCGCCTCCTCGCGAGCTGCCTGCTCGACCGCCGCGCGTCGGCGCGCCTCCTCCGCCTCCCGCCGCTCGGTGACGTCGATGTAGGTGCCGAGGAAGCCGGTGATCCGGCCCTCCGGGCCATGCAGCGGCCGGCCCGACGCCTCAGCCCGGCGAACCGCCCCGTCGCCGGTGATGACCCGATACTCGGCACTCCACTCCTCGCCCGCGCTGACGGCGGCGTACCAACTGCTCACCACCCGATTGCGATCGCTGGGGTGGACGTGGTCGACCCAGGCCCTGCCCCGTATCCGGGCGTCGGACCGGCCGATCAGCTGCTGCAGGCGCTCGTTCGCGTACACATTGTCGCCCCGCTCATCGCACATGAAGATGCCGACGGGGGCCTGCGCGACCAGCGCCTCGAAGCGCTCCTCGCTCGCTTTATGGGCCGCCTGCGCCCTGGTCCACTGGGTCAGATCCTTCAGGACGGCGACAAGGCTGCCCATGTACGCGGGTCCTGGCAGGACCGACACGCTGATCAGCGCGGGGAACCGCTCACCCGTCGCTCGCATCAGCTCAAGGACGATCTCCACCGCCCTGCCTGCACGGACGTCGTCAAAGAAGGCCGTCAGCCGCTTGTGATGCTCCGGCGGCCACCATCGATGCGGCTGCCGCTGCCCCAGCACCTCGTCCCGCTCGAGCCCGGTGATCGCGCACCAGCGCTCGTTGACCTCGACCACCCTGCCCTTGCCGTCGATCACCGCCACGCCGTCCGGCAGCGAGGCGATCAGCGCCGCCGAGAGGTCGCGCTCTCGGCGCAGCGCCTCCTCAGCCTCCATGCGCCTTGTGACCTCACGGGAGGCGGTGTGGATTTCGACGACCTCGCCAGTGCTCCCGTCCCGGACCGCGAGCATGGTCGACTCAAGCCAGAAATACTGGCCGTCTTTCCGCCGCCATCGGCACGTCAACGACTCGACGTCACCGCGCTCCAGCACCGCCTGTTGGACGGCGCGCATGCGGTCTCGGTCGTCAGGGTGAACGAACTCATCCGGATGCCGCCCCACCAGCTCGGCGGGCTCGTAGCCGCCGAGCCTGCGGCTGGCCGGTGAGACGTAGCGCCATGTCCCGTCAGGCGCGTGGCGGCTGATCAGATCGCTCGACGTGCTGACCAGGAAGCGAAACGCATCCTCGATGCGACGGCGCTCGCCGACCTCGACGATGCTGCCTCGAACCAGCGTCGCCTCGTCGCACGGCAGCCGCAGCAGGTTGACCTCGCAGGACAGCAGCGTTCCGTCAGCGTGGCGGTGCACCCAGTCAAAACGCGGCGTCTCGCCTCGAGCGGCCAACTCGATGAACGCTCTGGCCGCCTCCGCCGACGACCGCCCGTCAGGCTGGAGGGGTGGGCTGACCCCGGCGGGGCCGACCTCGTGCAGTTGCGCCGCGCTCATACCGAACAGGCGCTCTGCCTGCGGGTTGACGATCACGAAGCGCCCGGACTCCACATCGAGCACGACGATCGCGTCCGGCGCGTGCGCCACGATCGCCTCGAACCACATCCGGGGGTCTGGCCGACCCTGCGTAACGCCACTCAACGGGCCCACCCGTCTACAGGGCGGTTCGGGATGGCGAGGAGGCCTCGTCCGTGACCCTATTCCACCGGCGGTCGTAAGCGATCCGCGAAGAAAGAGCCGTAGCATTCAGCAGCGCTGACCGCACCCGGACCTCGCTGTGGCACGGGTTTCCCGTATAAACCATTACACTGCGCCCCCCTCTTGCATGCGGGGAGCGCTCCGCCCGAGCCCTCGATGCACACAGAACTTTCCGCTTGGACCATTGGCAGCGACCAGTGTAGCCTCGCGCAGCCCAGCGGCCAAGGGTGGAGCCCTCTGTGTCCGGGCGGGGCTCCTACAGTTGGGCGAGCCGTGCCCCGCAGGCCTGGGCGCAGCGGTGGCCGGACCTCGGTGATGCACCCGCGCAACGCGGCGGTGAGCGCCACCAGATCGCGCTTGGTGACCTGGACGCCTACAACGGCAGGGACTGTTGTGCCCTTCGCGGTGGCGCGTGAGCTCGCGGATGGTTTACTGCCCGTACGAGGATCTCCCGCGGCTCCACCGGGAGTGCGCGGGCCGTACCCGCGTATGGGAGACCGAAAAATCACGGTTCGTGGGCTACCTTCTCCATGTGAAGAGCATGCGGCGCCAGTAAGCGGCCAGAGCACCGAACTCTCCAGGCTAAACTCCTCATCCCGTCAGTGAACCTCCACCAGGAAGACCGATGAGTCGACTCAGCAAGTCCGTTGACCGTACATCCCGGATCTTGTCAGACGCGCAGCTCTCGTCCGACCAGACAGTGAAGGAGCTGCTCGCTGAGACGACCCAGCGTCGCCGTCTGGACCTGTCGGACATGTCGGCGGCAGAGCAGGCCGCTCTCATCGGCTCCCGGACATTGCAGGCGCTGCCCTCGGTCGATGCGATTCGTGATCGAATTGTCGAAGCGCAAGCCGCCGGCCGGCCCTTTGTGGCCAAGTTCGGCATAGACCCGACGTCGCCTGACGTGCATGTCGGTCACACCGTGCCGATGATGATCCTCAGCCGGTTCCAACGGATGGGTCATCACGTGGTGTTCATCGTCGGCGACATGACAGCGAAGATCGGCGATCCGTCGGGACAGTCGAGCGAGCGGCCCGCATTGGCTGACGAGGAGATTGCGGCAAACCTGGCGACGTATCGAGATCAAGTCTCTCCCTACTTCGATTTCGAGAGGGCTGAATTCCGCTACAACAGTGAGTGGCTTGCAGATGTCCGGCTGCCGCAGCTTATCCGGATCCTTGCCAAGATTCCAGCGTCGATGTCGCTGCAGCGCGAAGACTTCCGGAACCGGCTCGCGCAAGGCCACGGCCTGTCGATGGCCGAGCTGCTGTACTCCGTCGTGATGGCGCTCGATTCTGTGGAGACTGGCTGTGATCTTGAGATCGGCGGGCTCGATCAGCTATTGAATATGCAGATGTGCCGCAAGGTCATGGAGGCGTGCGGGCAAACGCCGGAGATCGTTGTCGCGACTTCACTCATCGAGGGCACCGACGGGACTGGCGCCAAGATGAGCAAAAGCAAAGGCAACTATGTAGGACTGCGTGCCTCTGCGGCCGAGATTTACGGGCGGCTCATGTCGATCCCGGATCGGCTGGTCGAGGTCTACCTGAAGGCGCTCACCGAGTGGACCGACCACGAAATCGCCGTTGTCGCCGCGCGGCAAGCGCAGGGGTCGATCCATCCGATGGATCTCAAAAGGGTCCTGGCCGGTGAAGTGACGGCGGCTGTCCATGGGATACACGCCGCGATGGAAGCTCGGGCGGAGTTCACCGCTCAGTTCTCCCGCCGCAGCTTTGGTGGGGTGCAATCGATGCCTTCGATCGGGCCTGACGCGCTCGTCGAGCCCTTGGGTGTGCTGCTGACGGAGAGGCTTGGCTTTCTCCCAAGCATCTCCGAGGCACGCCGCGTGGCGCGCGGGAACGGCCTGCGGTTCGTCATCGAGTGGGACGGTGAGCAGGACCAGATCGTGCTGAGTGAGGACGCCGTATACCGAACAGTGCCAGAGCTGCTCGAAAGCGTTTCGGCTGCGAGTGGCCAGATTGGCGCGGTTCTGTATCTCAAGTCAGGCAGGAAAGTGGCCCGGATCGATGGTGTCGCCGTCCATTGAGTTCCCCCCTCTGTCCCCCACCTGAAACTTGCACGCCTTACGCGTCTCTCCGGAACTGTTTTGTGCTGGATCGCGGCGGAATTCCGC
>JBOGEA010000150.1:0-13348 GCA_050743205.1 Egibacteraceae bacterium | reverse complement strand
GCGAACGACGACGCATGACTCGGGGTCACCGTGGGTCGCTACTCCTTCGGTGTAGAGCTCTCTCATCTCCTTCTCCATGCCGGTTTATCCCGGCGCTCTAAACGTCCAGAAAAGTGTGGAGGAGAACGCCGGTCAGAAACCTGTTGCAGGCTTCGGCGGTGCCACGAACTCACCGACCTACAACTTTCCTCCGGAAATGCCAGGATTGCCGCAGCTCAAGAACGCGGTCTCTCCGCTCGGCAGCAAGTTTCCTCCATATGGAGGCTGTTGCAAAATCTCACGGGCCCGCCAGCCGGGGCGCTCGAGCCAAAGATGCAGTTTTCCCTCCGGATATGAAGGAAAGCTGCCCCTCAAGCCCAACAGCGCGCGCCTGACCTGCAGGTTTCCTCCGTATACGGAGGAAAACTGCAGTGCGGCTGGCCCAAAGGGCACCCACGGCCCGCGGCACTCAGCCATTCCTGGGAGCCACTCCCGTTGATTCTGCAACAGACTCTATGCGAAGGAAAACCGCGGCCAGCCGCATCGCCGAGCCGTCTGAGGCCCAGGTGCGGCGAACCACGCGCGGCCTCGCAGGAAATAACGCACAAAACCGTCGGAAGATGGAGGACCCCACCCTTTCTACCAGTACATTCATCCCTCTAGGTCAGGAGGACTGGCCTCTGCGGTGCGGAACCTCCGGGTCTCCAAGCGGCGGTTTCCGGCTCGTCGTGGCGGGGCACCTGTGGCCACCTCTCTTCCGTCCGGGATTCTGCCGCACGATCTCCGCTCTGCCCATGACACCGCAGTGGTCGGGAACGCGATCCCAGCCGACGGCCAGCGCCGCAAGCTGCGGTCGCCCTGCCCGCAGCGAGGACGATCGTCTAGCGGGGCTGCGCCCCGGCCCGACGAGCCATGGACGGGAGGGACGGTGGCCTTGTCCCGCGCGAACGGCTCGTGGTCTGCATCACCGACGCTGTCCACCGACCTGGCACGCCCACCTCGGGCGCTGACTCAATACGAAGGGCTTGCGCTACCCAAAATGAACTGGCATGGAACTTGCAAATCGTATGGCGCGCTGGACGTCTCGTGGCAGAAGGGCGTGCCCTGTCATCGCGGGGCACCGGGAGGGATACGGTACCCCGCCTTAGGACTTTTCTGGTACCTTCGCTCTATTCCCCTATCCTGAAATTCGCCATAAGGTGAGCCTCAAACCGAAAACGAGCACCCAACAGAGATGTGGTGAAAAAACTGTGGTGAATGCGTTGGCCGGTCGGTCTCATCAGTTATGACGGCTGGACTCCGCAGTCACCCGCGCGGTTATATGAGAGGAGCGCAGGTATGGACCGTTCGCCGTGCAGCTCTGCCTCTGCCTGGCCGACGTCGTCTCGGACGGGCACGGCAAGCCGCTGGCCACGGGTCCTGGGCCCAGCGAGTCGAGCGGACGCTGGCCGTATCGCCCGTCGCACTGCCACGGCGTCGCTGTCGCGAGTCTTGTGGCCACTGGCCTCGGCCCGGCGAGCGGGACGGTGCGGGTGAGCGCCGGCGAGCCGCTGACCCGTCTGCGACGGCGACTGGGTCGTCGCCGCCGTCCAGCGATGGCTGACCCGTCCAGACCAGAAGGGAGTCATGGCCAGAGCGCGGCTGTGGTCATCATCGGCGCCGGCTTCTCCGGTCTTGGCATGGCGATCAAGCTCAAGAGCGCCGGCATGGACGACTTCATCGTTTTGGAGGAGGCCGACGAGGTCGGCGGAACGTGGCGGCAGAACACCTACCCGGGATGCGCCTCCGACATCGGGTCGATGCTGTACTCGTATTCGTTCGAGCCGAAGGCCGACTGGTCGCGCATGTTCCCCCAGCGGTCGGAGCTGTGGGATTACCTCAAGCACTGCGCGGACAAGTACGGCGTCCGGTCCCACATCCGGTTCGGCGTCAGGTGTACCGGCGCGGAGTTCGACGACGCGGCCGACCAGTGGCGGGTCTTCACCGAGGCCGGGGAGACGCTGCGGGCCAGGGCGCTGGTGGCCGGCATGGGGCCGCTGCACCTGCCGAAGATCCCCAACCTGCCCGGCCTGGAGCGGTTCACCGGCCCGGCGTTCCACTCCTCCCGCTGGGACCATTCCGTGGACCTGGCGGGCAAGCGGGTCGCCGTGATCGGCACCGGGGCCAGCGCCACGCAGTTCGTCCCGCATATCGTCGGTCAGACGGCCATGCTGTATGTGTTCCAGCGCACCCCGGCGTGGATCATACCGCGGCTGGACCGGCGCGTGTCCGCCGTGGAGCGGCGCGTGTTCCGCAGGGCGCCAGCGTCGCAGCGGGCGATGCGGTACCTGCTCTACTGGTATCAGGAGTCCTGGGGCGTGTTTCTCGCTCACCCCAGGCTGATCAAGGTGGGACAGGCCATCGCCGGCTGGCGCATGCGCCGCCAGGTCGCCGACCCACAGCTGCGCCGCAAGCTCACTCCCGACTACACGATGGGCTGCAAGCGCATCCTCCTGTCCGACGACTACTACCCGACGCTGGCCCGGCCTGACGTCGAGCTGGTCACCGAGCGCATCGCCGAGGTCCGTGAGCGCGGCATCGTGACGGACGACGGCGTCGAGCGTGCGGCCGACGTGATCATCTTCGGCACCGGCTTCCACGTCGCCGACCGCTTCGAGAACGCGCACATCGTGGGACGGGACGGGCTCAAGATCGCCGACGTCTGGCGCGATGGCCCGCAGGCCTACCTGGGCGTGGCCGTCGCCGGCTTCCCCAACCTGTTCCTGCTGCTCGGACCGAACTCAGGGACCGGCTACAACTCGGCGGTCTTCATGCTCGAGGCTCAGATCGGCCACATCCTGCGCTGCCTGCGCCTGCTGCAGGACCGCGGCGCGCGGCGCATCGAGGTGCGCTCGCCGGCTCAGTCCACGCTCAACCGCAAGCTCCAGGACCAGCTGAGACGGGTGGCTTGGAATGCGGGCGGCTGCCAGAGCTGGTATGTCGACGCCCACGGCGTCAACCGTGTCATCTGGCCGCGCTCGACCGTCCGGTTCTGGCTGCGCACCCGATGGCTGCGGACCGCCGACTACCAACTGGACACCTGACGCAACCCACCCAGCCAGCAGCGCGTCCATCAGAGCCTCAGGAGATCAGCATGGAGGCACGAGTGGCAGTGGTGACGGGCGGCGCGTCAGGCATCGGCGCGGCGTTGGCCGCCGGTCTGGTGATGCGCGGTGACATCGTGACCGTGGCTGACCTCGACCAGCAGGGCGCGGAACGCACCGCCGAGCGGTTACGAGCACGTGGCCCTGGACGGGCCGTTGGGGCGGGCCTCGACGTGCGTGACGTCAAGGCCGTGATTGAGCTGGTCCAGTCGGTCGAGGACGAGCACGGGCGGATCGACCTGATGTTCAACAACGTTGGGATCGCGGTCAGTGGGACGGCCGAAGAGCACACCCTCGATTACTGGGACCGCAGCATCGAAGTCAACCTGCGCGGCGTGGTCCACGGCGTGCATGCCGTCTACCCGATCATGCTCAGACAGGGCTTCGGGCATATCGTCAACACCGCGTCCCTGGCCGGCCTGGTGCCCGCCCCACTCATGACTGCTTACTCCGCGACGAAACACGCCGTGGTCGGCCTCAGCTTGGCGCTTCGCGCCGAGGCGGTGAGCCGCGGTGTGCGGGTCAGCGTCGTGTGCCCCGGGTTCATCGACACTCCGCTGATCGACAACGTCAACCCCGGTCTCCCCAAGACGGCCGCCAGCAACCATGCCCGGGCGTCCGCGCTCCGCGTTCAGCGCAAGCTGTACGCGCCGGACCGGCTCGCCAGTGACGTGCTGCGCGGTGTCGACCGCAACCAAGCGCTGATCGTCTCGCCCGCTTTCGCCCGCCTCATGTGGCGCATCGCCAGGCTCTCCCCGTCCCTCGTCCTCCGGATCGCCACCTTCGATCTGGCCCGATTCCGGACCTCCTGCCAACACGGGGCAGATCGGGACTTGGGATGGCATCAGTCCAGCCCGCCTTGACAGGCTCCGCCTCTGTGTCTCGTACAGCTTGACACAGCTTGGCACAGAGTGGCCTGCCCATTCAGAGCCCGGGCATCCGCAGGGACGCCCATCGATGCGCGACGTCTTCCGTCAAGGACCACTGAGCGGAGCGCCGCGCGGCTGGCTCGACGCCCAGAGGATACGGTACCCGCCTGGTACTTTTCTGGGTCCTTGGCTCTATTCCCATGTCCTGAGATACGCCATAAGGTGAGCCTCAACCCGAAATCAACCCAACAACGATGTGGCGAACCCTGGTTGTTGAACTGGCTTTGGGCCAATGTTCGCCATGGCGGTCTCTGTCCCTGTGGTCAGCCAATCTTGTCAGTTATGACGGCTGTTTGATCATGGACTGGGCCTGGGCAGGGCGCCTCTGCCGCAATGGAGCACAGCATGCAGAACACGTCGGAGCCAGGGTGGCGGAGTCGACCGCCCACACCTGATCATGCTTCGCGCCTGGCGGCGGTGGAGGTCGTCCTGCCGCCGCATGTCTACCGGCAGGAGGAGATCCTCGCCGTGCTGATCGAGGAGTGCCTGCCAGCCGGCGATGCCCGCCGTGACGCCCTCGGGCGCTTCTTTGCCAACACGAGTGTGCGGACCCGCCACTTGGCCCTGCCGATCGAGCGGTATGCCGGCCTCACCGATTTCACCAAGGCCAATGACGCCTACATCGAGGCCGCCCTGGACCTGGGCGAGGCGGCGCTGCGCCGGGCGCTCGACGACGCGGGCGTCCAGCCTGAGGAGGTCGACCTCGTCGTGACCACCACGGTCACCGGGCTGGCGGTGCCCTCGCTGGAGGCGCGGCTGGCTCACCGCGTCGGCCTGCGTGAGGATGTGAAGCGGATGCCGCTGTTCGGCCTGGGCTGTGTGGCCGGCGCGGCTGGCGTGGCCCGGCTGCACGACTACCTGCGGGGCTGGCCGGGCCAGGTGGCCGTGCTGCTGGCGGTCGAGCTGTGCTCGCTGACGTTTCAGCGCGACGACCTTTCTGTCCCCAACCTCGTCTCCACCAGCCTGTTCGGCGACGGCGCGGCCGCGGTGGTGGCGGTGGGGGGCCAGCGGGCGGATGATGGCCGTGGCCCGTGGGTGCTCGCTGCCCGCGGCCGGCTCTACCCCGACTCGGAGCAGGTGATGGGGTGGCGCATCGGCTCCAGCGGTTTCCGCATTGTGCTGTCCGCAGAGGTCCCGTCGTTCGCCGAGCGTTTCCTCAGCAAGGACGTGTGTGGGTTCCTCGCCGATCACGGCCTGGACATCGCCGACATCGCCACTTGGGTGTGCCATCCGGGTGGCCCCAAGGTGATCGATGCGGTCGAGAGCGCGCTCGACCTGCCCTCGCATGCGCTGGCGCGGACGCGTGCCTCACTCGCCCGGGTCGGCAACCTCTCCTCGGTCTCGGTCCTGGACGTCCTGCGGGAGACCCTCAGCGCACCGCCACCTGACGGGGCGTTTGGCCTGATGATGGCGATGGGGCCTGGGTTCTGCTCCGAACTCGTCCTCTTACGGTGGTGAGCGTGACCAGCCAGACTCTGTTCACCCTGCTCGTCCTCGCTGTGGGGGGCGTACGTCTGATCGAGCTGGCCGTCTCGGCGCGGCACAGCCGCTGGGCCCGCGCCCGCGGGGGTGTCGAGTACGGTCGTGGCCACTACCCAGCGCTGATCGCCGTCCACGTCGGGCTGTTCGCCGGCATGCTCATCGAGGTGCAGGTCGCCGCCCGGCCGTTCCTGCCTGTCCTGGGCTGGCCGATGCTCGCGCTGGTGCTGGCGAGCCACGCCCTGCTCTGGTGGTGTATACGGACGCTCGGCCCGCGGTGGAACACTCGAGTGATCGTCATACCCGGCATGCCCTTGGTCGCCAGCGGGCCGTACCGGTGGCTGCGCCATCCGAACTATGCCGCTGTCGTGGTCGAGGGAGTGGCTCTCCCGCTGGTGCACACCGCCTGGCTGACCGCGTTGGCGTTCACCCTGGTCAACGGGGTCGTGCTCGCTGTGCGGATCCGGGTCGAGAATGCCGCTCTCGCGCTCGCGTCCCCGTGACCCACTGCTACGACGCCGACCTGCTCGTCGTCGGTGGCGGACCGGCCGGGTTGGCGACAGCGGCGTACGCCGCACGCGCCGGGCTCGCGGTGGTGGTGGCGGAGCCTCGCGCCACACCGGTGGACAAGGCGTGCGGTGAGGGGGTGATGCCAGGTGGCTTGGCCCGCCTCAAGGCGCTGGGGGTCGACCCGCCGGGGATGCCGTTCGCCGGTATCGCGTACCTGGACGCCACCGGCCGCCGCGCCGAGGCGCGCTTCGCCATGGGACATGGGCGCGGTGTACGCCGTACCGCGCTGCATACGGTGATGGTCGCCGCCGTCGGGGCCGCCGGGGTGACCTGGACGGCTGCCCGGGTCACCGACGTCTGCCAAGACGCCTCCGGAGTGACCGCCGGCGGAGTGCGGGCCCGCTGGCTGGTGGCCGCGGACGGCCTCCACTCCACCGTCCGACGGCGGCTGGGGATCGCCACGTCCAGCGGCGCGCCCCGCAGGTTCGGGCTGCGCCGGCACTGGCGAGTCCCGCCCTGGTCAGACCTGGTGGAGGTGGTGTGGGGACCGCACGGTGAGGCGTACGTGACCCCGGTCGGGCCGGACCTCGTCGGGGTGGCCGTGCTCCACCGCCCCCGTGGGCGCTCCGCCCTGCCTGCCCGAGATGCGTACATGCGGCTGCTCGCCGGCTTCCCCGCCCTGGCTGCCCGCCTCGTCGAGGCCGAACCCGCCGGCTCGGTGCGCGGCGCCGGCCCGCTGCGCCAGTCCGTGCGCGCCCGCGTGCGAGGCCGGGTGCTGCTCGTCGGTGACGCCGCCGGCTATGAGGACGCGCTGACCGGGGAGGGGGTCAGCCTTGCCTTCGCCCAGGCCGAGGCCGCGGTCGAGGCGCTGCTCGCTGGGGAGCCCGCCCGGTACGAAGCCGCGTGGCGCCGGATCACCCGCCGGTACCGCTGGCTCACCCGCGGCCTCGTGCTCGCCACCGCGGTCGCGCCGGGACGCCGGCTGGTGGTCCCGGCGTGCACGGCCGTCCCCGCTCTGTTCCGCCTCACGGTCAACGCCCTGGCCGGTTGAGACACCATGCGACTGGTCATCCGCGGTGAGAACCTGTTTGAGCGGGCCGCCCTTCGTGCCAACTTCGTCCCGGCGCCGGCCTTCGAGTCGATGTCAGGCATGGCCCTGTCCGGTGTGCTCATCGCCATCACACGTCTGGGCCTGGCCGCACGCCTCGCCCAGCGACCTGCCACCGCCGACGAGTTGGCTGACGAGCTCCAGCTCGACCGTGAGCCCACCCGGCTGCTGCTGGACTGCCTGCACAGCGTGGGGTACGTCGACTGCCGTCAGGGCAGGTACTCGCTGAGCCGGCCAGCCCGGCGCTGGCTCGCCTCCACATCGCCCAGCTCGGTCGGCCAGTTCGTCGCGAGCTGCCGCGACTACTGGCGGCACTGGTCGAGCCTGCCTGAGGTGCTGCGCAATGGTGTGAGGTTTGACCATCATGGGGCCGGGCCCGACGACCCGTACTGGCGGGAGTACATCACCGGCCAGTTCGAGCTGGCCCGGCTCAGCGCACCCGAGGTGGCGAAGAAGGTCCGCCTGCCGGCCGGCGCGCGTGCCCTGCTGGACGTGGGCGGCGGCCATGGGTGGTTCGCCGCGCAGGTGTGCCGGCGCTATCCGGGGTTGCGCGCGACCGTGATCGACCTGCCGGGAAGCGCGAACGTCGGCCGCGAGATCATCGCGGACGCAGGGATGAGCCACCAGGTGGAGCACCGCGACGGCGATGCGCTCAAAGCTGATCTGGGTGGCTCCTACGACGGCGCGCTCTGTTTCAACCTGATCCACCATTTGGAGCCGGACCAGATCGTGATGCTGTTCAGCAAGATCCATGCCGCGCTGAACCCGGGCGGCTCGCTCGCCGTCTTGGACCTGTTCACACAGCCACCCGGCAGGCGCCCCGATGCCGCCGGCACATGGCTCGGCTTGTTCTTCTACCTCACGTCAGGGGCACAGACCTACAGCCCACAGCAGCTGCGAGACTGGCTGCGCGAGGCTGGGTTCGACGCGCCACGCCGAGCCCAGCTCCGGCGCATCCCCAGCCAGACGCTCTACCAGGCCACCAAACATATGAGCAGTCCCAGGCCCGGGTGCCGTGACGGCAGGGACGCCATTGCGTTCGGCGAGAAGACGCGAAATGCTTGATGACATGATGAGATTTCCAGGCGCTGAGGCCACGCAGAATCTGGCGGTTGGGCGCGCGGGGCGCGCAACCCGACCGGGCAGACTTGACTCACACGCAACGGATTCATGGCCCCGATGGCCTCTAGCCTTACCGCCCGCCCCGCGATCGATTAGTTGTATAGTAGGCTCAAATTTTTGCGGTTCAGTCTTGCGGGCATGGCCATGAGTTCTGTATAGTGCAAACATCGGTTGGGATGTGGAGGCGTCGGGAAGACGCTATGAGGGATGGCATGCCTGCATACCGCTCAACGTGATCATAGTTGGGTACAAGGGGCTCGCAGCGCTGATCAAAGACGCTCCTAGAGCAAGGTGGCGGCGAGAAACTTGGAGCCCCCTCAACCGTTCAACTCATCAGACTCATGAAAGGAGTCGGCACCATGGACAAAACGTTGGCACTCCTGTTAGCCCAGTTGTCCTGGTTTGTGTACACTCCGGACCAGGAAAAACTTGTAGAACTCGGTGGGCCGCAGATGAAGATGTTCGCCGATTCGGGCCCGATTCCGAGTTCCTTTGCCTCAGTGTTTCGCTATCCTGACAAGACTGTAGCGGTCTTCAAGGGCACCGTGCTCATCAATCCATTCATTACAAGCGTCAAAGACTGGATAACAAATTTCAAAGCGCTTCTGGTGCCCTGGAGTGGGCCCGGTCTGGTCCACCATGGTTTCCTCAGCGACGTGCGATCCATTCTCGACTTTGTGGTGGAAGACTTGAACAGCGGCTTTGCGCCTCCGCTGTATGTCACGGGACACAGCCAGGGTGCAGGCGTGGCCGCGGTGGCCACCAAAGCCCTTGAGCTCGCCGGCATTGACGTGACGGCAACCTACACCATTGCCGCGCCATTGCCCGGTGACGACAAATTCGCAGACTCGGTGAAGACTCCTGTCTATCGTCTAGAGTTCGGCGATGACATCGTGCCGCACGTCCCACTGGGTGGACTTCCACTCCCGGTGGAGATGGCGCTGAAGGCTAGCCCCCAGCTGGGCGATCTGTTCGGGAGCATGGCCACCAAACTTGGCTATGTTGCCGTCGGCGACCTCACATACGGTGCCCCCGGCCAACCGCTCCGCATCAACATTTCACGTAAAGAGGAGCGGGAACTGCGCCTGACGCGCGCCCGGCATATGGCGACCGCGGGCCCGAACGTCTTTAAACATCATCTAGTCGACCCTCACTACCTCAGCATGCTGAGGTAGTGAGAGTCGAGCGCATTGTGTGCTGGGTATAGGCGGTATGCCGCCGATACCCAGCACACAACCACTGCCGGCGACCGCGCAGGCCCGCCTGGTCGACCCAGCGACCGAGGAGCCGGACATCGAAGACGTCATCCGCCGGATCTACGCCACGTCTACAGAACGTAGATCAGCGGGCGAGCCGTGAGGCCGGCGCTCCAGACACCCGTCTCGGCGAGCCAGCCGGTCGCCTCGCCAGGATCACCAGATGCGATCATGGCGAGCGTCTGCCCGTCCTCGAAAAGCCCGCCGCAGACCAGCTGGTCGGTTCCTTGCAGCTCCGACCAGGGCAGTCCACGCCCTCCGCGGATCCTCGGCCTGCCCCTCGACGATCGTGGCGAGCCGCGAGCCGTCGAGCGCGACGGGTGGGCAAGCCACCACCGGCCCGACGAAGGCAGAGAAACTGCGCGCCTTGTAGGCGGTCCACGCCCCAGCGCGGGTAAACGGGTCGTCCTCGACCAGCCGCTCCGGCTCGCTCGTCCCGTAGAACACGTCCACCGACTTCCCATCGGGGGCCAGCCCCCCAGCGACGACCAGCCCTTGGCTCCTCAAGGCCAGGAGGCGGTCGATGTGCGCCTCCATGTGCGGCTCGCGCCGCGTGAGGTAGTCCGGCGAGGTCGTAACCCACACATGCGCAGCAATCATGGCGGGCACTGTAGCCCTGTGCCGAGCATTCGCAATACGTCGGCCTCGATTTCGCTGAAGATAATGGGCCGCTGGAGGTCTCGTGGCAGAGGGCGTGCCCTGTCCCATCGCGGGTACCGGGAGGATACGGTACCGCCTAGGACTTTCTGGTACCTTCGCTCTATTCCTCTGTCCGTAGATTCATCATAAGGTGTGCCGCAAGCCGAAAACGAGCACCCAAGTAGTGGACTTCACCGAGGTCGGTCCCCGGTCAGTCGACCGTCTCTTCGCTGAACGAGCGCAAGGACTCGCCAGCGACCTACCGCCGTCATCCAGCGACCTACCGCCCTCATGAGGTTAAGAGCCATGAACAGAATTGAGGTTAAGAGCCATGAACAGAATTGTAGCGGTCATTGCGGCAGTCGCGATGCTGATGCTGTCGGCGTGCAACCCCACAGGCCCGACAACCGCAGACTCGACAAGCGCAGACTGGACACCGGTCGCGGGTATGCCACTCGAGGAACCGGATCAGGTCTTCCGGAACGACGCTGGCGTCCTTGAGGTCACGCTGACCGCCAGTACCGAGACAATCGATGTCTCCGGAAGCCCCCTTGGGGCCCGGCCCTTCACCGCCAGCGCCGGGGGCCAGACCTTCCCCGCCAAACTCAACGCGCCCACGCTCCACGTCCGCCCGGGCGACACCATCAGGATGACCATCGTCAATCGCTTGGGAAACGGCACGCTGACGAACATTCACTACCACGGGCTGCACGTGACCCCGCTTGGGACGGGAGACAACATCTTCCGCGAGTTCGCCGATGGCCAGACGTACCAGTCGGAGGTCCAGGTTCCAACCAACCACACGAGGGGCATGTTCTGGTACCACGTCCACCACCACGGCAACAGTCAGGGGCAGGTGATGGGCGGGATGTCCGGCCTGCTGATCATTGAAGGCATCGAAGAGCTCTTGCCCCAAGGCGGGAGCGGTGTCAGCCGGGAGCGTCAACTCGCGCTCCGAGATGTCCAGACCAGTGGCGGCTCGATCATCACGAACTCGGAACCCCACAGGCCATCTATTCGCCTGGTGAACGGACTGTACCAACCGACGTTCTCGATGCAGTCGGGCCAGTACGAGCTTTGGCGACTGGCGAACATCGGGTCGGACGTCTTCTACAGGATCCAGTTCGAGAACCACGATTTCAACATCATCGCCGAGGATGGCTTCCCCGTCTGGGAGGTCACCAGCGAAAAAGAGCTCCTTATTCCTCCAGGCAAACGATTCGACGTCTTGGTCGTGGGGGGGACCCCTGGGGAGTACCACCTCCAGAGCCTTCCCTACGCGCAAGAGGCAACGGAGGACGGCAACCTCACTCCTATACCAATCCCGCAGGATAGCGAAAATCTGGCCACCGTCACCGTGACGGCTCCTACAGGTCCCGCTGCGCCGGCAGTCCCGCTGCCGACGAGCCTCATGCCCGAAGAGGATATTTCGGACGATCCCATCGTCAAGCGTGAGACCCCGTTCGTCTTCGGGTATCTCTATGACGAGCAGGGGAACCTTCGCGCGGGGACGATCAATGGGGTGGCATTCACGGCGGACATGGCTCCTTCTTTCTCACCAGTTCTCGGCACGATCGAGGAGTGGACCCTGCAGAACTCGACCACCGATGACCACCCCTTCCACATCCACGTCAACGACTTCCAAGTGCTCAGCGTGAACGGCCAGCCCTACGACGCGCACGGCCATCAAGACGTGGTCGTCATCCCGAAGCAGTACGAGAACGAAAGCGGCCAGGTCGTGAACGGCGAGGTCGTGGTACGGATCAAGTTCACAGACTTCGCCGGCTGGTTCGTCTACCACTGCCACATCCTCCAGCACGAGGACGCGGGCATGATGGCGACCGTCCAGGTCCGGGCGAACGCGACAGATCCGATCACCCCGCCGCCCACGGGTGTGGCGGTGAGGCATGCGTGAGAACAGCAACGCCGTTGCCGGCCCCGACGGTAGCCACAGGCTCACCCGACCCACGGTTTTCCTCCGCTTAAAGGCTGTTGGCACAATTGGCCTGATACGGCTGATCGGGTGGTGGCAGCAGCGCTCCGGTCGCCGGACTGACCGGCGGCTTTCCGTCGCATCTGACGGAAACCCGCAGGTCAACCGGGCGAGGCGGCGGTTTGACTACAGCTTTCCGTCGGATCTGACGGAAAGCTGTAAGTGACGCGGCAGCGGCGGCATGCGGTTCGACCCGCGTTTTGCAACAACCTCCTTACGGAGGAAAACCGTGGGTCAAGAGCGCGGCCTCTCCACTCGCCTACAGGTTTCCTCCGCATCCGAAGGAAAACCGCAGCCGAGCCCAGGTCGCCGAATCGCCTTGATCCGGGTTCGGCGAACCACGTGCTGCCTTCACAAACGGCCTGACGGCGGCCCGCCAGTAGGACTGTTTTCCGTCCGCGACCTGGTATTGACCCGGGCTGGGGTGTGGAAGGCTGGTGGCGCGCGCCAGCAATCGCCGTCGCCAAAGCCGCCGAGCAGATCGGCAGGATAAGAAGGCGGGACTTGCCCCGGTGTGGGCCGTCGGGACGGCCACGAACGCCAGGGCGCGGGCCGCCCGGTGACCTGGCAGCCCACGCCCCCACGACCACGACCACGACTTACTCGACCATGCCCTGGCCGGCGACGGCCAGGGCATGGTGGTGGTTGCAGTTGGTGATGATGGCCCAGACGTTGATGGCTTGGACGCAGGCGTTGACCATGGACGCTGCGAAAGGCCCGAGCCGCGGGCGCTGCGGTACCTCGGCGCGCTGACTCTCACCACGAAGGGCTTGTGCTACCAAAAATTAACTGGCGCGGAACTTTGCAATCGTATGGCCCGCCGGACGTCTCGTGGCAGAGGGCGTGCCCTGTCCATCGCGAGATACTGGGAGGATACGGTACCCCGCCTTAGGACTTTTCTGGTACCTTCGCTCTATTCCTATGTCTGCAGATCCGCCATAAGGTGAGCCTCAAACCGAAAACGAGCACCAAGTAAAGATGTGGTGAGTACGGTTGAGCGGTCAATCTCATCAGTTATGACGGCTGGGTCCCGCGGTCGCCCCGCGGTTATGACGAGAGGAAAGCAGGTATGGACGGGGAACAGGTGAGCAGATCCAGCCAGGGCTCGCGGTGGGACGCGATCGTGATCGGGTCAGGGCTTGGGGGGCTGACGACCGCGGCATACCTGGCCACCAACGGCCTGCGCACGA
>JBOGEA010000149.1:0-13407 GCA_050743205.1 Egibacteraceae bacterium | reverse complement strand
GGTGCGCTGGCCACGATCACCGAAGCCGTTGAGAGCTATCGGAAGCTGGCAGAGACCAACCCCGTCGTGTTCCTTCCGGACCTCGCCGGCTCGCTGAGCAACCTGAGTAAGGCTCAGGGCGAGACCGGGGACCGGGCCGGTGCGCTGGCCACGATCACCGAAGCCGTTGAGAGCTATCGGAAGCTGGCAGAGACCAACCCCGCCGTGTTCCTTCCGGGCCTTGCCGGGTCGTTGAACAACCTGTCGCTTCGGCAGGGGGAGGTTGGGGATCGGGCTGGTGCGCTGACCACGATCACCGAAGCCGTCGGTTACCACCGGGGGTTAGCGCAGGCCCATTCCGCTGCGTTCCTGCCTCACCTTGCCGTGTCGTTGAACAACCTGTCGCTTCAGCAGGCTGGGGTTGGGGATCGGGCTGGTGCGCTGACCACTGTCACCGAAGCCGTCGAGATCTACCGGAATCTGGTCCAGGAAAATTCCGCTGCGTGGCTGCCCGACCTCGCGGTGTCGCTGATCAACCTGAGTAAGGCCCAGAGGGAGGCTAGATGAGTAAGGCTCAGAGGGAAACTGGGGATCGGGACGACGTGCTGGCCACGATCACCGAAGCCGTTGAGATCTATCGTAATCTGGTCCAGGAAAATCCCGCTGCGTGGCTGCCCGACCTCGCGTTGTCACTGAATAACCTGTCGCTTCAGCAGGCTGAGGCTGGTGACCTAGCCGGTGCCCTGGCCTCTGTCATTGAAGCGGTCGATATCCGTCGGGAATTGGTCCGGGACAACCCCGACGCGTTCCTGCCTGCCCTCGCTGACTCGCTGAAGGTCCTGTCCCTGTACCAGGCGGAGGCCGGGGATCGGGACGGCGCAATGGACACGATCACTGAAGCCGTCGGTTATTACCGAGAGCTGGCGCAGGCCGACTTCAATGCGTTCCTGCCTGCCCTCGCTGACTCGCTGAAGGTCCTGTCCCTGTACCAGGCGGAGGCCGGGGATCGGGACGGTGCAATGGACACGATCACTGAAGCCGTCGGTTATTACCGAGAGCTGGCGCAGGCCGACCCCGACACGTTCCGGCCCGAGCTCGCGATGTTATTGAACAACCTATCCAACGCCCGGGTTGAAGCCGGGGATGGGGCTGGCGCGCTGGACACGATCACTGAAGCCGTCGGTTATTACCGAGAGCTGGCGCAGGCCGACTTCAATGCGTTCCTGCCTGCCCTCGCCACCGCGCTGAATATCCTGTCCCTCTGTCAGGCTGGGGTTAGGAATCGGATCGGTGCGCTAGGCACAATCATTGAAGCCGTCGGTTATTACCAGGAGTTGGCGCAGGCTGACCCCAAGACGTTCCTGCCTGATCTGGCGCTGTCGTTGCACAATCTGTCCAACCGGCTGGGGCAGGTTTGGGATTGGGACGGTGCGCTGATCAATATCACCGAAGCGGTCAACATCCGCCGTGGGTTGGCGCAGGCCAACCCGGACCGGTTCCTGCCCTACCTGGCCGGCTCGCTGAACAACCTGTCCGCCTATCAGACCGCGACCGGGGATCGGACGGGCGCGCTGGCCACCATCACCGAAGCCGTCGCGATCTTTCGGAGCCTGGCCGAAGCCGACCCCGCCGCCTTTCTGCCTCGCCTCATCGCAGCGCTGACCAACCTATCCGAGCGGCTGTCCGACAACGGCAATACTCGTGCCATCGCGAAGGCATGGCGTGTGGCCATCGAAGGCATGGCTGATCTGGCCCCCCGCGCTGAGCTGCGCGCGGCCTGGGCTGCCAGGCTCCTCGACAGCGGCTTTGCAAGGAAGGCTCGAAAGGAGCTTCGGTGTGCGGCGGAAGAAGCCGACCGCATCCCAGCGGACGAGTCGGCCATTAGGATCGCGATGATCACGCGAGCCCGCCTCGCCGTTCGTTCCGCGGTTCAGGCTCACGGACATGTAGACGGCGACCTGCCGGTGTGGGCGACCGCTCCCATCCCCACCGCCCACGTCGAGCTGGTCAACGCTGTCGGGCAGGCCAGCGACTGGCCCGCCCTACACGCCGCGCTCGACCGGCACCGCGACGTTCTCGGCTCGCCGCAGCTACGGGTCAGCCTGCACGCTCTGGCCGGTCTTTATCCCAACAACCCTGCACCCAGCCTGCTGCTGGGTCTGCTCGACGAGATCGACGCCTCCGGCCTCGACGCGCTGATTCATCGCCGACAGCAGGCCCATGAGCGGCGCGCGCTGCTGGATGCCTGGATCGATACACCCACGTGGGAGGAATCCCTGGAGTTCTTCCGTCAGTACCAGCCTGAGCTGACCACTGATGAGAGCCGCCAGACCCTGGCCGGCATGAGCAACGACGACACGGTCCGCCAGCACCTCGCGATCCTCGACCTTGCCCTGATGACGTCCGTCGATGACGCCTACGCGATCGTCACCGACCCTGCCGCCGCCGAGGACGCCGCCTTCGCCGCCATCGAGGACGGCGACCTCCCTCTTATGGTCGCGATCGCCGACGCCGCAGCCGACGCCCTCGAAGACCGTCCAACCACCTGGGGCCTGCTCGTGGCGATCCTCCTGCTCGCCGAAGACGACGAGGACTCCGCGTGCGCGCACATGCGCCAGGTCGCCGAGCAGGGCAGCCCCATCCTCCGCCGCGCGCACGCCATCAGACTGCGCGCGCTCCAACACCATCACCCTGATCTCCCCGGGCTCGACCGCCTCATCGACATCATCAAAGTCGAGGGCGCCCAGTGACCGGTCATGGCATCGCGAGCCCGGTGTCACCAGCTTGGCGGCCTGGGATCAGCGGAACATGTCGTCCAGATCGTCGAGTAGCTGGCGCGCGCCGGGATGGCCGGCCTCGATGAAGCCCTCCAGCGCCTGCACAAGCACACCTCGGCACGCTCGATCGGTGAGCAGCAGACCTCGGTGGGCAGCAAGGTAACGCTCCACCAGGCGCGTGAACGCATGCTCCGCGATGCCCTCGGCTTCGTAGCCCCAAGCCCGACCCGCATCGAGCAGCCGCCCGAGGCGCAACAGCACACCTCGCGGATCGTGCTCGACGAAGGTCGCGAGCGTTTCGAGCATGCGGTGAACGACCGAGGGGAGACCAACGTCGAGCAGTATCTCGATGAGCGGGTCGGCTTCGCGATAGAACCGACGCCGGATCTTCGGGGACAGACGCCTTTCCGCGTTGTTCTCTTCCGTGTACGCGCCCGAGGCGAAGTGCAGCTCGATGCCGGACATGTGGAGCAGTCCAGCTACCGCGTGCAGCGCCTCTTGATCACGCTCCTCGGCTGGATCGTGCGTGTGGGCGGCGAAGTGGTCCGCTGCGGCACGGGTGAGGTCCGCCCACACACCGAGCGCACGGTGGCGGATGGCCTGAGCTTCCGCGGTGTCGTCACCGTGGGTGACCGTGTCGCGCAGCCGCGAGAACACCTCGGGCGCGATCGTGGCGTAGGCGGGAAGGGCCGCCAGCCATCCGTCGAGCAGCTCCCGACCAGCGGGCTGCCGGCGCCACACCCAGGCGTCGAGCAGGAACTCGCCGAGGTCGCGCAGCAGCGGCTCCCGCGCGCGGCCTGCCTGCTCCCGGTCATACATGCGGCGAGCAACCGCCACCGCCCGATCGACGTCATCTCTCATCAGGCGGGAGATACTGCGCAGAAGCGCGCGTCCCACGTTGGCGCTCGGCTCCTGTGCCGCGATGTTCTCGATGAGCCTCCAGACCCGCTCGGCATCAGCGCTCGCGGCCAGGCTGACCAGGCGCGCGGTCTCCCACCGGACCGCGGGCACTGGGTCGTGTGCCAGCGCTTCGACCGCGTCGAGCAGCTCGGCGTCGACCAGGCTCGGCTCACGCGCGAGCAGAAGCAGCGCGCGCGCCGCGTCGATCCGCCCTGACGGCGTGCTCCAACTGACGAGGTCGTGACCGTCGAAGTCGTCGTCGCTTGGGTGGGGCTCTGGGCGAACGCCCGCGGTTCCCTCGAGGGCGAGTTGCCGGGCGAGATCGAGGCAGCGGTGGCCGACCGGCAGTGGCGTTTGGGCGGCCACGACGCTTGCGGCTTCTGACAGCCACGCCCGTGCCTCGTCGAGCAGCGGCCGGTCAACTCGGTGATCAGGTCGGCTGACCGCTTTCCGCAAGGACTCCAGCGCCGGCATGACGGCCTCGACCTGCTCAAGGTCGACAGCGTGCTCGCCATGCGCGCCAGCGAAGTCTCTCACCGGCCGCACAAGCGCCAGGAGCCGCTGGTTGGGCTCGGTCCGCAGGTCAATGCCCAGGTGGCGCCAGTCCTCTGAGGCGTCGGCTCCGCTCCCGTCTTCGACGGTCATGCGGAAGACGGGCTCGTTGGCCGGCGGGCCGCCGGCAGTGTCCAGCTCGCTCCGACGGGCGCGCGCCTCGGCGGTGACAAGCAGCTCGGCGGGTGGGCAGCCGAGCAGCCGGTCCCGTATCCGCTCCCCGACCTGGAGCCGGTCCGGCGAATAGCGGTGTGGGACGCCCATGATCGCCTGTTCGATGCGCTCACGCGCTCCCGAGCCCAGGCGACGATAACCGGCGCGCAGCAGCTCCCCGGCCGGCTCGGTGGTGTCGAAGCCGCACAGGACCTGCGGGCTGGCAAGAAGGCCCACAAGCTGCGGGGCGAGACTTTGCGGCGCGTTAGCTCCGGCACGCATGACCCGACGCCACAGCGCGGCAGGCCGGGCGGGGCCGCTCAAGGCGTCGAGCAGGTGCTCAACGCTGGCCGCGTCGCCCGCCTCGCTCAGCGCTACCAGGTGGTTCTGGAAGGCGTCGAGCATGGTGATCGCCTCACCGTGCCCCTCCGCGTGGTCCCAGATGCCGCTGCCGTCAGCGATGACCGCGCCTCGACGGCCGCTCACTTCGAATTCTGGCGTTTCCGGTTCCTGGGGTTCTCCGTCATACGTGCGTTTGGAGCCACACCCGGCGGCAAGAGCACGGATCGCCGCGGCCGGTGCCGCCCTGAGCACGGCGGGGAAAAGCTCAGCCAGGAGGTAGCGGTTCAGGTCCCAGTCCTGTCTCCGGGTGCTCGTCAGGGGAAGGAGGCGGCTGTTGCCGAGGGCGGTCACCGCATCCGAGGTCTCCTTGAAGCCGAAGCCCGCCTCGTACAGCTCGGCGACCAGCTCGCAGTCACACACAAGAAGCGTCGGGATCTCTTGCACCAGTTGCCGCAGCTCACGAAAGCCGTACCCAGGCAGCCGGGCCGGGTCCAGCACCCGCCGCAGGAGCGCGGCGCTGGCATCGGGATCACTGCCATAGCTGTGCGCGACGGCGCCGAGCCCGACCGTGACCTCGATGTCCCGGGGCGGCTCCTGCGCCCATGCCCAGGACAGCAGCGCGCGGGCGGCCTCACCGAAGGCGGCGACGGCATCGGCGCTCAGTTGCGCTCGCTGCTCGCCGAGCTTGAGGACGAGCAGCCGGACCGGGTAGGCGGTCTCAGCTGACAACCGCTCGGCCAGCGCACAAGCCGCCTGGCCCCATACCCACAGCTGGCCAGCAGTGAGCGGACGGCCCCCGGCGATCGGCGTGACGCGCGCCGCGACAAGGTGACGCAGGAGGTGATCGGCGTGCGGCTGCTGCCTGTCGAGCGCAGCGAACAGGGGCCGCAGATCCTCGACCGAGCGGACGAGGTCAGCCGCGACAGTGGGGGCGGCCATGCGGGCCAGCGCTGGCAGCCGTGGATCCGCCAGGCGCAGCGCCAGGCTCCAGAACGCTGTCCGAGCCGGGTCGGCCTCCCACGCGGCCTGCAGGGTCAGCATCAGGCTGGGCCGGGCGAGGAGGGCAAGCTCGTCGTGGTCGCCTAGTTGACGCGCGATCTCATCCGGCTCGCCTGACAGCAGCAGACGATGCACGGCGTAATCGAACAGCACGTGGTGAGCAAACCCCAGCCGCTCCACCCCGCCAGGGCGGGCTGTGCGCGACTCGATCAGCACGCCCGCCCGCAACAGCTCATCCAACGCGTGGCCGGTTGCCGCCAACTGGCGAACGTCGGCGCGTGGAACCTGAAGCCGCATGCGCGCCACCGCGCGTCTGCACACCTGTGCGGCCAGCCGCTCACGCGCGTCGCGGCCGCTCGCGGGCGCAAGCACCCGGCGTTCCCAGTACAGGTCCAAAAGCTCGAGCTGGGTGCCCACCCCGCTCAGCGCGCCAGGGTCGACATCGTCGGGGCCCAGCAGCCCGGCCAGGAGCCGCAGATTGAACGGGACGCGCGCGAGTTCGCGGAGCGCGGGTGGCGCAGCACACAGGAAGGCGTGCAACCGCGGGGCAAGCCCGGCGAGCCGGCCGAGTTCGGCGTCGCTCAGGCTTCCCACCGCGAGGTGGCGTACGGCCGTGAACTCTGGGTCCACCAGATCGGCAGACGACGCGCCCACGTGGGGGAAGGCGTCCTGCAGCACTGGGTTGTGGCGCAGGTCGAACGACCGCACCGAGGCCACCACCCGCCAGCGGCCTTCCCGGCCCGTCATTCGTCGGATGAGGTTCACCAGCGCTGCGCTGGCCTCTGGTCCCCTTGCGGTGTCGAGGGCGTCGACCAGCAGAAAAGCTGTCTTCTCGCCAGTCCAGGCGGCGAGGACATCGACTGGGTCGCGCGCAACGCCAAGCGCATGACGCAGCCCTTGAGATTCCGCCTCACTCAACAGATCCGCCGCAACAACGACGACGTCATCACCGGCGGCCTGCAGGTCAACCGCCAAGCGGTGCAGGGCGCCAGTCTTGCCGACCCCAGGCGGTCCCACTAGCAGCAGGTGGCCGGCGGCCGCCCGCTGTCTCAAAGGCGTTGCGAGGGCCCGCTCGATCGCGACGCCCTCACCGATCGGCAGGGCGCCATGGCGAGCCACATGAGCCAGATGCTCAGCGCTGCGCGCGCGTAACGTCGCTGTGTCGTCACGGGAGGTACCGTCTCGCCTGCCCAGGACCGCTTTGGAGACGAGCACGGCCTCATCGGGGTCCACGCCGTCGCGGGCGTACAGCTGCGGGATGTGCTCCTCGGGGATGCCCTCGAACATCAGCGCCGCACGGGCTTGCGCAAAGGCTCGACCGACCGGCAGACCGTAGCCGAGCCCTGCGTACAGCCTGGCGGCGAACACGCGCGCCGTGACATCGCGGATGGGCCCGTTCATTCCGATCGCGAGGGTGATGTGCTGCTGCGTCAGCGTCTGGGCCACTTGTGCGGAGTGGCAGGCATTGAGCACGACAAGCTGCACGGTGTCCGCCACGGTGGCCAGGATTGCGGCCAGCGCCTGCCCGGTCACGAGCTTGGAGGCGCCGTCGGGATCGAGGAGCCTCAGGCGTCCGTCGGGGTCTCCGTGGCCGCTGAAATGCACCACAGCGGGTCGGTGCTCGTTGAGCTCCGTCAGCAGGTCGCCTGGACGCGCCGCCCAGGCCGTGCGCAGCTCCACCAGATCCCGGCCAGGCGTCGCTCTGAGCCCAGCGGTGATGTCGCGCACTTCCTCGTCGAGCGCGAGCCCGCCTCGATCGGAAGGGTTGGCGGAGACCACGAGCATGACGAGCTTCGGTCCAGCCGTGCGGAGTGAGGCGTCTGCCATGGGTCACGCGCAGACGTCGTGGTTGAGGGGCCGGCAGAGGTCTGCGCTGATCGCGGCCAAGCCCGCTCTACTCCCGCGCGAACTCGAACTTCCGGCGCAGATCATGGCCGACAGAGTAGGGGAAGATCCCGTCGTGCTGTAACCGGCCGACGACGACGCCGGGAGGCACCCCGACCTTTCTCGCGAAGGGCTCCACCTCGCTGAGCAGCCTGATGGAGCGAAGCGCGTCCTCATACTCTTTTGGGATCAGCAGCCTCGCGGCGAACAGGTTCGCCTCATGCTCGTAGCCGTCGTTGGGGTCGCCGTTGCTGACGAACACGTTCTTTTTGGGATGCTTCAGGACGTGGCATGCCTCGTGGAACAGTGAGAACCAGAACTCGTCCTCCCATTTGCGTCGCAGGCTGAGCTGAACGATCGCCTTGCGCGGGGTGAGCCAGCGGGACGCCCCGAACGCCCGCGCGCCCTTGACCTCTGGCAGCACGACGAGCGCGACACCGGCGGCTGCGAACGCCCGGACGATGTGTGGGTGCCATTCGTGCGGGTGGCCGCTCATGAGGCTGCGCGCCTCGGCGAGCGCGTCTTTGAGCGCGTCCTCGTCGTAGGCGGCGCAGTCGATGGCGCCGGCTTCCAGCTCCCCCTGTCGCAGCCATGCGGCCACGGCGACCGGGTCGGCCGTCAGGGTCGGGGACTGCCGGAATGCCGCGGCCGGCTGGCCCCACACGCGTTGCCACGCGTCTCGGTCGGCGACGCCGAAGAACGCCAGGAACTCCTGCAACACGCCGATGCGGTCATGCTTGGTCCGGGTGATGATCTTGGCTTGGCGGAGCGCTGGGAGAGGCAGCTCGTCGACCCAGCCCTGCTGGTCGGCGAGCCGCTCCTGCTGCCGGAGGCGAGCGAGGCGCTCGCGGTAGTTGGTCTCCAGGCTGTTCCACATCCGCGCCGGCACGCCGGTGACCTGCTCCAGCTTCAGGGCGGTGTCCTGCGTGAGCGGTGCGGTTCCCCCGACGATCTGATTGATCGTCTTGGTGGACAGGCCGGTCCGCTCGGCCAGCTCGCGCTGGGACATGTCGAGCGCCTCAAGCGTCTCGCGCAGGGTCTCGCCAGGCCGCACCGCATAGTCAGGCGTGTAGTCGAACGTCTCTTCGTTGAGGCCTGCCATGTCTGTTCTCCCCCTCAGTTGCAGTCCACGATCTCTTCGATGACCACCGCATCGGCTTTCGTCCAGTCCAGGCCGCTTCCGGTCCTCCGGTGTGATGATCAACCGGTACGGATGGGACAGGCTCAGGCTCAGCTGTCCCTTCCTGTCGCCTGTCAGCTCGTGGCAGCGGACGCCGGGAAGGTGCCGCATGTCCTCCAGGGTGTCGGCGGCCTCCAGTTCGCCCAGGCGGGCCTGCAACCTCCTCGCGTTCTCCGGACCCCACTGGCGCGCCATGGCGTCCTGCCTCTCGCACAGCTTGGCGAGCCTCTTCCTGGCAAAGGACACCCTCATCAGATACAGCTCCATAGTAGAACGATTTACCTATGTCTTCCACGATATTGGTGCCATGGACTCTCCCGCCTTCATTGGAGGTGTCCCGACTGGACAGGGGTGACCGCCACGCCCTACCGCCCCACGGTGAGCCACCGGCCTCGAATAGGTGCACGCAGACAGGCGTGCGTGCCGCTGTTCGGGCAGGAGGTTTGTCTGCCCGCGGCTCCGCGATACCCGTGGCACGGGTCCTTTCGATACCGTGGCTCGGGTCGCCCCGATCGATCGACGCGAAGGCGTCGAGCCGCGATGTCGAGTGGGTCCGCCGCCACGCGGCGTCCGCGTAGGGTGGGGGGCGTGCAGGCGGTGCCGACCAGCGTCTTCTCGAGCCGCTACATCGTGTCCGAGGACGGTGCCACGGTCGCCGATGTCCAGCATGCCTCCCTCCGCGAGAGGGCGACGGTGCGCATTGGCGATCGCAGCCTGGAGCTGACGCGCCTTGGCCTGGTGCGCGGGTCCCTGGTCCTCATGGAGCACGGCGTCGAGATCGCTCAGGCCGAGCGCGCCGGTGCGATGTCGCGGGTCTGGCATCTCCGCTCGGCTTCAGGGAGCTGTGACCTGACGAAGCCGTCTTGGTGGAGCCGCGCCTACGAGTTGCGCTCCGAGGGGCGGACCGTCGGGTCGATTCAGCCGGAGGGCTTCCTCAGACGGGGCGCGATCGCCGATCTGCCTTCGGGGATGGCGATCGAGTTCCGAGTGTTCGTCCTGGTGGTCGTGCTTACCCTGTGGCGGCGGGAGGACAGCGCAGCGGCCGGTGGAGGCTCTTGACGGCGCGTGCCGCCGCGCCAGGAGCTCAGCGTCGCCCCGCCGCGGTTGACCGCCATCTGACGGCCGGGACTCCAGATTCGCGCGGGCCCATTCGGACCCGCTCAGCTCAGATGCCTGACCAGCGCGTACACGCCCGCGCGTATCCGCATCCACGGACTGAGCACGCCTGAAAATCGCGCGGTCGGCGGTTCGACCCGCCCCTGACCACCCCGACGCAGCCGCTGGTCATCGTCGCCGCCTTCCTCGTCCTGACAGCCAAGGTCGTCCGGTCCGCTGCCTTGCGCCGTCGCATCGGCGCGACGTGGGTGTAGCGCATGGTCGTGACCTCCTCGTCGTCCTTGCCGGCTTACGGTGAGGGCTCATCGCGAACCGCCGCGCTGCGTCGAGCAGGGAACGCCACCGGAGCGCGGGACCGCGAATTGTGGCGGCGGATCCCGGCCATATACGTCCCGTAACCCGCCACACAACGACCGCTCGAAGGGCCATGCCTCGCCGCTGTTCTACGCGCTGTGCAAGGCGGCCGGCGTGATCACCGACGAGCGGCAGCGGATAGCTGTGTCGATGCGGTGGCGGCGGGCCACCCGGCTCGGGCGGCCCGTACCATGCCGCGCGGTGGGCGCGATAGGGTTTGGCCGCATGGAACAGGAGACATACCCGGCCGGGACGCTGTGCTGGACCGTCATGGTGACGCCGGACGCCACGAGGACGGCAGCCTTCTACTCGGGGCTGTTCGGCTGGCAGGCAGCCGACGCGTCCGCCGGCTTCGCTTCGCTGCAGCTCGGTGGCCGTGAGGTTGCGGGGCTGCTTCAGCTGCCGGAGGCGACCGGGGCGGCAGAGGCGTCGTCGCGATGGCTGGTCTACCTGGCGAGCGACGACATCGGGCGTCACCTGGCGAAGGTGGAGGCCGCCGGTGGGAGGATCTTGGCCCCCGCGTTCGATGTGCCCGGGGCCGGTCGCATGGCCGTGGTGAGCGATCCCGTCGGTGCGGAGTTCGGTCTGTGGGAGGGCTGGGGACACCCCGGCGCCGGCGTGATGGGGGACCCGGGGTCTTTGACGTGGGCTGAGCTGTACACCCGCTCCCGGGCCGCCGCCGCCCGCTTCTACAGCGCGGTGTTCGACTGGGCCGTCGAGGAGGTCCGGGCGGGGCAAGAGACGTTCATCACCTGCTCGATCGACGGCAAGTCCGTGGCCGGGATGATGAAGATGAGCGCGGCATGGGGGGACACGCCGTCGCACTGGATGCCGTACTTCGCGGTCACCGACGTGGACGAGGCGGTCACGCTCGCCGACGGGCTCGGCGGAGAGACCGTCGCGGCGCCCCACGACACCAGCGCGGGCCGGCTCGCGGTGCTGCGTGACCCGCTCGGAGCGCTGCTGATCGTCGTCGTCGAGCAGCCGGGATAGAGGCACAGGCTGCGGTCCCGGTCCCCGGTCCCCCCCAGGCCCAAGGCGTTGGGTTGGTCCTGCTCAGCTGCGAGTCTGGCGGCGCGACATCCCCGTCTCGACGCTGATCACGCTCATCCCCGAGTCTGAAGTTGCGTGGCTTTCCGCGGTGTCCGGGTGGCGGTGAGACGGCCGCCTTGATCCCTAGCTAATGGCCAGGATTCGGCTCGCATCCGTGCCGAATCCTGGCCATAGGGGCCACTTATAAAGGTACGAGCTTCATGGCATCAGCGGGAGGCGCGTGCGCAGGCCATGGTCGGTGGCGAACTCGTCTCGTAGAGCGCAAGCTCGACGAGACGCGCGAGTTGATGGCGAAAGAACCATGCGGGCGGGACCGAGCGAGGCGGTTCGCACGTTGGCGGCTCGCACTGCGACGGGGTCACTGCTGGCGGCGCAAACGGCCATCTGTCATCGCGAGGTTGGGCAGCCGCGTCGCGCTGTCGACCTTGGGGCACATAGCTATTGAGCCGCCGGGCTGCACGATCGGTGGTGGCGTCTGCCTGACATTGAACCCTTACGGAAAGAAGCAGCCACCGATTATGATCAAGCCAGACGCGCATGCTGGCGCTGATACGGGAGGCAGGAGGGGACAGTGGTGCGGCTGCGTTCTCTGATCAGAATGAGCAGTGTTTGGGTTGTTTTCACAGGTTTGACGCTGTTGCTCCTGTCGGCCGTGGCCCTGGCCCAAGAGGTCGAGCTGGGAGGGAAAGTCCGCCGCGGTGAGGAGGTTGTCGTCCCGGCCGGAGAGACCGTTCCGCACGACCTGTACGCCGCCGGTGGCACGGTGCGGATCGAGGGCCGGGTGGAGGGCGATGTTGTGGCCGCCGGAGGCGAGGTGGACATCTCCGGTTCGGTGACGGGTGACGTGCTGGCGGCGGCGGGTACCACGACGATCTCGGGGGAGGTCGGCGGCGACGTGCGGCTGGCCGCCGGCCAGGTGACGGTTGGTGGATCGGTGGGGGAAGACCTGCTGGTGGCAGCCGGTCGGGCGACTGTCGCTTCGGGGGCTCAGGTGGGACAGGACCTGATCTTCGGCACCGGGCAGACGACGATGGACGGCACCGTCGCCGGCAATGCGCTGGGTTCCACCGGCGAGTACACGAAGCGAGGCTCGGTGGCCGGCAGCGAGCGGATCACCATAGCGGGGTCGGCGGAGCGACCCCAGCCCACGGTCGCGGAGCGTGTCCTGGACTGGCTGCGTCGGTACGTGAGCCTCCTCGCGGTAGGCGCGCTGCTGTTGTGGCTGGCGCCACAGGCGCTCGGCGCTGCCGCTGATGCGATGCGGGGACGGCCGCTTCCCAGCCTCGGCGCCGGCGTCCTGGGGACCTTCGGATTCGCCGTCCTGGTGCTGGCGGTCATCCTTGTCACGACCCTGGTGGCCATCGTGCTGGGGCTCCTCGGGTTCGGCCTCCTGACGGGTACGGCCGTGTTCGGGGGGATCCTGGCCGGGGGGATCCTCGCGCTGCTGTTCTTCGTCGCGATGGCCTTCGGCGCCCCGGCGGCGGTGGGGATAGCCCTCGGACGCCTGCTTCTCCGCCAGGACGCACGCTCGTTCGCCCGAAGTTTCGGCGCGCTCGCGCTCGGCGTGCTGGTGGTGGTCATCCTCGCGTCGATCCCGCTGGTGGGAGGATTGCTGGAGTTCGTGCTGGTCCTGCTGGGGCTCGGCGCCCTGCTGCTCACTCTGCGCTCGCGCCTTCGGCGGCAGCCTGCCCAGCAGGCGGGCTGATGTCCAACCGCCGGCCTACTGGCCGGTGGTGAGCAGACAGAGCGCGGCGAGGAGCCCTAGCTGGAAGAGGGTGCCCATGGCCGCGCGGCGCACGGCGCAGGCGGCGCGGGAGGGGGTGAGGACGGCGAGGCTGGCCGCCAGGGCCACGAGCGTCATCGCCGCGACCAGGCGAGCCCCGGGGGCGCCCGCGGGGAGGAGCCCGAGCAGCGCGGCGATCGTGACGCCGAGCACCGCCAGCCCACCGGGCAGCACGACCCAGCGGGCCGGCCCGACGCCGCGCAGTGCGACGTCCCGCGGGCTCATGGTCTCGGGATCGAACCGGGGCATGGGCGACACCCTACCCAGACGGCTCTGTGCTGGATCGCGGCGGAATCCCGCCGCGATCCAGCACAAAACCGCGGCCAGCTCCGCGC
>JBOGEA010000148.1:0-13582 GCA_050743205.1 Egibacteraceae bacterium | reverse complement strand
TGAGGCCTTTGCGCTCGTAGGTGCGCAGGGTCTGGGGGTGCACGCCGGACAGCTCGGCGGCCACCGAGATGATGTAGACGGAGCCGGGACGCATGAGCGTGTTACACCCCCTCCTGAGCGCGGGCGGCCATGTGCGGGTCGAGGTGGTCACGGATGCCGCTGTCGTCAGTGGCGGCGAAGTCTTCGAGCATCTTGCGCTGCGTCTTCGTCAGCCGGCGCGGCACGGCGACCTCGACGGTGACGAGCAGGTCGCCGGCCTTGCCGTTCGCCTGCGCCACGCCCCGGCCCCGGACCCGGAATGTCTTGCCGGTCTCGGTGCCGGCGGGGATCCGGAGGGTGACGGGCTCGTCGAGGGTGGGCACGGTGACGCGGGCGCCGAGCGCGGCCTCGGCGAACGTGATCGGCGCGGTCAGGGTGAGGTCGTCGTCGCGCCGGCCGAGCACGGGGTGTGGCGCCACATGGACCCGTACGAACACGTCGCCAGCGGGTCCGCCGCTTAGGCCGGGCTCGCCTTTGCCGCCCAGCCGGACGGTCGCGCCGTCCTTCACGCCGGCGGGGATGCGCGCGCGGATGGTGCGGGTCCGCCGCACGACGCCTTGGCCGTTGCAGGTCGGGCAGGCCTCGACGATCTTGCGGCCGGTGCCTCCGCAGGTCTCGCACATGTGCGAGAAGCTGAACATGCCCTGGTTCTCCGCGGTCACCCCGGCGCCGTTGCAGGTCGGGCAGGTGATCGGGCTGGTGCCGGGTTTGGCTCCCGAGCCCGCGCAGGTCGAGCAGGCCGCCTGGCCGTCGATGCGCAGGGTGACGGTGACGCCGGCGATCGCGTCGGCGAAGGACAGCGTGACGTCGGTCTCGACATCGCGGCCGCGCTGCCCGCGCGGGCCGCCGCCCGTGCGGCGGCGGCCGAACGGGCTGTCGTTCTGGTTGAAGATGCCGCCGAGCAGGTCGCCGAGGTCGAACAGGCCGTCGGTGCTGGTGCGTGGCCCGCTCGTGGAGCCGCTGGGGAAGCGGAACGAGCCTGTGCCGGCCATGTCACGGACCTGGTCGTACTCTTTGCGCTTGTCGGCGTTGGACAGGACCGAGTAGGCCTCGCTGACCTGTTTGAAACGGTCCTCGGCCTGCTTGTCGTCGGGGCGCGCGTCGGGGTGCAGCTCGCGGGCGAGCTTGCGGTAGGCCTTGCTGATCTCAGCCGGGGTCGCGCTGTTCGCGACTCCGAGCACGCGGTAGTAGTCCTTCTCGAAGTAGTCCCGCTGCGACAATGCTCACCTCACCTCGCCACCTTGACAGAGGCTGGGCGCAGGATCCGGCCCTTGAAGCGGTAGCCGGTGCGCAGGACCTCGGCGACGATCGGCTCGTCGAGCGGCTCCTCGGCGTCGACCTGCATGAGGGCCTCGTGCCAGGTGGGGTCGAACGGTTCGCCGACGCCGGGGACCTGCTCCAGCCCAGCCTGTGTCAGCGCGCCGAGCAGGCCCTGGTGGACCATGCTCACACCCTTGACGAGCTGCTCGTCCTCGCTGCCGCGCGCCGAGTCGAGCGCCAGCTCGAAGTTGTCGAGCACCTCGAGCAGCCGCAGCACGAGCTGGGCGGCGCCGCGGTCGAGGGCGTCCATCAGCTCGCGCGTCTTGCGCCTGCTCAGGTTCTCGTAGTCGGCCCGTGCCCTGCGGAGCTGGTCGAGGTAGTCCTCACCGAGGCGCTCGGCCTGGGCGAGCGCCTCGCGCAGCTCCGCGATGCCGCGCGTGTCCTCCGGCTCTGCCGGCGCGTCGGGCTCGACGGTCTCAAGGCTGTCGGGGGGCTGAGCTGGGACCTCGGTATCGGTCCCAGCCTCAGCCTCTCCGTCACGGATGTCAGTCACTACGCCGCGCCCTTGCTGCCGCCATCGTCGACGACCTCGGCATCGACGATGTCCTCATCGCTCCCGCCGGCGTAGCCGCCGGCCGTCTGATGGCCGGCCTGGTCGGCCGCCCCGGCGGCGTACAGCGCCTGGCCGACCTCCTGGCTCGTGCGCATGAGGTCGTCGGTCGCGTTGCGGATGGCGTCGCCGTCGGTGCCTTTGAGGGCCTCGCGGACCTTGCCCTGCGACTCCTCGAGCTTCGCCTTGTGCTCCGCCGGGATCTTGTCGCCCGAGTCGCGCAACAGCTTCTCGGTCTGGTAGAGCAGCGTATCCGCCTGGTTGCGCGCATCGGCCTCGGCGCGCCGCCGGCGGTCCTCCTCGGCGAACTGCTCGGCGTCGCGGACCATCCGGTCGATGTCATCCTTGGGCAGCGAGGACTGGCCGGTGATCGTCATCGACTGCTCCTTGCCGGTGCCGCGGTCCTTGGCGGACACGTTGACGATGCCGTTCGCGTCGATGTCGAACGTCACCTCGATCTGCGGGACGCCGCGGGGCGCGGGCGGGATGTCGACGAGCTGGAACTTGCCGAGCGTCTTGTTGAACGCGGCCATCTCGCGCTCACCCTGCAGCACGTGGATCTCGACCTGCGGCTGGCTGTCCTCGGCGGTGGTGAAGACCTCGGACTTGCGGGTCGGAATGGTCGTGTTGCGCTCGATCAGCCTGGTCATCACGCCGCCCTTGGTCTCGATGCCCAGCGACAGCGGCGTGACGTCGAGCAGCAGGACGTCTTTGACCTCGCCTTTGAGCACGCCGGCCTGCAGCGCGGCGCCGACCGCGACGACCTCGTCGGGGTTCACGCCCTTGTGCGGGTCCTTGCCGCCGGTCAGGTCGCGCACCAGGTCGACGACCGCGGGCATGCGCGTCGAGCCGCCGACGAGGATGACGTGGTCGATGCCTGACGGCGAGATCGCGGCGTCGCGGATCGCGTTGTTGAATGGCGGCTTCGTACGATCGAGCAGGTCACCGGTCATCTGCTGGAACTGCGCCCGCGACAGCGTCCGCTCCAGGTGCAGCGGGCCCTCGCTCGTGGCCGTGATGAACGGCAGGTTGATCGAGGTCTCCGCGGTAGTCGACAGCTCCTTCTTGGCCTTCTCCGCCGCCTCGCGGAGACGCTGCAGGGCCATCTTGTCCTTGGTCAGGTCGACGCCGTGGTTGTCGCGGAAGTCCTTGGCCAGCCACTCGATGACCTTCTGGTCCCAGTCGTCACCGCCCAGGTGCGTGTCACCAGAGGTCGACTTCACGTCGAACACGCCCTCGGCGATCTCCAGGACCGACACGTCGAACGTGCCGCCGCCCAGGTCGTAGACGAGCACGGTCTGCTCGTCCTCTTTGTCCAGCCCGTAGGCCAGCGCCGCCGCGGTCGGCTCGTTGATGATGCGCAGCACCTCGAGGCCCGCGATCTGGCCGGCCTCCTTCGTCGCCGTCCGCTCGGCGTCGCCGAAGTAGGCGGGGACGGTGATGACGGCCTGCGTGACCTCCTCGCCCAGGTACGCCTCGGCATCCCGCTTCAGTTTCTGCAGGATGCGGGCGCTGATCTCCTGCGCGGTGTACGACTTGCCGTCGATCGAGATCTTCCATGACGTCCCCATGTGCCGCTTGACCGACTGGATCGTCCGGTCGGGGTTCGTCACCGCCTGGCGTTTCGCGACCTCGCCGACCAGCACCTCACCGGACTTCGAGAAGCCCACGACCGAGGGAGTGGTGCGGGCGCCCTCAGCGTTGGCGATGACGGTCGGCTCTCCACCCTCCAAGACGGCCACCACGCTGTTGGTGGTGCCGAGATCGATCCCGACTGCCTTGGCCATGTACGTGCACCTCCACGACTCGTTTGACGTTGCCCGCCAGGTTAGCGAGTCGAGTGAGGATCGGCAAAAGTCTTTAGCCTCTAGCGCTCAGGTTCCCTACGTGTGCCACCGTCTGTTGATCCGCCGCCCTCGGCTGTCAGCCTGATCGCCAGCGTTGAACGCGGCCATCAGGATGATCGGCAGCACGGCCACGGCGATGCCGATGGCCCACATGAGCCATGACGCCATAGTCCGAAGCGTACCGCGGCGCCTGTTCAGGACGACGCCTCGGGCAGGTCGTCGGGCAGCTCGACCGTCCAGGCCTCGTCCAGGCCGATCTGGTCGAAGAAGCCCTGGTTGACCTCGAGGGCCCCCACGTACTCGACACCGGGGTCATACAGCTCGCATGGGTCGGCCTCGCACGGCTGCATGTCGAGGACGCGGCGCACCCGCCCATCTGGGCCGTAGAAGGCGATCGACAGCGGGATCAGCGTGTTCTTCATGTAGAAGGCGCCGGTGTGGAGATCCGGGAACGTGAAGACCATGCCGGCGTCCGCGCGCAGGTCTTGACGGAACATCAGCCCCCGCGCGCGCTCGGCCTGGGTGTCGGCCACGTAGACGGGCACATCGACGGCCTGCCCGCCGGCCCCGCGAAGCACGACCTCGGAGACGTCGAAGGGCCCGTAGGGCGCCAGGGCGTCGGGCGCGGCCTCAGTCGTGGCCGCTGGCGCCCCACCGCAGGCGGTCAGGAGCAGCAGAGCAGTCAGCGCGGCACGGATCATGGCCAAGGAGCATAGGGCACGCCGCACGCCCACCGCTGGCTGACGAGCCGTATTCGTCATGCCCGTAATCCCGTAATCCCGAAATGGGGGTTTACCAGTGTTCGCGGAGGCGTTCGGCGGTGCGCCATGGGACGCGGTGGCCGTGGTGAGGGTAGCGGGTGGCGCAGACGAGATGGTGAGCGGAGTTGATCAGCGCCATGTGGGTGAACGCCTGGGGGAAGTTGCCGAGCAGCTCGCCGGTCCTCGGTTCGTACGCTTGCGCGAACAGGCCGAGGTCGTTCCCGCACTCCAGCAGCCGCTCGAACAGTGCGGTCGCCTCGTCGACCCTGCCCTGCATGGCCAGGACGTCGACCAGCCAGAACGTGCACGTCAGGGCGAGGCCGTCGTCTGCGTGCTTGGTGCGGTGGCGCTGGAGGAACCCATAAGGCGGTACGGCGAGGTCTCGGCGGATCGCCTCGACCGTGCGCGCCATGCGCTCGTCAGCGGCGGCGCAGAAGCCGACGACGGGGAGCGCCAGCAGCGCCGCGTCGACCTCGGTCGAGCCGAAGGATTGGACGTAGTGGCCGTCTTGGGGGTGCACACCGCGCGTGTTCACGGCGAGCCGGATCTCGTCGCGGACTTTGCGCCACCGGTCGAGCGTGGCGTCGTCCTCGAAGCCGACCTCTTCGGCGGTCGTGATGCCGCGGTCCAGCGCGACCCACAGCATGACTTTCGAGTTCACGAAGTGCTGGGGCTCTTCCCGGACATCCCAGATGCCGTGGTCGGGCAGCGTCCAACGGTCGGCGGCGGCCTCGACGAGTTGGCGGAGGAAGCGCCACTCGTCCCACTCCAGCTCCTCGTGCGCCCGCCGCCAGATGTCGGCGGCGTCCAGGATGTGGCCGTACATGTCGTGCTGGATCTGGAGGCAGGCCGCGTTGCCGATCCGCACGGGCCTGGAGCCCCGGTATCCGTCGAGGGACAGCTCGATCTCCGGCAGGCGCCGGCGCCCGGTGACGCCGTACATGATCCGCGGGTTCTGGGCGCTCCCCGCGGCGCTGCGCATGAGGAAGTTCCGGAACCCGTGCGCCACCTCCTCATGGCCGACGATCGACAGCGCGGCCAACGCCAGGGCCGAGTTCCTGATCCATGAGTACCGGCAGTCCCAGTTCCGCTCGCCGCCGATCTCCTCGGGCAGCGAGGTCGTCGGCGCCGCGACCATCGCGCCCGTCGGCGCGTACGTCAGGCTCTTGAGCACGACCGCCGACCGGCGCACTTGGCGCGCCCAGCGGCCATGCACCCGCATCGTCCTCGACCAGCGGTCCCACCACTGCTGGGTCTCCCGCAGACGCCGGAGAATCTCGCCCTGCGTGCACAGGGCCGGTTCCAGCAGATGCGCCGGCCGCGACTCGATCGAGAACGCGCGCCGCTCGCCGCCGCCCACGCGCATGTGGCCGACGAGCCGCGCCTGCCGGCTCTGCGGCGCGAGATCGCAGCCAGCCGACACCACGAGGGCGCTGTCACCTCCCGTCGCGGTCCAGGCGCCCGTCTCCGGGTGACAGCGCAGCCAGGGGCGCAGATCGCCGTAGTCGAAACGCGGCTCGATGACGACCTCGAAGGCGACCTCGCCCTCCAGGCCCTCGACCACACGCAGCAACTGGTGCCGCGGCTCGTCCCTGCCACCGCGGCGCATCGCGAACGCGTCGAGCGTCCGCGCGACGCCGCCGCTGGTCTCGAACGTCGTCTCCAAGACCATCGAGTCGCCGCGGTAGCGGCGCCGCGTGCGCAGCAGATCGACCGGGTCCAGCGCGAAGAACCCGCCTTTCTCCCAGTCCAGGATCCGCCCAAAGGTGCTGGCGGCGTCGAACCGGCGCAGGCAGCACCAGTCGACCGAGCCCGTTCTCGACACCAGCGCCGCGGAGAAGCAGTCCGCCACCAGGGCGTAGTCGCCGATTGGGGGATAACGCTGGGTCATCTTGTCCCTTCCGACCGTAGGGGGGAGTCGAGCGTGAGACGCTAGACTCAGGCGCGACTTCGCTTCCCCGATCCTCTCACTATCCCGAGCGCATGTCCCGAGCGATCCTTCAATGACTAGTGGACGCGATGAGTGCGGGGTCTTCGCTGTGTATGCGCCCGGTGAGGATGTCGCGAAACTCTGCTTTTACGGCCTTTATGCCCTGCAACACCGAGGTCAGGAATCGGCGGGCATCGCGGTCTCCGACGGACGGCACATCCTGGTGACGAAGGAGATGGGCCTGGTCAGCCGCGTGTTCAGCGAGTCGCGGCTGGCCGGCATGGACGGCGATCTCGGCATCGGCCATGTGCGCTATTCGACGACCGGCGGATCCACGTGGGAGAACGCGCAGCCGGCGTTCCGCGCCACGGCGGCCGGCAGCGGGTTCGCGCTCGCGCACAACGGCAACCTCGTGAACACCGGCGACCTCGCGCGCATCCTCGGCCCAGCGGGGGACAGCTGCGCGACGGACTCCGCGCTGTTCGCGGAGGTGCTCGCGCAGGAGGTGGGAGCAGCGCAGCTGGGCGACACGCTCGCTGCCGTCTGCGCCCAAGCGCCGGGCGCCTACTCGATGGTCGTGATGGACGAGCGCGCGATCTACGCCGTCCGCGATCCGCATGGGGTCCGGCCGCTGGTCCTCGGCAGGCTGGATCGAGGTGGCCAAGGCGGCTGGGTCGTCGCGTCCGAGACCGTCGCGCTGGACATCGTGGGCGCGACGTACGTCCGTGACGTCCGGCCGGGCGAACTCCTCACGATCGACGGGCAGGGTCTGCGCAGCCGCCAGTTCGCCGAGCCCGACCCGCACTTCTGCGTTTTCGAGTACGTCTACGTGGCCCGGCCCGACCATCGGGTGGACGACCGCGGCACCGTCTACTCGATCCGTCACCGCATGGGCGAGCTGCTCGCCGCCGAGGCGCCGGTCGACGCTGATCTCGTGATCCCCGTCCCCGACTCGGGGACGGCCGCGGCGGCCGGCTACGCCGAGGCGAGCGGCATCCCGTACGCCGAGGGGCTCACGAAGAACCGCTATGTCGGGCGCACGTTCATCCAGCCGACGCAGAGCCTGCGCCAACTCGGCATCCGCCTGAAGCTCAACCCGCTCCGCGACGTGATCGGCGGCAAGCGGCTCCTGGTCGTCGATGACTCGATCGTGCGGGGCAACACGTCGCGCCAGCTCGTCGCGATGCTCCTCCAGGCCGGCGCGACCGAGATCCACCTGCGCATCACCTCTCCGCCAGTGCGCCACCCCTGCTTCTACGGCATCGACATGGCGACCCACGACGAGCTGATCGCATCGCGGCTCGACGTCGAGGGTGTGCGCGCGTTCCTCGGCGCTGACTCGCTTGCCTACCTGTCGCTGGACGGGCTGGTACAGGCCACCGGCCGCCCCGGCGGCCAGCTGTGCCGCGCGTGCTTCGACGGCTGCTACCCGATCCCGGTCCCCGCCGAGCAGCAGGCGGGAGGCAAGGACGTGCTCGTCGCGCTGCGCGCGGGTTCGTGACGACCTCGCGGACGCCGTCGCGAGCCGTCGCGACCGCTGTTCTTCTTGAGCCGCATCGGTGCGCGCGGACGGGCTGCACCCCTGCCGGGCAGCGAAATTGTCGAGCATCCCGGCGTCTTTTGCCCTTGACCAGTACTACCCCGCCGGCTTCAGGGAAAATTTTCCTGGAGCGGGTGCGACCGCGCCCCGTGCCGCACGGCCCGAAATCCCTACTTTGTCTGGCCGGGGGGCTCGTGGAACACAACAGGATGGCAGAATCGTGATGCTTATAACCTGACCTTGACGGCAGCGCGGCGGGGCGTGAACCCCCTGATGAGGGCAGTAGTCCGTTTTGGCTAAGGAAAATCCACCCAAGGGGGTATTACGCTTCCCCCACGCTTACGACTACTCTTTGTCGGGAACCGAAAGATTGCCGGCTTCGTGTGACCAACACACGAGGGAACCCGAAAGGCGGGAGCAAATGAGGAGAGTGGGAGCGCTGGTGGAGGCTACTGACAACACTGAGGAGCTGCTCACCCCGTCAGAGGTGGCGAAGCTCTTCCGTGTGGACCCTAAGACGGTCACCCGGTGGGCGAAGTCGGGGAAGCTGTCCTCGATCCGGACGCTCGGCGGGCATCGCCGTTACCGGGCGAGTGAGGTCAGGGCGCTTCTCGAGGGCCAGCAAGACCCTCAGACTGAATAGGCGAGTGCTGAGCATCGAGGACGGTCGCGTGCGGGGTCTTTAGGCCAGCAACGCCGCGAGTTTGGGGCGGCCGTCTCGGTTGTAGTTCAGCGTTCTCCCAGCTGACGGCAAACGAGCTTGTGAGCGGTGGCCGCGGGCCTACCGCTCATTGTGACGATCTGTCAGAGTCTGCGGGGCTCGACAGGAGAGGCCGGCAGGGCGGGCCCTGCCGGCTGATTCAGGGTTCACTGTGCCGCGCGACGCGTGGCTGGGTGAGCCTGGGCAGGTATAGCGGGCGCTTAGGCGGGCGACGCTTCCTCTCACCTTTCTGCATGCCGTGAGGGGAGGCAAGCCCGCCGATGCGCCGAGTTCGACCTGATGAGCCGTCGCAGGTGCGCTTGCAGTTTCAGCGGAGCGTAAAGGAAGGCGAAGAGCGGCTCACACGAACCTGGCCCAACCTGCTCGCCACCGGCATGGTCGGGGGCATCGACATAGGCATAGGTGTCTTTGCGCTGCTGTTGGTGTTACATGAAACCGGCAGCCCGCTGCTGGGTGGGCTCGCCTTCAGCATCAGCTTCATTGCGCTTACGCTTGGACAGAGCGAGCTGTTCACCGAGAACTGTCTTGTTCCGATCGCCGCGGTGGTCGCTGGGCGGGCACGCGTGTCCAGCGTCGGGCGCCTATGGATCGGCACAGCGCTGATGAACCTCGTCGGCGGGTGGATCATCACGGGAATCATCATGGCCGGCACGCCGCGGCTCGCCGGCACAGCGATCGAGACGGCTGGACACTCCATCGACTTGGGGCTGGGCTGGCGGTCCTTCGCCCTGGCGGTTCTGGGCGGGTGGTCATCACGCTGATGACCTGGATGGAGCGCGGCTCAGAGCAGGCCCTCGTCAAGGTCGTCACCGCGGTCGTCGCCGGCTTCCTGCTGGCTGCGGGCGAGCTGAACCACGTCATCGTGGTCTCGCTGGAGATCTTCGCCGCGTTCCACGCCGGCGCCCCGTTCGGCTACGTGGACTGGCTCGGTGCGGCAGCCTGGGCGGCGCTGGGCAACACGTTGGGCGGCATCGCGTTCGTCACCGTTCTTTCGTCTCGTGCAGGTCGGCCGCAGCGGCGTCGAGCACGAGCAGGAGCGTGTCGGCGTCTCTCCGTCGTAGCCGGGTCTCCTGCGCACAGCCGGCGGCGGCGCCTGCGACACTGCTGCCCGTGGGTGATCTCAAGCTGGCCATGACGGAGGTGCTCGCGTGCCTGCGCGGCGGCGGGGACCTTGAGCGTGTCAGCCTTCGGCGGCTGCAGGAGTTCCTCTGGTACGAGCTGCCGACGAAGTGGCCAGGATGGACGGATCTGGCGCCCGCTGTCGGCGACCTGTTCGATTCCGCCGGCCTTCCTCACCATGCGCGGCTCTGCCGCGCGGCGATCACGTCCAAGGTGCACGCCGCGTACCAGCGTGGGGTTACGGCGGGAATCACCGCGTTTGAAGAGGCGGAGCGGCGCTCCGGCTTGGTGCCGCCCGATCTCCCCGCCGCTGGCGAAACGCCGGCGTTGGCGTGGGGCGCCGCCATGGGTCCCCAAGAGGCCGCCGCCTACGAGTCAGCCGCCGTTGCGTTGGAGCGGGCGGTCACGACGGGTGTGCTGTGCCCGCACGCGCCGGGCTGGCGCCTTCGTCAGCGTGAGATCGTCGCCCGTCACATCAGCGACGCGGCGCTGCTCGACGTCATTCTCGCCGAGCGGATCCAGCGCTGGGTCGAGGGTGGCAGTGCGCCTCGGACGCAGGCGGTCCGGCCAGTCGCACAGCGCCTTCGCCAACCGGTGCCGACGCCGCCGAACACCGACGTCGCGATCGAGCCCCTCCGGTGGCTGCTCGCCGAGATCGGTCCAGGGGTCACCCTGACCAGGACTGACCGCCTGCCGCGGACGCTGGTGTCCCGCGGCGCCGAGCGGTTCGGATGGCCCGTCACGGGCACCGAAGTGCTTGACCTTCACGAGATCGCGTGGCGCATCGGCGCCCTCCGGCGCTCCGCGCACCGGCTGTTCCTCACCCCGAGAGGGCGCCGCCTCATCGTGGTGCCCGCCGCGCTCTGGCGCGCCGCCGCCGCGCGGCTCGTGCCGCCTGATGGATTCGCCGCCGTACTGTCAGAGCTCGCCTTTGTCCTGCTGCTCGACACCGGCCCCATCCGGCTCGACGACCTCGCGGTACGGATCCACGAACTCGTTCCCGGACTCCCCGGCCCCGAATTCGTCCCCCACCTCCTCCAGCCGCTGCTCCGTCCGGCTCACCACGTCGGCGTCGTGACCCTCGCCGACAGCGCCGTCGCTCTCACCCCCCCCGGCCGCCCCGCCGCCCTCCTTGCCCTCCAGGCCCGGGCAACCGCCCCGCTGTAGCCGGTGCACTTCCGGGCGAAATGGGCAGTTCCAGCCACATCTGTCACGATGTGCTCATCACCAGGCCTGGCTTCACGGCCAGCGGGAGAGGGCGCCCAGCTCCTCGGAGCGCAGCTTGGCGGCCTCGATGGCGTTGAGGAAGGCGGCGCGGACGCGCTCCTGCTCTAGGACGCGGATGGCGGCGATGGTGGTGCCGCCGGGCGAGGTGACGGACTCGCGGATCTCGACGGGGTGGCGGCCGGTGTCGCGGAGCATCTTCGCGGTGCCGACCATGGTCTGCACGATCAGCTCAGTGGCGATGTCGCGGGACAGGCCCAGCAGGATGCCGGCGTCGATCATCGACTCGGCGATCAGGGCGAAGTAGGCGGGGCCGGACCCGGACAGCGCGGTGACCGCGTCGAGGTGCTCTTCGGCCAGGTGCACGACCCGCCCGACGTGGCTGAGCAGGCTTTCGGCGATCGCCAGATGCTCCGGCTGGGCCAGCCTGCCCGGCGCGATCGCGCTCATCGCCTCGTCGACCTGGACTGGCACGTTCGACATCACCCGTACGACCGGGATGTCGATCGCCAGCGCCTCCTCGATCACGGCGGTCGGCACCCCGGCCACCACGCTGATCACCGTCTGGCCGGTGCGGACCTTCGGCGCGATCTGCTCCAGCATCACCCGCAGGTTCTGCGGCTTCGGCGCCAGGACCAGCACATCCCCCTCAGCCGCGGCGGCGGGCGAGTCGGTGTCCGCGCGCACCCCGTAGGCGTCAGCGAGCATGCTCGCCCGCGCTGGGGTCCGGACCGTGCAGCGGATCTGGTCGGGCTTGGCCCAGCCCGAGCGCAGCAGCCCCGAGAGCAGGGCCTCGCCCATACGCCCGGCCCCGAGAATCGCGAGAGTTCCCTCCATAGGGACTGAGCCTAACCGCCTCGTAAAGCGCGGAGGAGGAACTCGAGGTCGGGGCGGGCTCCGCCCAACTCGACGGTGGATTGCCGACCAAAGGGCTGTTAGCCTCCAAACGACCAAGCTGGAATTCACAAAGGGGAAATCATGCGCAGACGCGGAATCGTCATAGCCGTGACCGCTACGGCTCTCATGAGCCTGGCGGCACCCGCCTACGCGGTTACAGAGGACAAGTGCGAGGATCTCGGGGGCGAGGTCGAGGAGGTGGAAGGAAATCTCCTCTGCGTCTTCCCCGTCGAAGGCCGGGCGGACCGGGAGCGGTGCGAAGAGATCGGTTTTCTGACCAGGGATGAGGACGAGTGCATCGCCCTCATCGATTAGCGGTCAGCAGGCCGCGGCTCTCCTTCATGAAGGAGAGCCGCAGCCGAACCGCAGGCTCCTACCCTCCTCGCAGGGCGCGGAGGAAGAAGGCGAGGTTGGCGGGGCGCTCGGCGAGGCGGCGCATCAGGTAGGGGTACCACTGCTGGCCGAACGGCACGTAGACGCGGACGCGGTACCCGTCGCGCACCAGTTGGTCCTGCAGTGGGGTGCGGACGCCGTGGAGCATCTGGAACTCGAAGGCGTCACGAGGCAGCGCGAGGCGAGCGGCGAGTTGGCGGACGTTGTCGATCTGGACGTGGTCGTGGGTGGCGATGCGCGGGTAGGCGCCGCCGTGCAGCAGCAGGTCGGCGCACACGGCGTAGTTGACGTCGACCTCCGCTTTGGTCGCCAACGCGACCGCAGGCGGCTCGGCGTACGCGCCCTTGCACAGGCGGACGCTCGCGCCAACCGCGTTGAGGCGGTCGAGGTCGTCCCGCGTCCGGCGCAGGTACGCCTGGACCGCGCAGCCGACCGCGTGGTGCCCGGCGGCCTGGAGCTCCTCGACCAGCCCGACCGTCGCCTCGGTGACGTCGCTGCCCTCCATATCCAACGTCACATGGGCACCGACCTGCTCGGCGGCGGTGACGATCTCGGCGATGATGTCCCGCGCGAGGTGACGGTCCACGTGCAGCCCCATCTGCGTCGGCTTCACCGACACGCCGCCGTCCAGCCGCTCGTCCGCGATCCGCCCCAGGGCCTCCAGGTAGACCTTCGACGCGGCGCGGGCCTCGCCACCCGAGCGCACGGCCTCACCCAGGTAGTCGAGCGTGACGGACTTGCCCCGCGCAGCCAGCGCTTGCGCGCATCTGATCCCGTCAGCGAGCGTGTCCCCCGCCACGAACCGCAGCGCGATCCGCCGCGGCGGCGTCCAGCCCGTCACCGCGCGCTTGGCCAGCGCGCTCTCGGACGCGCGCAGCAGCACGGCTCGCAGCATCGGGCTACTCCTCTACCCGAGCCCCGAGGATGAGGCGCAGGTGCGCGAGGCTGCGCGCCTGCGCCTCATCGGCGGGGTGGCCGGGGGCGTCGAACGTCGCGGTTGCGGCGGCGGCGACTATCACGGCGATGTCACGGTTGCGCAGGTCGGCGGTCGTGTGCAGCACACAGATGTCAGTGCAGACGCCGCAGATGCGCACCCGGTCGACCGTATAACGGTGGAGCAGCCCCTCCAGCTCGGTCTCGAACAGCGCTGAGTACCGGCGCTTCGCGACTCTGTGCACGCGTAGCAGGCCGAGGTAGACGGCCAGCTCGTCGACCAGGTCGGCCTCGGCGGTCCCCCGCAC
>JBOGEA010000147.1:0-13642 GCA_050743205.1 Egibacteraceae bacterium | reverse complement strand
CGGCAGGCTCAAGGTGGCGTCGGCTGGGTGCAGGTTGGCCGCCCCGAGCGCGCGGTATGCCTTGCGCTCGACGCTGACCTGGCCGAACACCGTGATCAGCTTGCGGTCATGGCCTGTCTGGAGTGCGGATCCGCTCGATCCCGTCGGCGCCGATGACGTCGTGGCGGTCGGCCTCCCGCACCGCGCGCAGGTCGAGGTGGTCTTGGCACAGGCGCCGCTGCAGCTCCCTCCCACGGGTCGTGATCTTGTCCTCGATCTGCGCGTGGGTCAGCTGCCCTGTGGGTACGCTCTCGAGGTCGGTGATGATCGACTCGAGCAGCCCTCTGGAGCGGGCGAAGGGGCTGCCGGCCGGTTCGGGCGTGTGCTCGTGCAACAGGGGCTCCTTTTCGCGTTCAGGTACACCAACCCGGAACATAGCGACAAACAGCCCACATCCTATCGACCCTCTACGCCAAACCCCTGATCACAGGCACCTCACCGTCACTCCAACAGAGCCGCACCCTATTGAGTTAGCGCGTGTGCGAGGTGCTTGACCTGGCCTGTCGGGTCTGTGAGTGTTGTGGCTGGTGTGTGGTGTTGTTGCAGGTGAGGTCGCTGGTCTGCGCCGGGAGCTGGTCGGGGCGCAGGCGCTGCTGACGCTGTTCCGCCAGCAGGCGCTGCTGTCAGCCCAGCGCATCACCGAACTGGAAGAAGAAAACAGCCGGTGCGCTCCAGGACAACACCCGGCTGCGCGACGGGCTGGAACAGGCACGCCGGGCCGGCAAACGGCAGGCCGCACCGTTCTCCCGAGGTGAGAAGAAACCTGATCCGGCCACACCGGGCCGCAAACCCGGCGAGAGCTACGGGAAGAAGGCCAGACGGCTGCCACCCGAACCGGAACAGGTCAACCAAGAGGTCGACGTGCCGCTGCCCGATCACTGCCCGGACTGCGACGGCGACGTCGTGCTCGACGAGGTCGTGGAGGCTGTTCCAAGAAGAGGTCGTCCCCGCCCACACCCGCATCCGCCGCTACGACATCGCGCCTGGCCACTGCACAGGCTGCCGCCGCCGAGTCCGCAGCCGCCATCCCGACCAGACCTCTGACGCGACCGGCGCCGCGGGCGTGATGCTGGGCCCGCTGGCGCACGCGCTGGCCGCCTGGCTGCGCGTCGGGCTGGGCGTGTCGATGGGCAAAGTCGCCAAGATCCTCGGGCAACCTGTGCGGGCTGTCGGTCACCCCCGGCGGGCTGCACTCGGCGCTGCACAAGACCGCCGGGGACGCCGAGAGCACCTATCAGGCGCTGCTGGAGGCGCTGCGCGACTCCGAGGCGGTGGCGGCGGATGAGACCGGCTGGCGCATCGACGCCGAACGGGTGTGGCTGTGGACCTTCGTCGGGGACCTGGTCACGGTCTATGACATCGCGGCCGGACGAGGGTTCGACCAGGCCGCGGCGATCCTGGGGGAGGACTTCGACGGGGTGTTGGAGCGCGACGGCTGGGCGCCCTACCGCAAATTCACCAAGGCCACCCACCAAACGTGCCTGGCGCATTATGCGGAACGCGCGATTATGCGGAGGCGGGGTGTGGCGGTGAGCGTTTCCGCTGCTTATCGGGGGTGTGGGGTGTTGAGCCTGTCCGCATAATCACAGGCTTCGAGGAACGCGAGCAGGGCGTCTGGAGGCTGGTAGCGGCCCGGGGCGGTGTCGGGTGGAGCGGTGCGAGCAAGCGCACGCTCTTTCAACGCGAGGTCGGCGTGCAGGTAGATCTGCGTGGTCCGGGTCGTCTCGTGGCCGAGCCAGAGCGCGATCACCGAGGTGTCCACCCCGGCCTGCAGCAGCTGCATGGCGGCGGTGTGGCGGAGCGCATGGGGGCAGACCTGCTTGGTGGCGATGGAGGGGCAGCGGGATGCGGCAGCGGCGGCGTGTCTTGCGACCAGGCGCCTGACGGCGTCGCGGCCGAGCGCAGCCCCGGCGGGTCCTGGGAACAGCGGGTCAGTGGACCCGCCTTGGCGCTCGTCAGCACCGCCCGGGTCTGTCCGGTCAGCGGCGTGGCGCGCTGTTTGCGGCCTTTGCCCACACAGCGAAGGTGCGCTCCAGCGCCGAGCTCGATGTCTTGGCGGCGCAGCCCGATCAGCTCGGAGACCCGCAGGCCGGTTTGGACGGCCACGAGCAGCAGCGCGTGGTCGCGGCGGCCGGTCCAGGTCGACCGGTCGGGGCTTGCGAGCAGCGCGTCGATCTCGGGTCGGGTCAGAAAGCAGACCAGGGCACGGTCGGTGCGTTTGGCGGGGATCGCGAGCACCCGTTGGATCAGCCCCGCGTGCTCGGGATGGCGTAGCGCGGCGAAACCGAACAGGGAACGCGCCGCGGCCAGGCGGGCGTTGCGGGTGGATACGCTGTTTCCCCGCACCTGCTCCAGGTGGGCGAGGAACGCCCCGATCAGCGGGGCGTCCAGATCGGACAGCTCCAACCGTGACGGCGCCTTGCCGGTCGTGGTCTGCGCGAAGCCGAGGAGCAGCCGGAAGGTGTCACGGTAGGCGGTGATGGTGTGCGGGCTGGCCTGGCGTTGGCTTGCCAGCCGCTCGGTGCGCAACGCCTGCAGAGTGGGCGCGAGCGAGTTCATCCCAGCTCGCCCCAGGTGTTCTCGAGGCGCTCGGCGGCCTTGCCGAGCAGCTCCGGGGCCGCCGACAGGTACCAGTAGGTCCATTCGGGGTCGACGTGGCCGAGGCGGTCGACAGCAGCGGGGCTGGACCTCCATTCCGGCGTGGTGCCAGTCGGTCAGGGTGGCCACCGCGAAGGTGTGGCGCAGGTCGTGGATCCGCGGCCGGCATCGTTGCGAGCGGGGCTCCAGCCCGGCGTGGGACACGAGGGTCGCAAACGTGGACCACACGTTGGGAGTAGATGAGCCGGGTGCCGGCGGTGGACACGAAGAAGCTCGCGGTTTTCGGCTCGGGGCACAGCTGGCCGCGCCGGCGGGCGTAGCCGCGCAGCGCCTCGACGGTGGTCGGGTGCAGGGGCAGCTGCCTGGACTTGTCGAGCTTCGAGCGGCGGACCGTGAGCAGGCCGGGGTCCCAGCACACGTCGTCGCGGTCGGGGCGGATCGCCTCGCCGACGCGCGGCCCGGTGGCGGCCAGCAGCCCAACAAGGGTGGCGTAGGCCGCTTGCCGCGGCGTGCAACGCAGACGACAGGCGGCTGCCATGAGCCCAGCGACGTCGTCGGAGTACAGGTAGGGCTCAGCCCGCCGGATCCGGGCGGGCAGCAGCCCGGCGGGCGGGACCTCGGCGGCAGCGTCGAGGCTTTGGAGGTAGGCGGCGAAGCCTCGGACGACCCCGAGGCGCTGCGCCCACCAACAGGGGTCGGCTCCCGCCGGCAGCGTCACCCAAGCCAAGGCCAGCTCGGTGGTGACGGTGACGGTGACCGCGCCCTTCCGGTCGCAGAAGGCGACGAAGCAGGCCGAGCAGGCTCCCTGCCCGCTTGAGCTTGTAGCCCAGCGAGCGGCGCAGCCGCAGGTAGTCCTCGCAGGTTTCGGCCAGCCCGGTCACGCGGCGCTGCCAGGCCATGGCCGGGCCAGCGTCCCGAGGGCGCCGTGGTCGACCTTGGCGTAGATCGCCGTGGTCATCGCGCTGCGGTGGCGCAGGACCTGGCCGACGTATGACAGCCACGCGCCGGCCCGCAGCATCCCAGTGGCCGCCGTGTGGCGGAGACGGCGCGCGCCCACCCGGGGCAGGCCAGCCCGGTCGCAGGCCCGATACACCACCCAGCTGACCGCCGGGGCGCCGAGCCCGCGCAGCGGGGCCACCGACCGCAGGAACAGCATGCGACACTCGGTGGGGGACCGGCCCTGGCGCAGGCAGCCGGCCAGCGCCTCACCGACGTCGGCGGGCAGCGCAAGCCGCACCCGACATCTCCCTTTGCCTCGGACCATGATCTCACCCGCCCGCCAGTCGATGTCGAGGGCCAGCGCGACGATCTCGCCGGCGCGCAACCCCAGGCGCAACGCCAGCAGCAGCATGGCGTAGTCCCGCCGGCCGATCGCGCCGCGGCGGTCGCAGCTGGCGAGCAGACACCCCGCCTGCCCCGACCCCAACGCTTTGGGCAACGAGCCCCCACCCCGGCGGGCGACCGGCGGCACGGCCTGCGCCAACGGCAGCCCGATGTGGCCCTGGACATGCAAAAAACGCAGGAACGACCGCAGCGACGAGGCCAGGCGCTTGGCTGCTGATGCGCCCCGCAGCGGACACTGTCGGGTGACGAACCCAATTATGCCGGCCCCGGCATAACGTCAAAGACGTGATCCGCCAAACCGGCGCGCTCAACGGGCGCAAACGCCGCGCGCTGGACTCCACCGCGCTCGACGACGCGGTCGCGACCCAGGACACCGTCACCCAACTGGCCGCCGCCATCCGCAAGGTCCGCAAGCTCGTCCCAGATGCCCGCCAGGTCGCCGTGTCGGCGCACGACTACGACAAGAGTGGCAAGCCCGACCGCGCGTGGGACGACGACGTCGCCCGCGACGCCCTCGTCACCGCCCTGGTCACCGACGCGATCGCGATCATCGACGCGCTGCCCGTCGTCGGCCTGGACGACGACGCCGAGCGGGCGGCCGCGCTGTTGGCGCTGGCCGCCGGCCAAGACGTGCCAGCCCGGCGAGAAGCCCGGGACCTGGCGGATCGCCCGCGCGGTCGCCAAAGACCGGATCGTGTCCACCGTCGATCCGGAGTCCCGCCACGCGCACAAATCCCGCAGCTCCTACCGGGACGGGCTCAAAGGGCATATCGCGAACGAGCCGGAGACCGGGTGCGATCACCGCTGACACCCTGACCGGGGCGAACACCAGCGACGGTGAGGTCGCCACCCAACTGCTGGCTGAGGAGCCCGAAGCCGGTCGAGGCGCTGGGCGACACCGCCTACAGCCGGCGGGCAGACCCGAGCCGACCTGATCGAGGCCGGCCACACCCCCGGTCATCAAGCCGCTGCCGCTGGCCCCGCCGGTGCCCGGCGGGCTTGACCGCGACGACTTCACCATCAACTGCCAGGCGGGCACCGTCACCTGCCCCAACCAGATCACCGTGCCGATCAGCGCGAAGGGCAACGCCAGCTTCGCCCCGCCACTGCGACGGCTGCCCGCCGCGAGCCCAGCGCACGACCGCCAAGGCGGGGCGCGGCCCGCGCATCGGCGAGCATGACGAGCTGCTGGCCGCCGCCCGCGCCCAAGCCAAGACCCCTGAGTTCCCCTCAGGCTACGTCAACCTGGTAGATCTCCCGTGTATCTGTAGATGTTACCCGCTGAGTTGACTCCCCATACCGTGCCGTCGGCAGCCGCTCCAATGTCCGACAGGCCGCCGGGGATCTGAACCCAAGGGTTCCCATCGTCTCCCGTGTATCTGTAGATGTTACCCGCTGAGTTGACTCCCCATACGTTGGTTCTGGATCCGGCTGAGATCGCCGTAAGGGCACCAGAGATCTGTATCCATCTTGCCATAACTGTGTGCTCCTCTTGTCATCTGAGCGTTGTCATCTGAGCGGTCAGCTTTTATTACACACGATATATGAAGTGTAGCTCTGATCCCAGACCGAGCTGGCATGGAGTGCTGGGAGTGACTTGGAATCTCAGTGTCGGCAACACTTTGGGTGGTCGACTGACCCTGGGATCCACCGAGCGGGTTGTGTAGAAACGGGGCCGGTTCCACGAAAAGTGCCCTTTGAGCTGGTAATATACGGCTTGTGAAGAATACGTCGCTCAGGATCAGGAGGGCACCCACAAGGTGAAAGCATCGCACAAACTCGACCGGACCTCAACCCACCTCGCAGACCTTCCCATTCACGGTCCCCGCCGCGAACTTCATCCGTAACTGTTCATCCCTGAAGGAACGGGGGTGTTTCAGGGCAGGCTGGCGCGGTCCACGGTGGTGGGTGGGGTGTTTAGGCTGCGGCGGCGAGGTCGGGGGGTGGGCCGGTGCCCTCTGTGGCGGTGGGTGTCCAGGGGTTGCCCTCGAATGCTTGGCGGAGGGCGTCGAGGAGGTTGATGCCGTGTTTGCGGGCGGTGGCCAGGTAGCTGCGGACGGCCATGAACGTTTCGGCGCCTTCCTGGGTGCGCCAGCCTCCGGAGATCTTCTGCTGCAGCTTGACCATGCGGATGTCCCGCTCGGCCTGGTTGTTGGAGTTATGCCGATATCGCGGTTATGCCGATGTCGGCGTAGGTGGGCTGGTGGGGGTGGTGATCTGTTCCCGTAGTTCGGCATAACGTCGTGTGGTGACCATGCTGGTCTCTTCATCGTTTGGAGAGGAGCAGCGTGATGGCAGGTCCATTCGAGGTGTCGGTGTCCGGTCCGCTGGGGGAGTTCGCCGAGGGTTTCCGTGCCGAGCTTGCTGGTCTTGGGTACTCCCTGCGCGGTAGCGAAGCGCAGTTGCGGTTGATGGGGCATCTGTCGAGATGGCTTGGGGCGCAGGAGTTGCCGGTCGGTGATCTGACCGGCGAGGTGTCAGCGCGGTTCGTGGCCGCCCGCCGAGGGTTGTACTCGAATTTACTGAGAATGCTGGTTGCAGAAACAAGGCCAAGATGATCACCATCATCTACCTCATCACGGTCGCCTGCCCCTGCCATCCACCCACACGATCTAGCGAGGAACCATCTTGTTGCGATGCCTGGGCTAGGGCAGGAGGTCGGAGGTGAGTCTGCCGGTCACGACGAGGCTGAAGCCCTGGTTCTCGTAGAGGGTGTTGTAGGCCAGGACCCACAGCCGGTGCTCGCCGGGCTCGGGATCGGCCACGATCACCTGCTCCAGGTTGTTGCGGTGGTCGGTCTTGGCCCAGGGGCCACGGGCCATGTCGGGGTTGCCCGGCAGGCGCCGCCCGCTCGGTGTGACCACGAGGAGATCGAGGTCCTGCTGCAGCCCGTGGTCCGGACGCTCGATCCACGTCAAGGTCACGCGCAGCGGCAGGCCCGCCTCGACATGAACCGTGCGTCTCCAGGCCGCGCGCTCAGCCTGGCTTTTGTTCAGCGCCTCGTCGGAGTCGCGGCCGACGTCGGCGAACGCCAGCGCCAGCCCTGAGGCGTCGCCTGGCACGGGCAGGGTGGCGCGCAGGTCCAGACGGCCGAAGCCCTGGTGAAAGTTGGGCCGCCCGACCCCGTCCACGACCGTCTCACGATCGATCCACACCGCCCCGTTGACCAGCGTCGCCTTGAGCAGCGCCGCGGACGGCTGATGCGCCCGCTCCTGGACGTAGTACTGCGCCACGATCGCCGCCGCGCCGGCTGCCGCGGGAGCCGCCATGCTCGTGCCGGCCAAGAAATGGTAATGGTCGTTGGGCGCCCAGGGATAGGACGGGTCGCACGCTCGGGCGCGGGCGGACAGGACCACGCTGCCCGGCGCCAGCAGCTCCGGTTTGACCCGCTCGTCGTCGGTGGGCCCGCGGCTGCTGAACGCCGCGACGTAGTCGAGATCGCCGCAGATCGGCTCGCTGTCCGCCCTCGGCCGCTGCGGACCGCTGGGGAACTGGTGCCAAGTCTGGCCTTGAAACGGCCCGTCGCCGCGAGACGAGCAGCAGGCGCCGACGGTGAGCACGTTCTTGGCGCCGGCGGGCGACTGCAGCGAGTTGAAGCCGATACGGCCCAGGTCGTCCAGCTCGTCGGGCTGACGGCCCCGGTTCCCGGCGGCGAAGATCACCAGGCAGTCGGGGTGGCGGTAGACGAACTCGTCGACCTCGTACGCGTCCAGCGTGTACAGGCCTCCCGCCAGGACGCCCCAACTGTGGTTGTGGATCCGCGCGCCCTCGGCATAGGCCTGCTCGAACAGCGCGCCCAGGTCGACGGGCAGGCCGGACAGCCGCCCGCTCCTGTCCCGCAGCGTCTGGACGATCAGCTCCACGCCGGGAGCCACACCCACGATCCGCCCCGCGGAGGCGGTCCCGTCGCCGGCGATGATGCCGCACACGTGCGTGCCGTGCCCGTTCGGGTCGCCCGGCGCCTCGGGCGGAACCCGCTCGATGACCTTCTTGATCCGGCGCGCCAGGTCCGGGTGCTCGGCGTCCACGCCGCCGTCCGCCACCGCCACGATGACGCCGGTGCCGTCCCAGGGCAGCGCCGGGGCCCCGGCTGGAGGATCGACCCCCAAGCCCGCGCGGACGAATGTGCTGGCCAGCTCGGGGAACTGGAACAGGTCGACCGACGAGACCTGCGGCATGATGGCCAGCTCGGCCACCAGCGGCGAGCCTGCGTCGCACTCGAAGCGGATCCTGCGGCGCCCCACGGAGATCCGGACAGCCCGCGGGTCCTCCCGCAGCGCCGCGGCGACCACCGGGATGTTGCCGGCATCGTGGCACCGCACCTCGTAGGTCTCTGGTTCGCCCGTGCCGTAGGCGACCGTCGCCGCTTCGGGCTCCGCCTCCGCCTCCCGGCAGAGCTCGCGGACCGCGGTCAGCCGCCGCAGGGTGTGCGTGGCGCTGTACTCGACGACGCGGGTCACGAAGCTCAGGTCTTCGACCGCCGCCCGCTGCGCCTCGGTCAGCTCCGCTTTGAAGGCGAAGTCCGGCACGCACGCGCCGAGCCGCACGTCCAGATCGTCGAGCGTCCGCCGCCAGTCGTCGCGCATCGGCCCCTTGAGCTGGACGATGCAGACCGGGCTGGCGCCGGCGGCCGCCTCCTGGATGGGGGAGCGGCCCTCCCGCTCGTCTCCCACCGCGGCCAGCAGCTCGCCGGCGGCCTCGTCGTCCTGCCGCTCGGGGTCGAGCCACGACAGCTGCGGGGTGGTGGGGAGCCGCTCGACGAGCAGCCCCCTCGCCTCCAAGGCCTCCACGTCGGCCTGGTCGCCAGCGCCGCGGACGTACATCCCGCTCGTGGCGACCGGTCCGCGCCGTCGCAGGATCTTCATCGCGGCGGACTGCTCCTCGGCGCTCAGGCACTGTACGACGAGGTTGCGGACGGCCATGACAGCGATCTCCTTCAAGCAGGCTCGTAGAACTCGCGCAGCTTGCGCAGGACAGGCGGCAGGTGCCCGATCGACTCCAGCCGGTCGAACCAGCCGGGATCGTCGACGACCGTCGGCGGGTCGAGCGGGATCGACTCCGGCAGCACCGCCGCCGCCAGCAGGTCCGCCTCCCCCGGCTCAGCCGGCGGGTAGTCGTCGTTGTCGAGCAGCAGCTGGAAGCCGTCGGCGGCCAGGCTCAGGCTGAACGGCGCGCCGGCCAGCTCGGCCTCCAGCTCATGCAGCCGCGAGGTCGCCTCCTCCAGCTTGGCCAGCGCCGCGGCGAAGGTCAGGCCGCCCAGCTGGGACTGGGGATGCTCCAGGTAGAGCCGCTTGTCGCGCCCGCCCACGGTCAGCTCCTCCCGCCTCCCGTCCGACGGCGGGTAGCGCTGGACCAGATCGGCGTCGCCGTAGCGCGGGCAGCCCGCGATCACCATCAGGCGGACCTCGCGCTCGGTGGCCGCCAACAGGTTGGCGTAGGGGTCGTCGCGCAGGGTGTCCGTCACCAGCAGGTCGGCGTACTTGCCCCGCTCGATCGTCCCCAGGGCGTCTCCCCAGCCGGCGGCCTGGGCGGCGTTGCGGGTCACAGCCGCGCAGAGGTCCCGCGCGGACAGGCCGGCGCCGTCCTCCTGGACCGAAAGCCAGGCGACCTTCAGCTCCTGCAGCAGGTTCTTGCTGCCGCTGGGCGTCCAATCGCAGCCGAGGGCGAACGCCAGACCCTCAAGGCGCCTCGCGTCGATCGTCTGGCCGTAGAGCAGCAGGTTGCTCAAGGGCGACCAGACGACCTTGCACCCCCTGGCGTTCAGCTCGGCCAGGTCCGCCTCCTGGAGGGCCAGGCAGTGGATCGCCACCAGCGACTCGCCGAGCAGGTCGTTGCCGACCAGGTTCAGGTAGTGCCGCCGTGTCTGCTCGTCGATCCCTTCGCAGAGGTGGTAGAAGTACGCCGCCCGTGAGGTGAGGCCGTTGCGGAAGCTGGCCACGTCCTCAGGCCGTGACGGGTCGAGGTTGGGCACCCGGCTGCCCGACTCGGGCAGGCGGTCGTCGTCGGTGCGCTCGAAATTGCGCACCGCGCCGGTGTAGAACGGCGTCGAGGCGCCGAACCGTGACCGCATCCCCTGCACCGACGTGGCCCCGCCCAGCATCACCTTGACCTCCACATAGCGGACGATCGCCTTGACGGTGTCGCGGTCGCTGGCCAGCACCCCCAGCGGCATCGTGATCTGCTCGCGGTAGCTGGTGTTGCGCTGCCACTGGTCGCGGTTGGCGAACGCGCGCGGCGCCCGCCACAGAGTCGCGATGTTATAGACCAGGTGGTTGTGCAGGTCGAGCAGGCCGGGGTAGATCGTGCCCCGGGTGTCCAGGACGACCGCGTGGGCGAAGCCGTCGGGCGGCGGGTCGGCGCGCCGAGCGACGGCGGCGATCTGCCCGTCCTGCAGGTACAGCGCGCCGTCGTCGATCACCTCACCGTCGGCGTTCATGGTGACGATGCGTCCGAGCAGCACGAGCGGCGGGGAGTCAGCCCCGTCCACGCTGGCCAGCTCCGGCGCTGGCGCCATGGGCGGCAGGAACTCCTCGATGAGGCGCGCCTGCTCGGCGTTCTCCCGCTCGACGGCTCCTGGCGCGCCTCCGGCGGCCGCCGCCATGGGCAGCTCGACGGCTCCTGGCGCCTGTCCGGCGGTCGCCAGCATGGGCAGCTCGCCGGCCGGCTCTTGGGCCGGCTCTTGGGCCGGATCTTGGGCCGCCAGCGGGCGCAGCTCGCCGGCGTAGTCGCACGGGCCGATGCTGTACAGGTCGTTGGAGCAGAACACACAGCCGCCTCGGGGCCGGGCCAGGTGCCCGGTCTGGGGGTTGAGGCGCAGCCGCCCCGTCGTGACCTCCTCAGCCAGGATGTCGATCACCGGCCCTTTGAAACGCTCGAACTGCTCCGGGTTGGCCGAGGCGTGCGGCAGGAACACGACGCGGGCCTCCAGCGGCTCGCCGTCCGCAGTGATGCCGTAGCCCAGCCGGATCTCGCGGGCCAGCAGGTCGGCCAGCCGCTCGTCTGGGCGCGGCTCGCCGGCGGTGAACCTGCCCTGCATCGCCGCGATGAACTCGCGGCCGGTCGACTCGCTGAACACCAGCAGCGCCACCGGCAGGCTCTGGAACAGCTGGCGCAGGAAGTACCTGCGGTCGTGGAAGCACTCGCGGACGATGCCGCGCATCCGCTCGGGCCCCATGACCGGCAGCTCGGGGTTGGCCGGGTCGGCCTTGACGACCCACTTGGCCGAGGGGCAGGCGACCATGTTGGCGTAGCTGAGGTCCTCGCCGACCGCCAGCCTGTGGCCGTTCCACCCCATCTTCGCGGCCAGGCCGTCGAGCAGGCTCTGGTAGGAGGTGTACATCCGCAACGCCACCGGCTCGGCGGGGATGGCCGCGCCGACCTCGGTGAGCGGTGAGGGGTCGGCCGAGGAGTCCTCTCGGCCGTCGCGCAGCTGGTCGTACGCCGCTTTTGGGATCGCCAGCTTCGCGACGCCGCGGTAGCGGAAGTAGTGGGCGTACTGCAGGAAGTCGTCGAACAGCGGGTTGATCGCGTTGCGCGAGGACGGCCAGTAGCCCGGCAGGTTGGGGTTGATCCCGACCGCCATGATCGGCGCTTTGCGGCAGCCGGACAGGATCTCCGGTGCCAGCGCTGTTTTGCCCGCGTAGACCAGCGGCTCGGTGATGTTCGGCTGGTCGGGCGCTCCCGCGCTCGCGTAGTCGTAGCTGTGGTAGCTGCCCCACTCGGCGAAGTAGGCGCAGGGGTGGGGCTGCGCGGCGGGCTCGTGGACGCGTCGCATCGCCTGGCAGGGCATGACCTCCAGGGCCAACTGCACCTCGGTCGGCAGGTTACGGACGCGCACGTCGGCCATGGGGTCCAGTCTGCTCGTCCTCGCCGGCCACCGCCCGGCCCGTAGACGCGCTGCGCCCAACTCGGCAGCGTCGCCACGAGAACGAAGTGCGCTTCGGCGAAGTATGCTCCTCTGTTTCGGAGGTCGGATGGCGGACAAGCCGCGCCAGATCTTCGATCGCGACGTCGAGTGGCGCCATCTGGCGGCCCTTGCGTCGCACGTCGCGCAACGCCCTCAGGTGGGCATCGTCAGCGGCCGGCGGCGGCAGGGCACGACCTACCTCTTGGAGGCGCTGGCCCTGTTGCGCGTGAGTCAAGCTCTGCCGGATGGGGCTGGACGCGTCGCGGGTCACGTCGGGCAAAGTTGTGTGCTGGATACGCGACGCATGCAGGCTGTTGCAAAATACCGTGGTGCGTATCGAGTGGTTTCAAGGGTTTTTCGGTGTATAATCCGGTATGGCGTTTAAGTACATAAGTTATGACCGTAACCAGCCGCTGCTGCTGCCCCCAGACATCCGGGAATGGCTGCCAGGCGACCATCTGGCCTGGCTCATCGTGGACGCCGTCGACCAGATCAACGCCGGGCCGTTGCACGCCCGCCATCCCAACAACGGGCCCGGCCGCCCGGCCTATGACCCGGTGATGCTGCTGGCGCTGCTGGTCTACAGCTACTGCATCGGCGTGCGGTCGTCCCGCCAGATCGAGCGGGCCTGCCACACAGACGTGGCCTACCGGGTGATCCGCGCCAACCTGACCCCCGACCACTCCACGATCGCCCGGTTGGGCGCCGACCACGAGGCCGCCGTCGCCGGGGGCGTTCACCGACGTGCTGATGCTGTGCGCCCAGGCGGGGGGCGTGCCAGGTCGGCATCGTCGCCATCGACGGTGATCAAGATGGCCGGGGCCGCCTCCCGCAAAGCCAACCGCACCCTCGCCCAGCTCCGCACCGACATCGCCGCCGAAGTCGAGGCGATCCTGGCCCAGGCCGCCGAGCTCGACGCGGCCGAGGACCGGCTGTGGGGCCCTGACCGCGGCGACGAGCTGCCCGCCGCGCTGGCCGACCGCTCCGACCGGCTGGCCCGTCTGTCCGCCGCCGCCCGCCTGCCCGACGCCAGGGCCGCCGAGGCCGCCGCCCAGGCCGAGGCAGCCACCGCCCAACGAGCCGCCAAACAGACCCAAGCCGCGGCCGACGGCCACAAGATCCCCGGCCAGCGCCCCAAAGGCCAGGCAGGCGTCGCCGCGGCCGAGGCCGACCTGGCCGTCGAGCGGGCCAAAGCCGCCCAGCGCAAGGCCGACCGGACAGGCCGACAAGCCGCCGCCGAGGCCGCGGGCCGCAAGCTCAAAGGCCGCGCCCCCGACTGCGACCGGCCAGTCCGCGCCGCCGAAAAGCGGCTGGCCGCCGCCCAAGCCGCCGCGGCCGCCGCCGAGGCTGAGGCCGCCGAGAAGGCCAAGCCGGACCGGGCCAACACGACCGACCCTGACAGCCGGGGAGATGAAACGCTCGGTCGGACAGGGCTGGATCCAGGGCTACAACGCCCAGGCGGTCAGCAACGTCGCCCAGATCGCGCTCACCGCCTATGTCACGCAGGACGCCTTCGACAGCGCGCAGCCGCAGCCCGCGGTCAAAGCGTGCCAACAGCAACTGGCCGCGGTCGGCATCGACGAGCCGATCGGGGTGGGGTTGGCCGACGCCGGCTACTGGAGCCAGGACAACGCCACCGCCCAGGGCATGCCCGACCTGCTGATCGCGACCACCAAAGACTGGAAGCAGCGTAAAGCCGCCCGCGAGCTCGGCCAGACCGAGGGCCCCGCGCCTGAGGACGCGAGCTCGTTGGAG
>JBOGEA010000146.1:0-13701 GCA_050743205.1 Egibacteraceae bacterium | reverse complement strand
CCCCCCCCCCCCCCCCCCCCCCCCCCCCACACCCCCCGCAGTCACATCGAAGGCACCGTCGCCGCAGACGGGTGACGTCGCGGTCAAGCAAGGTGGGAATACACGATCATCGCTGGCTGCGGGGCCGACGCCGCATCTCCCGGAATGCTCAAAACCTTGAGCATTCCTGGAGATGCCGGTGGAGGTGCCGGGATTCGAACCCGGGTCCGAATGCCTCGATCCGAGGAGCACTACGAGCGTAGGTCCCGGTGGATTGTCGGGCCGCTGAGCCCCGGGACCGGGCGGTGGCGGCCGTACGCTGCTGAGATGTCCCTGGCGGCCGGCAGCGGCGACCGTCGGGTGGAGCCTGGTAGCGACGCCCGACCCCTCACCCCAGGCGTATGAGGGCGGACGGGCAGCCTAGTTAGGCCGCCAGTGCGAAGTTGTCTTCGGCACCTATTGAAGGTTTCCGGGCAGATTTGCGAGATGACCCGGAGTACTCGGCTCGCTCTCCCAGGACCGACCGGCATCCGTCGAAACCAGTCACCCCCGAAGAACCGTATGCGGTTGTCAAGAAGCCACAGTATAGGCGTGCGAGCTTCACCTGGCGCCAACCCCCGACCCACGGCCCGTTGGGCGTCAGACGACGCGCAGCGTGAGGGGATAGCCGGCCGCCTCCGCCACAATCTGGAGATGAGACGGGTCCGACGTGATGACCGCGTTTCCTCGACGGACCGCACCCTCGACAACCGTGACATCGACAGTGTCGTGGATGCCGCTCCGAGCGGCCAAGGTGCCTACCCGCCGCGCCTGTTGCTCCGTCAGGGCCTCAACCTCGCAGCCCTTCAGAAGGCGGGAGAGCTGGTGTTGGGGACCGCCGCGCCAGCCTTGCGCAAGGACGCCGGCAGGGACGACGGGTGAGAGACCGCGCTTCAGCGCTGCGCGATGCAAGGACCACAGCAGCCGGTCGTCGCGCTCAGCCGCGATCAGCGCTCCCGTGTCATAGGTGAGCCCTTCCCCATTCATGCCGAACGCTGGCTCGTGTGCTGGCCAGACAGGAGCCGATCAAGGAGCGCCTCACCGGCGGCGATCTCCTCACGAGACAGCGGGCCGGCATCCGCCTCCCACTCCGCCACCCCGCGAAGCCCGTTGCGGATCCGGAGGCGGTGGCGGGCCGCCTCCGACAACCACAGGCTGAACGACACCCCATCCTCGGCGGCTGCCTCTTCGACGGCCTCGGCCACATCTGGATCCAGCGACACCGATCGTTTGCTCACGCTCATATCCCGATGGTATCACCGACAGTGGGAACAAGGCCTGGTTCAACGGTAGCGGCACGGAGCGACAACGCCCGCCTCCTCCCCACGCAGGTTTCCGCCGGATCCGGCGGAAAACCGCAGCTCAAACGGGCAAGGCGGCAGCTCAGGCGCGGTTTTCCGTCGTATGGAGTCTGTTGCAGAATCAATGGCAGTGGCTCTCCAGGAATGGCCGAGTGCCGCAGGCCGTGGGTGCCCTTTGGGCCGGCCGCACTGCGGGTTTCCTCCGTATGCGGAGGAAACCTGCAGGTCAGGCGCGCGTTGTTGGGCTTGAGGCGCAGCTTTCCTTCATATTCGGAGGAAACCTGCATCTTTGGCTCGAGCGCCGCGACTGGCGGGCCCGTGAGATTTTGCAACAGCCTCCAGGCGACGGAAACCGCGCCTGGTCGGCGTTTGCGGAGACGATCCTGGAGCTATCCGGGTTGAACGCCACCTCCCAGACCGTGCCGGTGTGACCGGCAATGTCCGCGACGACAAACGCGCCTCGATCGCCGAGCGCGACGCCGACCGCGCCCTCCGCGCCCGCCAGCGGGAATGAGCGGGGCGTTGCCGCTCCGTGCCTATACCGTTGAGCCCAACCTTCTTTGTTCCTACTGCATAGCCCATCATCATGCGGTGCACGAGGGTGGCTGGACCGGCGACGCCGACCATACTCTGACCTTCCATCCACCAGCGGGCTGGCCCTACCAACCGCGCCCTCCACGCCCCGCGCGCCCCGCGCGTGCTGGACGGCCGGCGGCCCGGCCGGACAGCGGCCACCGACAGCAGGGCCGTCGCGGCCGGGACCGCAACCCGCCACAGCCGGTCCTCATCGAGTGACGCCCAATGGCCCGGCCATGCCTGTCCCCCCGGGGGGCGGAGGCAGGGCGGTGAAGACGGCTCGCATTCCCGCCCGCGGCTCAGGCCTGCCTGACCCGAAACGCTGGTGTACCGCACCTTGACAACTCCATAGTGACGCAGCCCGACACCTTGCTGTCCTGGCCGGGTCATCGGGCCAGTGACGCGTTCGACAACCCGCCGCAGGCCCGTGGGGGGACACTTGCTTGGGACTGGGGGGCAGGAAACCGTCGGACATGACGGTTTCCTGCACCTTGACGGGGCTCGAGTCCACGTCCCCTGCGGAAATCCGTCAGATGCGACGGTTTCCTGCACCTTGGGGTCGCGGACGTAGTCGGCTGAGCCCCGCCGCGTCCGCGGGTCGAGCGTCAAGCTGTCAGGATCGCCTGGAGCGCTGACGAGGTGTCTCGGAGGTCTTCCAGCACGCGGTCGGCACCGGCGGCGAGGAGCTCCTCGCCGCGGTGCAGTCCGGTTGCGACCGCAACGATTGTCGCGCCGCCGAGCAGGGCGGCCTCGACATCGAGCGGGGAGTCACCGACGAGCACGGTGGTGTCCCTGCAGAAGGCAACGCCGTACTTCTCTTTGGCCCGGCTCTTCGCCACGTCGACGAGGTTCGGCCGGTGCGGATCGTCACTGCCGTAGGCCCCGACGTCCAAATCGAGGTAGGTGTCGAGACCGAGGATGGCCAGCTTGAGCACCGCGTTTGCCTTGATATTGCCGGTCAGCACCGACTGGATGACTCCAGGGGTTCGCTGCAATGCCGTAAGTGTCTCGAACACACCGGGTAGGACCACACCCTCGCGCTGAATCGTCTCACGGCGAGCCGACATCTCGCATTCGAGGCGTTCCAAGGCTGCTGGCAATGCAGCGTTGGCGAGGCCGTCGTCGACACCGTTGAGCCTCATCGTCTCCAGCAGTATCTGGGGATCGGTGCGACCAGTGGTCGGCGCGAGCTGTGTGAGCGGCCGGCCGATCACCTGCTCGAAGGCTTCGCGGTACAGGATGCGGCCGAGGCCGTTCACGCAGATGAGCGTCCGGTCAATATCCCAGAGAACCAGCCGGGCTCGTCCGGTTTCGGCAGGCATCAGTTATCCGGAAGCCCGGCGGAGGAGGGTCTCGACGTGGTCCAGAATGACGTTCGCCAGCGTGGTTTTTGTGGTGAGGGGCACCTGGACGCGCAAGCCGTCGGCGCCCAGGATCAGCGCGCGGTTGGTGTCGACGGCGAACCCTGAATCAGCCAGGTCGACCCGGTTGACGACGATGAGGTCCAGGCCCTTGCGGCGGAGCTTGTCGCGGCCTCGCTCCTCCTCCAGGTCGGTCTCGGCCGCGAAGCCGACCAGGATGCGGCCGTGCTTGGCGGCGCCCAACTCGGCGAGGATGTCGGGGTTGCGGACGAGCGCCACTGCTGCAAGCTCGTCGCTGTCCTTCTTCAGCTTCTGGTCGTGATAACGCGCGGGCCGGAAGTCGGCGACCGCCGCGGCCTTGACGACGACCTCGGCCTTGTCGGCCGCACGCATGACCACGTCACGCATCTCGAGCGCGGTCTCGACGTGGTGGACGGTGACGCCAGCCGGCTCGGCCAAGTGCGTCGGCCCGCTGACGAGGTCGACGATCGCGCCACGCCTGGCGGCCTGGATGGCGATCGCGTAGCCCATCTTGCCGCTGGAGCGGTTGCCGATGAAACGGACCGGGTCGATCGGCTCATAGGTGGGGCCGGCGGTGACGACCACGCGCCGGCCCGCGAGCGGGCTCCCGGCACGGCAGGAGGCCTCGACGATCGCGGCGACGATCTCGCGCTCGTCGGCGAGCCGTCCCACGCCCACGTCGCCGCCCGCCAACGCTCCGGAGGTCGGCCCGACGATGCGGGCGCCGCGGCGGGCGAGCAGCGCGATGTTGTCCTGAGTCGCCGGGTGCCGCCACATCTCGGTGTGCATCGCGGGCGCGATGACGACCGGGCAGGTCAAGGCGAGGAACACGGTGGTGCAGAAATCGTCGGCCATGCCATGCGCGAACTTTGCGAGCAGGTTCGCCGTTGCCGGCGCGAACACCGCGACATCGGCCTCGCGGGCGAGCCGCAGGTGCAGCACGCGGTGCGACTCGGCGAGGACATCCGAGTGAACAGGCCGGCCGGTGAGGCCCTCGAAGGTCGCCGGGCCGACGAACCGCGCGCCCGCCGCAGTGAGAACGACCTGGACGGTTGCGCCCTGTTGGATCAGGATCCGAGCGAGCGACGCGGCCTTGTACGCCGCGATACCGCCGGACACACCGAGCAGCACATGTCGGCCGGCCAGGCGCGGAGCAGAATCCCCCGCGCCAGCGCTGTCCATCGGAGTGTCAGAAGCCTTCGTCGTCGAGGTTGAGGTCCAGTGGGACGATGTCGCCGCTGAGGTCTTCGCCCGGGAGCAGGTCGGAGCTGAGCAGCGCCTCGGCCTGTGCACGTGGGTCGCCGGGATAGTGCGGGACGATCTTCTCGGCGGCGATCTCCTCGAGGGCGATCGAGAGCGGCTTGTTCGAGTCGACCTGATCGACCAGCGGTCGGACGTACTGGCCCAGACCCTCCCCGAGCGAGTGGTAGTAGTTGTTGATCTCGCGGGCTCGCCGGGCGGCCAGGTGGACCAGGGTGTATTTGCTGTCGACCTTCGACATCAGCTCATCGATCGTGGCGATGGTGATCAGCTCCCTAGAACGAGTTGCGGTAAGGCCCGCAGTGACAGCCCACTATACGTCCGATCTCCTCGACGCACTGATCGAGCTGGGCGTTCACCACTTGGTGGTCGAAGAGGTCGGCCGCAGCCAGTTCCCGCTCGGCGATTGTCAGCCGGCGGGCGACAGCGGCCTCATCCTCGGTTCCGCGGCCACGGACACGGGCCTCCAATTCCTGACGGCTCGGCGGGGCGAGGAATACGAGCACGGCGTCCGCGAAGCGCTCGCGGACCTGGCGGGCGCCTTGGACCTCGATCTCCAGCACCAGCGTCGTCTTCCGGCCCGAGAACGCCTCGCGAACAGATGACCACGGCGTCCCATACCGGCGACCGTTGTACTCGGCCCACTCCAGGAACCCGCCCGCGGCCACAAGCTCGTCGAACTCGCGGTCGTCCAGAAAACGGTAGTGCACCCCGTCGACCTCACCGGGACGCGGAGGACGAGTCGTCGCAGAAACCGCAATCTCGACATCCTCGCACCTTGAGGCGAGCGCGGCGACGACGGTGCTTTTGCCCACGCCGCTCGGGCCGCTCACGACGAGCAGCCGAGCGCCGGGCACACCGTCAGCTGTCGTGACCGTCGAAGGTCTGGAGCAGCTTCTCGCGCTGGTTGGCGCCGAGACCCCGGACCCGCCGGGACGGGGAGATGTCAAGTTTCTCCATGATCTTGCGGGCACGGACCTTGCCGACCTTCGGAAGCGCCTCCAGGACTGCCGAGACCTTCGTCTTGCCGATGACCTCGTCATCGTCGGCACGGCGAAGGACCTCGCTGAAGTCGATCTCACCAGCTTTGAGCTGCTGTTTGAGTTCGGCGCGGATCTTTCGCGCCTCGGCGGCCTTCTCGAGGGCCTGGCGACGCGCGTCGTCAGATAGCTCGGGTAACGGCATCAGGCATCTCCTCGGATGAACGGTAGGCCGGCATCCTAGCCGCCCATGCGCAGGCGTCAATCTGATCGACTGCCCAGGTGGGAGGACAAATCCCCCCACATGAACAGCGCGGCCAGCTCCAGGCCGGCCGCGGCCAGCCGCTCGCGGCCGCCCTGCTCACGGTCGATCACGCAGAGCACCGCCACGACGTCCGCGCCGAGCGCCCGCAGGTCGGCGCATGAGGCGATGACCTGCCCGCCCGACGTGATCACGTCCTCGATCACGGCGACCCGCCGCCCGGCCACGTCCGCCCCCTCCGCCAGCCTGCACGTCCCGTACTCCTTCGCCTGCTTCCGGACGAACGCCGCTGGCAGGCCGGTCGCCTGGGAGAGCATCGTCACGAGCGGCACGCCGCCCAGCTCAAGCCCGGCCAGGACGTCCACGCCGGCGGGCACGAGCGTCGCCAGGCGCTCGGCGATCTCGCGCAGCAGCGCCGGATCAGCCTCGAACAGGTACTTGTCGAAGTACTCCGCGCTCGTCACGCCCGACCGCAGCCGAAACTGCCCATCCAGGTGCGCGCAGGCGTAGACGCGGGCAGCCAGGCTGGTCATGCGCCGAGGATCTCAGCCAAGAGCGCCCTGGCCGCAGCCGCCGGATCGGGGCCCGCAGTGAGCGCACGGCCCACGACGAGCAGGTCGGCGCCGGCCTCGATCGCAGCCCGGCCAGTGGCGACGCGGGCCTGATCGCCATGGTCAGCGTCGTGTGGGCGGATACCGGGGACGACGAGCAGCGCGTCGGGGCCGACGGCGGCGCGCACGGCGGCGATGTCGGTGGGCGCGCAGACGATCCCGCGCGCGCCCGCCTCCAGCGCGAGCGTCGCGAGGCGCGGCACCTGCTGCTCCACGGGCGGCTGGCCGAGCGCGGACAGCACGAGGTTGTCCAGGCTGGTGAGCACCGTGACACCGAGGATGACCACGTCCGGCGCCGCGTTCGCCGCCGCCGCGATCATGGCCGGGCCGCCCGAGGCATGGACGGTGAGCATCGCCACCCCAAGCCGGGCTGCCGCCGCGGCCGCACCGGCGGTGGTGTTGGGGATGTCGTGGAGCTTGAGGTCCAGGAAGACCGGCGCGTGCCACTCGGCGGCGGCGACGGCGGCGGGCCCGTGCGCGGTGAAGGCCTCCAGCCCGATCTTCAGGTGCCCCACGTGCGGGCCGAGGGCCGCCGCCAGCTGCTCCAACCGTGTGAAGTCGGCGGTGTCGAGCGCGGCGATCAGCGGGTTCACGCCCGCCCCGTGCCCGTGCCGGGCCTGTTCCCGCGCAGTGCGGAGATGTGCGGCACGCTCACAGCTGGACGGCGCCGGTGAGTTCTCGGACCGACGCGCAGCCGTGGGCGGCGAGCCAGTGGGGCAGCTCCGCCAGCAGGTCGTGCGCCGCAAGGGGGTTGGCGAAGGTGGCGGTGCCGATGGCGACGGCGGAGGCGCCCGCGAGGAGCAGCTCGACGACGTCTGTGACCGAGCGAACACCGCCCATACCGATGATGGGAAAGTCGGGGAACGCACGGTGGACCTGGTGAACGGCCCGGACGGCGACCGGCTTGATCGCCGGTCCCGACAGCCCGCCGGTCACGGCGGCGAGCCGGGGACGGCGCGTCTCGACGTCGATCGCCATGCCGAGCAGCGTGTTGATGAGGCTTACGCCCACGGCGCCGGCCGCGCGGGCGGCACCGGCGATCACCGCGATGTCGGTGACGTCAGGGGTGAGTTTGGCGAAGACCGGCTGGTCGGCCACACGAGTGATCGTTTGGATCACGGCGCGAGTGGTGTCCTCCTTGCAGGCGAAGACCCTGTCGCGGTCGTCGACGTTCGGGCAGGAGATGTTCGCCTCGATGGCGATGATCCCCGGCTGGCCTCGGAGCCGCTCCGCCATGACGCGGTACTCCTGCACCGTCTTGCCGGCGATGCTCACGATCGTCGGGACACTTCGGGCATCAAGCCATGGCAGGTCGGTCTCAAGCCACCGGTCGATGCCGGGGTTCTGCAGGCCGATCGCGTTGAGCATCCCGCTCGCGGTCTCGGCCATCCGCGGGGTCGGCAGGCCGAGCCGGGGCTCAAGCGTGAGCGACTTCACGACGACAGCGCCCAGGGCCGCGACCTCGAAGAACTGGTCGATCTCCTGGCCGGAGGCGAAGCAGCCGCTGGCCGTCAGGATCGGGTTGCGCAGTTGGAGAGGACCCAGCGCGACGCGCAGGTCGACGTCGCCGGGGTGAAGCTTCGTTGGACGCATCGAGGTCACGGTGAGGGCTCCCGCTGCTCCCCGGGCTGCCCACCGATCTCGTCCCAGAGCACGCGTGCCCCGTTGAGGCAGGGCCCGTCGACGCAGGCGCGCAGGTTGTGGACCTCGCCCTTGGACCAGTACGGGACCACGCAGGTCCAGCAGACGCCGACGCCGCAGGCCATCGCAGCCTCGACGGCGACCTGCACCGGGATCCCCCGCCGGGCGGCGATCTGCGAGACCGCGGCGAGCATCGGCATCGGCCCGCACGCGTAGACGACACCGATCGTGCCGGCGTCCAGGACGCAGTCCATCACGTCGGTGACACGGCCGGTGATCCCGACGCTGCCGTCCTCGGTCGTGAAGTACGCGCTGGCCGCCAGCCGTTTCGCCTCGATCGCGTTGAACAGCCGCTCCTGGGTGGCGGCGCCGAGGATCATGTCGACCCGCAGGCCGCGCCTCTGGAGCGCGGTCGTGAGGAACAGCAGGGGCGCGGCGCCGTAGCCGCCGCCGACGAGCAGGCAGCCGACCGGCTGCTGCGGCAGGGGGAACGGCCGGCCGAGCGGTCCGACGACGTCGAGCATGTCGTGTTTCTTGCGCGTCGCGAGCCATGCGGTCCCCGGACCGGTCACCTCGAACACGAACTCGACCGTCCCCGCCCACGAGCCGCTCTTGCTGATCGCGTAGACCGAGAACGGGCGGCGCAGCACGGAGCCGCCGCCCTCGATACCGATCGATACGAACTGACCCGCCTGGGCCCGACCGGCGACCTCGGGAGACACGAACGTCAGCGAGTGGTACGCGCCGATCCTGCGGTACGCGAGCACCTCGCACAGCGCGCGGATCGGGCCCGACCCTCGCGTCCGCGGGGCGTCGGTGCCCGAAGTGACAACGCTCATGTGGCCGCTCACTCTACGCCCGCCCGGCGGGCGGCCTCGAGGTAGGACTGCAGGCTGCGAACGCCGACGGTGTTCGCGCGCAGCGCCTCGATGCCTTGGATGGCGGCGAGGATGCCCGATAAGGTCGTGATACACGGGATGCCATGGGAGACTGCGGCGGTGCGGATCTCGTAGCCGTCGACGCGCGGCCCGCCCCCGCCCTTGGGCGTGTTGAGCACCAGATCGACTTCGCCGGCGAGGATCCGGTCGACGATGTTGGGGCTGCCCTCGCTGAACTTGCGCACCACCGTCGCCTGGACGCCGGCGCGGCGCAGCGTCTCGGCGGTGCCCTCGGTGGCCAGCACGTCGAAGCCCAGCTCGGCCAGCCGCTTGACCGGGAAGATCATCGCCCGTTTGTCACGGCCGGCGATCGAGCAGAACACGGTCCCCTTCGTGGGCAGCACCATCTGGCCGGTGCCGGCCTGGCTCTTCGCGAACGCGACCCCGAAGTCGGGGTCGATGCCCATGACCTCCCCCGTCGAGCGCATCTCCGGGCCCAGACGCGTGTCGACCCCCGGGAACCGGTTGAACGGCAGCACGGCCTCTTTCACCGCCACGTAGGGCAGCGCGGGGCCCGTCACCATGTCGCGCTCGCTCAGCTTGCCCTCCGCGCGCAGCTGCGCCAGCGTCGCGCCCAGCATCACCCGCGCGGCGATCTTCGCGAGCGGCACGCCGGTCGCCTTCGAGACGAACGGCACGGTCCGGGACGCGCGAGGGTTCGCCTCCAGGACACAGATCCTGTCCTCGCGGATCGCGAACTGGATGTTGATGAGGCCGCGCGTCTCCAGGGCGGCGGCGATGGCCTCGGTGATGCCGCGCAGCTGCCCCAGCTGCGCCCGGCCCAAGGTGTAGGGCGGGATGACGCAGGCGGAGTCGCCGGAGTGGACGCCCGCCTCCTCGATGTGCTCCATCACGCCGCCGATGTAGATCTCAGTTCCGTCGTACACCGCGTCGACGTCGACCTCGACCGCGTTCTCCACGAACTTGTCGACCAGGACCACGCCCTCACCCGCGTTGCGCGCGAGCCAGTCGCGCATCTGGTCAGGGGTGTAGACGATCTCCATCGCCTGGCCGCCCAGGACGTACGACGGCCGGACGACGACGGGGAAGCCGATCCGGGCGGCGACCCCCAACGCCTGCTCGACCGACTGCGCCATCCCGCCTGGCGGCTGGGAGATGCCCAGCTCGTCGAGCACCCTCGCGAACCGCCCCCGGTCCTCGGCCAGGTCGATCGCCGACGGCGGCGTGCCGAGGATCCGGACCCCGGCCCGCTCGAGCGCGCGGGCCAGCCTCAGCGGCGTCTGGCCGCCGAGCTGCACCAGCACGCCGAGGGGAGCCTCCGCCTCGCAGACGGCGAGCACGTCCTCCAGCGTGAGCGGCTCGAAGTAGAGGCGGTCGGCGGTGTCGTAGTCGGTGGAGACGGTCTCGGGGTTGCAGTTGACCATCACCGTGTCGAACCCGGCCTCGCGCAGGGCGAACACCGCGTGGACGCAGGCGTAGTCGAACTCGATGCCCTGCCCGATGCGGTTGGGTCCCGAGCCCAGGATCACGACGGTTGGGCGCCCCGACGGGCCGACCTCGGTCTCGTCCTCGTACGTGGAGTAGTAGTACGGCGTGTCGGCGGCGAACTCCGCCGCGCAGGTGTCGACCGCCTTGAACACCGGCACGATGCCCGCGGCGACCCGCCGGGCGCGCACGGCGTCCTCACCAGCGCCGAGCACGCGGGCAATCGCGGCGTCCGAGAACCCGGCCCGCTTCGCGCGGCGCAGCAGGCGGTCGTCCAGGCTCGCGAGGGTCTCGCGTTCCAACCGCTGCCGCAGCTGGACGATCTGGAGCAGCTGGTCGCAGAACCAGGGGTCGTACCCGGAGAGCTCGGCGACCCGCTCCACCGACCACCCGCGGGTCAGTGCGGCGTCCACGGCGAACAGGCGGCCCTCAGTCGGGATGCGCACGGCCTCCGCCAAGGCCGCATCGTCCAAGACGGACTCGCCGAGCAGGCCGACGATCCCTTTCTCCAGGGAGCGCAGCGCCTTGCCGAGCGACTCCTTGAACGTCCGCCCGATCGCCATGACCTCGCCGACGCTGCGCATCCGGGGGCCCAGCCGCGCGTCGGCCTCAGGGAACTTCTCGAACGCGAAGCGCGGGATCTTGGTGACGACGTAGTCGATCGACGGCTCGAACGCGGCGAGGGTCCGGCGCGTGATGTCGTTGGGGATCTCGTCCAGGGTGCAGCCGACCGCGAGCAGCGCGGCGATCTTCGCGATCGGGAAGCCCGTGGCCTTGGACGCCAGGGCGCTGGAGCGCGACACCCGGGGGTTCATCTCGACCACGGTCATGCGCCCGGTCCGCGGGTCCAGCGCGAACTGGACGTTGGCTCCGCCCGTCGTCACGCCCACCTTGCGCAGCACCGCGAACGCCGCGTCGCGCATCGCCTGGAACTCGACGTCGGACAGGGTCTGGGCCGGCGCGACGGTGATCGAGTCCCCGGTGTGCACACCCATCGGGTCCAGGTTCTCGATCGTGCAGATCACGACGCAGTTGTCGGACGCGTCGCGCATGACCTCCAGCTCGTACTCCTTCCACCCCGCCAGGCTCTCGTCCAGTTGCACCTCGCGGATGGGGCTGGCGGCCAGGCCCTCAGCGACAAGCCGGCGGAATTCACCGCCGTTGCTGGCGATCCCGCTGCCCGCGCCGCCCAGCGTGAAGCTGGGGCGGATCAGGATCGGGAAACCCAGCCGCTCGGCGACGGCGTGCGCATCCTGGACGGTGCAGGCACGGCCGGAGGCCGCCATGTCCAGGCCGATCTCGGTCATGGCCTTGGTGAAGGCGGCGCGGTCCTCGGCCATGCGGATGGTGTCGATGCCCGCGCCGATCAGCTCGACGCCGTACTCGTCGAGCACGCCCGCCTCGGCCAGCGCGACCGCCAGGTTGAGCCCGGTCTGACCACCCAGCGTCGGCAGCAGCGCGTCCGGTCGCTCCTTCGCGATGACCCGCGCCACCGTCTCCGGCGTCAGCGGCTCGATGTACGTCGCGTCGGCGAACTCGGGATCGGTCATGATCGTCGCCGGGTTCGAGTTCACCAGCACGACCCGGTAGCCCTCACGGCGCAGCACCTTGCACGCCTGCGTCCCCGAGTAGTCGAACTCGCACGCCTGCCCGATCACGATCGGCCCTGAGCCGAGCAGCAGGATCGTGCGGAGGTCTGCGCGCTTCGGCATCTACCCGCGGCCCATCAGGTCGGTGAACTGCTCGAACAGGTAGCGGGCGTCGTGAGGGCCGGGTGCGGCCTCGGGGTGGTACTGGACGCTGAAGGCGGGCACGTCGGAGCAGCGCAGACCCTCGTTGACGCCGTCGTTGAGGTTCACATGCGTCTCGGTGACCCGCCCGAACGGGCCCCTGGCGGGCAGGGACTCACGCTCGACCGCGAACCCGTGGTTGTGGCTGGTGATCTCGATCGTCGCCGCTGCCAGCCGCTTGACCGGCTGGTTCGCGCCGTGGTGGCCGAACGGCAGCTTGTAGGTCGTCGCGCCGACCGCCAGGCCCAGCAGCTGGTGGCCCAAGCAGATGCCGAAGAGCGGGACGTCGTGGCGCAGCAGCTCGGCGATCGTGGCGATGCCCTGCCTGACCGCGGCGGGGTCGCCGGGACCGTTCGACAGGAAGACGCCGTCGGGCTCGCAGGCCAGCACGTCGTGCGCGGTCGCGCAGGCCGGCAGGACGCGCACGTCGCAGCCCCTGGCGGTGAGCAGCCGCAGGATGTTCCGCTTGATCCCGAAGTCGAGCGCCGCCACACGGTGGCGCGCCTCGCCGCAAGCCGGGACGTCGTAGGGTTCGGGGGTCGACACCTCGCCGGCCAGATCGGCTCCGACCATGCCGGGCGCCTGGAGCACCTGCGCGAGCAGCGCGTCGGCGTCGAGGATCTCGGTGGAGATCGCGCCCCTCATCGCGCCCGCGGAGCGGACGTGGCGGACGAGCCGGCGCGTGTCGACCTCGCTGATCCCCACGGTGCCGGCGCGGCGCAGCTCCTCGGACAGCCCGCCGCAGGCTCGGTGGCTGGAATAGCGCCGGCTCACCTCGCGCACGACGAACCCGGCGACCTGGACGCGGCTCGACTCGGCGTCGGCGGGAGTCACCCCGTAGTTGCCCTGCTGGGGGTTGGTCATGGCGACGAGCTGACGGTGGTAGCTCGGGTCGGTGAGCACCTCCTGATAGCCGGTCAGCGCCGTGTTGAACACGACCTCGCCGTGGGCGGTGCCGGGCGCGCCGAAGCCCTCGCCACGGAAGATCGTGCCGTCCTCCAGCACCAGGATCGCGTCAGGCGCCGGCATGGGGACCCCTGTCCGGCGACAGCTCGGCGGCGGCGGCGACCTGCTCGGCGAACCGCTCCGCGCGCTTCGCGTCCTGGAAGCCGAACCCGGTGTCGACGTCCTCGTGGCCCAGCATCCACGTCACGATGGCGATCCGGTTGGGAGCCAGCACCTGGCCCGCATGCGCGCCGGCCAGGCCGACCTGGCAGATGCCGGCAAGCGCGACGACCGGGCCGCCTGCCCGCTGCATCACGAGGCCGCCGGGCTCCAGCCAGTAGCAGCAGGTCCCCCGCCCGAACAGGGCACCGGCGACCAGATGGTGCTGCTGCGAGCCACCGACGGTCGTGCCGACGTAGAGGGCCTCACCATCAGGCTCACGCCGCAGCGCGTGGATGGCGGGCAGCAGGCCGGTCCGCCGGCGCTGACGCCGGCCGATCCAACCCCGAAGCCGACGGGCCGCCATCAGACAGGCTCGCGCCGCGGTGAGT
>JBOGEA010000145.1:0-13717 GCA_050743205.1 Egibacteraceae bacterium | reverse complement strand
GCCCGCGGCCCCGGGCTGGGCTGCGCGCCTGCCGCCTCGCCCTGCATGGCGGGGCGGTGGCCGGGATCGGGCTCGCGCTCGGCGCCGCTGGGCTGCTGCCCCGCCTCGAGTTCAACGCGGTCTCGACCCTCGCCGGTGGCTATCCGGCCAGCGAAGCCGGCAGGGTGACTGCGGTCGGCGGGTGGCGGGCGGGCGACTTCGCCCGGCTGGCGCAGCCGGGGATCTGGTACGCGGGGGTCGTGCCGCTCGCGCTGGCGACCGCGGCGCCGCTGGTGGCCCGGCGGCGTCACGCCACGCCGTTCTTCGCGAGCATGGCCGGGGTCGCCGCCGCGCTGGCGCTCGCGCGCCAGACCCCGTTGCACGATGCGCTCGTCGCCCTGCCCATCGCCGGCCGGCTGCATCCCCACAGCCCGGAACGGGTGCTGCTGCTGGCCTATCCCGCGGTCGCGCTGCTCGCGGGCGCCGCGGTGAGCAGCGCCGCACGCGCGCCCCGCGCCGCCTGGGTCGCCGTCATCGCCCTGATCGCGGTCGCCGGGGACCTGCTCCTCGGCCTGCGCGGCGGCGTCGCCGACCTGCGCGTGGCGGAATTCCGCTCGCAGCGGCTGGGTGACGTCGATCTGGCCGCGTATTTCGACCCGGGGCCGGCGAGCGCATGGCTCGCACGCGCGGGCACCGGCCGCTACTTCGGCTACGGGCCGCAGATCGCCGGCGGGCGCGCGCTGACCTGGACCTACTCGGTGCGGTGGGCGGACCCGCGGGTCGCGGCGCTGCTGGAGAACAACCAGGCCCTGACCGCGGGCCTGGAAGGCATCCAAGGCTACGATCCCGCGCACGTCGCGCGCTATGACGACCTGATCACGGCGCTGAATGGCCGCCACCAGGACTACCACTTCGCCGACGTCCGCCCGGCGGCGGTCTTCTCGCCGCTGCTTGACCTGCTGAACGTCCGCTGGGTGATCGTGCCGTCCGAGGCCGCCCGTGACCCGCAGCCCGGGGACCCGGCTCGGATCGGTGAGTTGGCCGAGCGGCTGCCGACCGTGTACGACGACGGCGTGGTGCGGATCCTCGCCCGGCCGACCGCGCTGCCGCGCGCCTGGCTCGTCCACGACGCGCGCCGCGAGCCCGAGGCGCCGCGGCTGCTCGCCTCTGGCGCCGTCGATCCCGCCGCGACCGCCCTGCTGGAGGTCGAGCCGCCGCCGTTGGGCCGACCCGCGGACCCGGCGCGCGACCGGGCCAGCGTCACCACCGCCGAGCCCGACCGGATCGTCGTTGAGACCTCGAGCGACGCCGACGCGCTGCTCGTTCTGTCCGAGGTCGCCTACCCGGCCTGGATCGCCGCGGTCGACGGCGAGCCCGCCGACCTGCTCGTCGCCGACCACGCGCTGCGCGCCGTGGCCGTGCCAGCGGGGACGCACACGGTCGAGCTGCGCTTCCGCTCCACCGCCCTGGCCGCCGGCACGGCGCTGTCGATCGTGACGGCGCTGGGCCTGGCGCTCGCGCTGCTGACCACCACCGCGTCACCTGCAGCGAATAGTCGGATCCGGCGGAAAGCCGCAGTCGAACCGCCGCCTCACCGGCTTGCCCCGCGGGTTTCCGTCGGATCAAGGCTGTTGCAAAACCCCACGGGCCCGCCGGTCGGGCCGCTCGAGTCAAAGATGCAGCTTTCCTCCCAATATGAAGGAAAGCTGTGCCTTAAGCCCGACAACACGCGCCTGACCTGCAGTTTTCCTCCGTATTCGGAGGAAAACTGCAGTGTGGCTGGGCCAAGAGCCCACGGCCAGCGGCACTTAGCCATTCCTGAGAGCCACTCCCGTTGATTCTGCAACAGCCTGGATCCGACCGATCTACCCCTATTAGCTGCGTGTTACGCCACCGGGGATGAGGGATGGTGGATCCTGACTAGACGGGCGGCGGCCGTCGCCCTCATCGCCAAGTCGCCGGTCGCCGGCCAGGTCAAGAGCCGCATGCAGCCACCGCTGAGCCCCGTGCAGGCCGCCGACCTCGCGGGCCGGATGCTGCTCGACGTGCACGCCCAGGCCGCGGCGACCGGGGCGGACGTGTGGTGCTCCTACGCGGGGCCGCCGCAGCCTCTGCGGCGGCTGCTGCCAGCCGCGGCGCGCCTGCTCAGGCAGCGGGGCGCGGATTTCGCCGAGCGGCTGGCCGCCGCCCAGGCCGACCTGTTCGCCTTCGGCTATGGCGCGGTCGTGCTCTACGGCGCCGACTGCCCCACCGTGGGCACGGCGGCGCTGGCGCGGGCGCTCGACCTCGTGCGACGCGCCCCGAACCGCGTGGTGCTGGGCCCGGCCATCGACGGCGGCTACACCCTGCTGGCCTCCGCCCGCCCCACCCCGCACATGTTCGACCGCGTCGAGATGTCCACCGAGCATGTGCTCGCCGACACGCTGGCTCGCGCCGCGGCGGCGGGCACGCCGGTCACGCTCCTGGCCCCACGCCATGACCTCGACACTGCCGCCGACCTCCTGGCCGCCCTGGACGCGGGCCAGTTAGCGCAGGCCCCGCGCACCCGCGCCGTGGCCGAGCGCCTGGCAGGCGCGTCACTCCGGCAGTGCGAGCTCTGAGGACGCCCGCCGCCGCCTTGACCGCTCGACGAGCCGCGCGAATATGATGTTGCCTTCGTACATGACCGTCAGCGGCAGCGCCATCACGACCATCGTGAAGGGGTCCTGCGTCGGGGTGATGACCGCGGCCAGGACGAACGTCCCAAAGATCGCGTGGCGCCGGTAACGCCGCAGACCGTCGGATCCCACGACTCCCATCAGTGTGAAGATCGCGATCGCGAGGGGGAACTGGAAAGCAAGCCCAAAACCGAGCATCGTCTTGAGCATGAAGTCGACGTACTCGTTCAGGCTGAGCACCAGATTGAACCCGTCACCCGCGAATCCCAGAAGGAACTCCAGCCCCCTCGGAAGCACCAGATAGGCGAACAGGCCGCCGACGACGAACAGCAGCGCCGACAGCACGATGAACGGCAGCGTGAACCGGCGCTCCACAGGGCGCAGCCCAGGTGTGACGAAGCGCCAGATCTGGTAACAGGTGACCGGCCCTCCGATGAGCACGGCGATGATCGCGGAGGTCTTCAAGCTCACAAAGAATGGATCAAGCACGCGGATGATGGCGAGGTTGCACTCCCCGGTGCTGGCCTGACGCAGCGCGATGTCGAGTCCGCAATAGGGCGCCCTGATGCGGTCGAGCACTTCTGATCTGACCGCGAAACCGATTGCAAACCCCACGGCGATGCCCAAGGCGGCCTTCACGATGCGCTGGCGCAGCTCATTCAAGTGCTCGAAGAGCGTCATCTCCTCGCCGAGGTAGGTGTCGGAGGAGCCCTTTGCAGTCTTTGATGATGTGGTTGCCATCGGCGGGCCAGTCGTTATGCGCTCGTCCTCACCATGCGCTGGGCGGCTCGTCGATCCGCTCGAAGAATGGTCATCTCCTCGGCGGGCCAGACGGCTTGCCGGTCGTGGTCAGGGATTACTGCTCGGCGGCTTCGGGGATGGAGCCTGGGTCGGCGTTTCGTCCTCGTTTTCCGCGTGGGCTTCCGCCATGCCCTTCTTAAAGTTCTTGATGCTCCGGCCGACCGAGCCGCCGAGTTCTGGCAGCCTCTTCGCGCCGAAGAGCAGTACGAGCACGATGATCAGCCAGATGAGCTCTGGGCCTCCGAGGTTGGGCATGGCCCGAGTCTAGCCGGTCGCCTCCCGCTTGCGGTGCCACCGGACGACGCGCATGTCCCGCGGACGCGGCAGGGTCTTGGGGCGGCAGAGCGCCGGGAGCCGCGCGACGCCCCGCTCGTCCACGGGCAGGCCGGCGGCGCTGCGATGAGGAGCGGCGGCACGCGCGCGAGGCTAGCGACGTGGCCGTCATGATGGCCGCGTCGGTCATCCAGCCCGAGGGCGGGCTCTCTCCTTTTATGTCTCTCACGTTATGTCTCTCACGAGTGTGGTGGGTGTCCGGGGCACAGACGGGCGGATCACAAGAGGCTCTCTCACGTCACCCGTGAAGAGGAGGTGCACAGGTGATATGACCAGATATATACGTATAATCAAGCTTTCTGCACCATCATAAAAGTCACAAGAACGGTGAATCTGACAGCGGCTCGGCCAGGGCGCACCCGCGCACATGCGCTCCCGCCGACCGGCGGGTGAGTCAGTCAACGCGGCGGCGGGCACGAGCGCACCCGCGCGTGCCCGCGGAGCACCCCGCCGCGGGACGGGCGGGACGGATTCGATCACCGCTTGGGCAGGTGTCCGACGCTGGGGCGTTCGCGCTCTTTGGCTCTTGACCCAACTCAGCGATGCGTGGTCAGATGCGCTTAGATGCTTTCGCGAGCGTTACAGGAGCGAGAAGGACAGACGATGGGGATCGAGTCCACAGGGCACAGCCAAGGCAACCCCCGCTTGTACGCGTTGGTGGAGCACGCTCCCAAGAACGGGAAGAGCCCCACCGTCTGGGCCTGGCCCGAGATCATCGACTGGCTCAAAATCGCCGGTCAGCCTGTGCCCGGGCCGTGGCCACCCCACCAGGAGCCGCGGCCGGATCCCGAGGAAGAAGCGCTGCCCGTGGCGGTTGCTGAGCCCAAGCGCCCGGCGACCGCCAAGCCGGAGCCCGAGCCCGCCACCCCGACGCGTCGCCTCAGTTCCTTCCGTGGACGGCAGTAACTGTTTCACACACGGTCTGAAAGGGCGCCTTAAGAGCAGATCTGCTGGGTGTTGTTGTCGGGGCAGCTTTTCCCGTCAGGATGTCAAGCCTAGGACGTTCAAGACTAGGAGGAGTGGATGTATCCGTCTCGTTTCCGCTACGAGGCTCCAACGTCCCTTGAGGAAGCACTCGATCTCTTGGCGAATTACGGTGACGAGGCGAAAGTGCTCGCGGGCGGCCAGAGCCTCATCCCGCTGATCAAGCTGCGTTTCGCCGCGCCGGAGATGCTGGTCGACATCAACAACATCCCCGATCTGGGCTACCACGTGACGGATGCGGATGGGACGATTCGCGTGGGCGCGCTGTGCCGCCACGCCGATCTCGAACACTCCGCTCTCCTCCGCCGCCAGCAGCCGACGATGGCGGCCACGGCGCCGCTGATCGCTGACCCGATCGTCCGCAACCGCGGGACCCTGGTCGGCTCCCTGTGCCACGCCGATCCGCAGGGCGACTGGCAGTCGGTGATGTTGGCGCTGGGAGCGGAGGTCGTCGTCGCCAGCGCAGGAGGCAGGCGCACCATCCCCGCGTCACAGTTCGTGGTCGGGCCGTTCCAGAGCGCGCTGCGCCCGGGGGAGATCGCGATCGAGGCCCGAGTGCCGGCGCCGAAGGGCACGGTCTCAGGGACCTACTTCAAGCTTGAGCGGCGGGTCGGGGACTTCGCCACCGTCGGGGTGGCGGTGGCGATCGAGTCGTCCGGCGGGAAGGTGAGCCGAGCCGGCATCGCGCTGACCGGTGTCGGGGCGTTCAACATCCAGGCCACCGCGGCTGAGCAGGCGCTCGTCGGCAACCCCCTGAGCGCCGGCGTGATCGAGCAGGCAGCCCGGCTGGCGGCCGAGGCGGCCCAACCCAAGTCTGACCATCGCGGCAGCGCGGAGTACAAGCGCCAGGTCGTCTACACGTTCGTCATGCGCGCGTTGGACGGCCGCGCGGCGCAGGCGGCTTGACATGCGGATCGGTTCCTTCACATCACTGGCGACGTCAAGGAGGGCAGCGTGGAAGAGCGGCGGATAACGGTCACGGTCAACGGGGATCCGAAGGTCGTTGAGATCGAGCCTCGTCTGCTGCTGGTCCACCTCCTCCGTGAGGGGCTGGGGCTGACCGGCACGCACATCGGCTGCGACACGACGAACTGCGGCGCGTGCACTGTGCTGTACGACGGCCGGCCGGTCAAGTCGTGCACGATGCTCGCGGTCCAGGCAGACGGGCATGAGGTCACCACGGTCGAGGGCATGGGCCTGGCGAGCGAGCTGCACCCTGTGCAGGAGGGGTTCACGGAGGAGCACGGGCTGCAGTGCGGATTCTGCACGTCCGGGATGATGCTGACCGCCATGGCGTTCCTCAACGAGAACCCCAACCCGACCGAGGAGGACGTGCGCTGGGCGCTGTCCGGCAACCTCTGCCGCTGCACCGGCTACCAGAACATCGTGAAGGCGGTGTTGTGGGCCGCGGAGAAGATGCGAGTCGAAGCCGCCGTATGGCGCTGATGCCAAGGCCTTTCAGGAACGGTCTGACGACAACGGAGGAACGACGTGGCGCTGGACGAGATCAAGATCGGTGGTTTGGGCGCAAGACGCAGGCGGGTGGAGGACAGCCGCTTCATTCGCGGCAGGGGCAACTACACCGACGACATCAAGCTGCCCGGCATGCTGCACATGGAGATCCTCCGCTCGCCCATCGCCCATGCGCGGATCAAGTCGATCGACACGAGCAGAGCCTGGGACATCCCGGGTGTGCACATGGTGCTCACCGGCGAGATGATGGCCCAGCGCAACCTCGCGTGGATGCCCACGCTCTCCTACGACACGCAGGCGGTGCTCGCCACCGACAAGGTGCGCTTCCAGGGGCAGGAGGTCGCGTGCGTGGTCGCCGACGACCCCTACATCGCCAAGGACGGGTGTGAGGCGATCGTCGTCGAGTACGAGCCGCTGCCCGCGATCGTCAATCCGCAGCAGGCGCTGGCGTCCGACGCGCCGCTGATCCGCGACGACAAGGTGGGCCAGACCGACAACGTCATCTTCCGCTGGGAGGTCGGCGACAAGGAGGGCACTGACCGCGCCTTCACCCAGGCGGACGTGATCTCGAAGCTGCGGCTGCACTATCCGAGGTCGCACCCGTCGCCGATCGAGTGCTGCGGGTCGATCGCGGACTACAACTCCGCGACGACCAAGCTGACGGTCTACATGACCACGCAGGCGCCGCACATCATCCGGACCGCGGTGGCGCTGGTGGCCGAGCTGCCAGAGCACATGATCCGGATCGTCTCGCCGGACATCGGTGGCGGGTTCGGCAACAAAGTCCCCGTCTATCCGGGGTACGTGGCGTCGATCCTGTGCTCCATCCTGCTGGGACGGCCGGTCAAGTGGATCGAGGACAAGTCCGGCAACCTCATCTCCACCGGGTTCGCGCGCGACATGTATCTCGACAGCGAGCTCGCCGTCAGCAGAGACGGCAAGATCCTCGGCGTGCGCTTCCACGCGGACAGCGACCACGGCGCGTTCTTCTCCGACGCGCAGCCCAGCAAATTCAAGATCGGGCTGCTCCACTCGGCGTTCGCCTGTTACGACATCCCGTACGGCCACATCACGGCCCAGGGCACGTACACGAACAAGGCGCCTGGAGGCGTCGCGTACCGGTGCTCGTTCCGGGTCACGGAGGCGATGTTCTTCCAGGAGCGCATGATCCAGGCGGCCGCCACCGATCTGGGCATGGACCCGGCGGAGTTCCGGCGGAAAAACCTCGTCAGGGACGACCAGTTCCCGTACCGCACGGCCTTCGGGTTCCTGGTCGACTCGGGCCAGTACGAGAAGTGCCTGAACGTCGGGTTGGAGGCCATCGGCTACCAGGACTTCCTGGCCGAGCAGAAGGCGGCTGCAGCCCGGGGCCACCGCCTCGGGATCGGCATCTCCACGATGACGGAGCCGCTTGGGGCTGGCAACAGCCGCGAGTACGACATCCTCGGCATCAAGATGTTCGACTCGGCGGAGCTGCGGGTGCATCCGACGGGGAAGGCGCTCCTCCGGACCGGGGCGAAGACCCAGGGCCAGGGGCATGAGACGACCTGGGCCCAGATCGTCAGCCACGAGCTGGGCATCCCCGCCGCCGACGTGATCGTCGAGGAGGGCGACACCGACACCGCGCCGTTCGGCATGGGCACCTACGCCTCCCGCAGCACCCCGGTCACGGGAGCGGCTATTGCCATGGTGTGCCGGAAGATCCGCGCCAAGGCGCGCAAGCTGGCGGCGCACCTCCTGGAGGTGTCCGAGGAGGACGTCGAGTGGGAGCTGGGCCGCTTCTACGTGCGCGGCGCTCCCAACCGGGGCGTGAGCATCCAGGAATGCGCGATGGCCGCCTACTCCAACATGCCCGACGGCATGGAGCCGGGGCTGGAGAACAACGCCTACTACGACCCGCCCAACCTGACGTGGCCCTTCGCGGTCTACATCGTGACGGTCGAGGTCGACCCCGAGACCGGCACCTGGGACGTGCTGAAGATGGTCGCCGTCGACGACTGCGGCGTGCGCATCAACCCCATGATCGTGGAGGGCCAGATCATGGGCGGTCTGACCGAGGCGTACGCGATGGCGAACATGCAGTTCATGACGTTCGACGCCGACGGCAACTGCGTCGGGTCGAACTACATGGACTACCTCCTGCCGACCTCCTGGGAAACGCCGGGCTTCGAGCTGCACGAGGTCACGACGCCGTCGCCGCACCACCCGATCGGCGCCAAGGGCGTCGGGGAGTGCGCGGCCGTCGGCGGCCCGGCGGCGTTCGTCAACGCCGTGATGAACGCCCTTGAGGACACGGGCGTGCGCAACATCGACATGCCCCTGCTGCCCGACCGGGTGTGGAAGGCCATCAAATACAGACAAGATGTGTCCGGTGCCCCCCCAGTCCAAACCGACGGATGAATTCTGGATGAACCGATGACCATGGACGGATGGGACGTCCTCGAGCACGCCCGCGAGCTGCGGCAGCGGGGAGAGGCGTTCGCGCTGGCCACCGTCGTGTGGCGGCGAGGCCCATCCTCCGGCAAGCAGGGCTGCCGGGCCGTCGTCACGGCCTCGGGAAAGGTGTATGGCTGGATCGGCGGTGCCTGCGCTGAGCCGACCGTCGTCCTCCAGGCGCGGCGCGCCCTGGCCGAGGGCTCACCGCGCCTCGTATTCCTCGGGACTCCCGGCGAGCTTGAGGCGGCAGCGCGCGAGGGGATGACCTTCGTGCCGATCTCGTGCCAGAGCGAGGGCGCTCTGGAGGTCTACATCGAGCCGGTGGAGCCCAAGCCCCATGTCGTGGTCGTCGGACGCTCACCGATGGCCAATGCCCTCGTGCAGATGGCGCAGGCGATCGGATGGCGCACCGTGCTCATGGACCCCGACGGCGGGGACGCTGAGGATCACCCCTCGGCGGGCCGCGTCGTCCGCGGGCTCGACTTCGGGGCGGCCGAGGTGGGCGAGCGCTCGATCGTCGTCGTGGCCACGCAGGGCCATCACGACGAGGACGCGCTGGAGCAGGCCATGGCGGCGGGGCCCGCCTACATCGGTCTGGTGGGATCCCGCCAGCGGGGCGCCTCCGTGCTCGGCTGCCTGGCGGACCGGGGCCTTCCCAAACAGGCGATCGAGCGCGTGCGGGTGCCGGCCGGTCTCGACCTCGGCAGGGTCTCGCACCGCGAGATCGCTGTCGCGATCCTGGCGGAGCTGGTGAGGCTGCGGGCCGCCGGGGAGCTGGCCGGCGGGGTCTCTGCCAAGATCGCCGAGCCCGAGGAGGCCGTCGACCCGGTGTGCGGCATGACGGTGGAGATCATATCCGCGCGCCACAGGGTCGATCACGAAGGCGCCACGCGCTACTTCTGCTGCCCCGCCTGCCGCAAGGCGTTCGAGAAGGATCCCGCCGCCTTCGCCGGGACGGAAAACAGCGTCACAGGTCGCATGAAGCCGATGAGCGAGGCGACCTGTGCGGTGAAGAGGTGAGGAGAGGGAGCCGATGCTGATCGAGAACGAGTTCGAGGTCGCCGCGCCGATCGAGCAGGTGTGGCAGTACCTGCTCGACGTCCCGCGTCTGGCGCCATGCATGCCCGGCGCCGAGCTGACCGAGGTCATCGGCGACGATGAGTTCAAGGGTCGGGTGACCGCCAAGATGGGACCGGTGTCGCTCCGTTTCGCCGGCACCGCCAAGATCGTGGAGCGCGACGCCGTCGCCAGGCGGATCGTCATCAACGCGACCGGGTCCGAGGAGAAGGGCAAGGGCCAGGCCAGCATGTTGGTGACCTCGACGCTGATGCCGTCCGGCACCGGGACGACGCGCGTCAAGGTCGCGCAGAATCTCACGATCTCCGGAGCGCTCGCCCAGTACGGCAGAGGCATGATCTCCGACGTGACGAAGGTGCTGATGGGCAGCTTCGCCGACTGCCTGCAGGAAAACATCGCCAGGGCCAGCCGGGGGGAGGCCGCCCAGGCCACCGCTGCCCCGGTGAAGGGCTTCAGCGTCGGTGTCAAGGCATTCCTGATGGCGCTCAAACGGCTCTTCGGCAGAGGAAAAACCGCATGACCCCGATGACAACCCTCCAGCGAAGAAAAGAGCAGACATGACCCTGTGGTGGATCGGCAACATCATCCTGTACCTCGTGGTTTTCCCCGTGGTTCTCCTGCTGTTGAAGCGCGTGCTCGACCCCGTGAAGCGCATCCGCGTGACCGCGGACGACATTTTGAAGAATGGCGTCACCCTTGCCGGGGGGCTCGAACCCGTGTCGGGGTTGCTGGCCATAACCGACAAGACCGTGAAAGAGATCGCCGTCGGCGCGACCCGCTACGCGGGCAGCGTCGGGCGCCTGCTGGGATAACCAGTCTGTGAGAAAGGATTGAAGCCATGCCCCTGGTTGCGTGGGTCACCGTCATAGCTTTTGTGCTGGTCATCGCCGTCACCGCTGTAGCGCTGCTGCTGGTGATCCTCCATTTGAACCACGTGGCGGTGACCCTGTGGTCCCTCATCGGAGGGGTGCGAGCGATCGCCGATTCGACGAGCACGGTCCCCCAGGTCCTCCCATCGGTCAACGCGAATCTCAAGCCGGTGAGGGACTTCTGCGAGTCCGTGTGATGCAGAGGAAACAATACGAGCTGTTCGAAAGGAGGGGTGCATGATGATGGCGCTTCTTGCGCAGACAGCCCGGCCGGAGAGCCTGACCGGCTGGAACTGGGGATTAGTGATCGGCATCGTGGTCGTGGCCGCTGTGGTGTCCTTGGTCACCCCGATCCTGATCCTCGCATGGCGGATCGGCAATCAGGCACCGAAGATCAACGAGGCGCTTGAGCGCGCATACCGGAACACGCTGGCGCTGGCGGACCTGCGACAGACCATCGATCACGCGTTGGTCATCATCGCGGGACTGCAGCGCGGGCGTGCGCGGCTTGGAGGGTAGTAATGCCACAGGCAGAGATAACCCGCTGGCTCACCACGCTCTGGGGCGGCGTCGTCGTCCTCGTCGCGGTGGCCGCGCTGCTGACGCTGCTGATCGTGCTGGTCAAGATCATCGACCGCAGGGTGGTGGCGGTTCGTGACACGCTGCGGGCGATCGTCGGCAACACCGCCAACACCACGCTCATCCCGCAGACCGCCGACGGGCTCGATCTGGTGCTGGCTGAGGGCCTCAATCATCACCTGTTCCTGACCAGAGTGACGACAGGTGCCGGAACCCCGGCCGGAGAGGGGTAGTGATGAGCACGACAACACTCGTCGTACTGTCCGTGTTAGAGATCGTGGTGCTGGTCGCCGCGCTCGCGTTCTACCTCGCCTGGGTCGGTGTGCTGCTCAGCCGTATCGCCGACAACCTCGAGGACTGCAACGCGAGCGTGAAGACGATCATCGGCCATGCCGGGCTGATCGGCCCCGGTGTCCAGCACATCAACGAGACCGGCGCCCAAGTGGCCGGTGCGATGCCGCTGCTGTACGGATTAGCCGAGGGCATCATCGCCAAAGCGACGCCCGCCCCAGCTCCGTCGCCGAACACCCCCGTCGCTCGGCCCGCTTCGGGGACCCGACGGTCGCGGATGCACGTGGGGTACGCTCCTCCCCAAGGGTAGCGAGAAGGGATCGGGGAGTAACCGGTCAGCTACAGCGGCGACCCATCAGGGCCGCGTGGGGCCAGCGGACCCGTCGTCTGTGGCGTCGAGTACTCCCCGATCCACTCGTCCTTCCATGCCTTGTCGTACTTCTGGACATTGCAGTGGGGCTCGTAGATCGCCGTGAGCTCCTGAGTGATCATCTCCCGGTGAGGTCGCGCCCCCCCGGCGACCTCGAACGTGGCGATGTGCACCTTCCACCGCGAGCCGGCGCGCTTCACCCAGCAGTGGGCACGCGGGTGCTTGAACGGAAAGCCCTCCTCGGCCAGGTTGTCGGAATGGCCGACGAAGATGACCGCGTACCGATCAGGCTTGGTCTCGGGATCCGGCTTGTACAGGATGGCGTACACCGCCGCTCTGCTCGGCGGGATCCAGGCACCGAGGAGCCGCGGTCCCTCGAACGAGTAGCCCGCCAGCGATCCGAGCCTGATCATGTCCCTGCCACAGTGTCCATACGTCCAAGTGTAGGAACGCGCCCTAACCAACGCACAGCGCATCGCCCCAGCTCGAAGGGCAGAACGTGACCCAGGAAGGTCCGCACAACGCACCGGCGTCAACACAGGCACAGACGCAGAGCCGGCTCGACGCTGTACGGCGGGAGCTGCGGGAACTCCACGAGCGGATGGACACGATCCGCCAGGAAGTCGCCGACGAGGTAGACCGCCGGTGGCCAGCGATGTGGCGCACCCCCGAGATGTTCGACGTCCGGCTGTCCGGTCACGAGGAGCACCGCTGCATGCTCGCCCGTGCCCGGGAAGCCGGGCTGGTGGAAGCCGCCCTGGCCGGCGAATTGGACCACGCCGCGACCACCGAGCCAGGGCAGGCGCCCTGACCACGGGCTACGAGCCGCGCTCCCCCAACATCATGATGATGGTGTCGAGTTTGGCGTCCACCTCGTGGAGCTTGGCGTCCACCTCGCTGAGCTTGGCGTCCACCTCGCTGAGCTTGGCGTCCACCTCGTCGAGCCGGTTGCCATGCCGCGCCTGCGTAGCGGTGATCTCGCCGAGCTTGGTGTCCACCTCGTCGAGCTTGGCGTCCACCTCATCGAGCCGGTTGCCATGCCGCGCCTGCGTCGCGGCGATCCCGCTGAGCTTGACATCTATGCGATCGAGCCGGCTGCCATGCCGCGTCTGCGTATCCGTGATGCCGGTGAGCATCTCGTAGATGGCCTGGACGTCGTTGCTCAGCTGCCGGACTTTCCGCTCAATTTCGATAGGAGTCATCGTCGTCATGCCGGCAATCTACCCGGCTTCGAATGGGGCAGAGGTCCGTACGGGTGGTGGCATGGGGGGTGAGCGCTGGGAGGACATCGAGTTCGCCGAGGAGGCCGGGTACAGAGAGGCTCAGTGGGCAGCGTCGAGCCGGAGGTCACGGTGATCGGTGACCGGCGCATCCGCGAACAGCATGGCCGGCTGCTGCGCAGCGTTGGCCCATCGACGGGCAGTGTTGTGGAGACCTTACCCCCACCTGGTGCGGCAAAGTCTCCCCAACACCTCGGGCCCGAGGCCGCGCTCGATCTGGTCAAGCGCCGAGTTCGGGATCCTCATCGAGGCAGGCGGCGCGGGCTTGCCACCCGGCCGGTCACAGCTGATCGGGATCCCAGCGCCTTCGTTTGTCTGTGTCGTTTGCCATGGGCCTGATTCAGGGCTCTTGTCACGTTTCCGTGGGCGGCTGATCGCCGACATGCTTGGCAGCAGCCGCTTCCTGCCGATGCCCCTGTGCACGCGGGCTGTCGCACAACCAGCAGCAAGGTCTGCGGGCGCGCGGTGGGACGCTGGCGGACCCCACGGACCCGACCGCGGCTCGCGCGCGGACCCCACGGACCCGACCGCGGCTCGCGCGCGGACCCCACGGACCCGACCGCGGCTCGCGCGCGGACCCCACGGACC
>JBOGEA010000144.1:0-13795 GCA_050743205.1 Egibacteraceae bacterium | reverse complement strand
CGTCGAGACGCTCGATGATCAGGTCGACCTCGTGCTCGCCGCCAGCGGTGCGCAGATGCCCGACGGCTGCCTCGGCGGCTTGGGCGAACACTCGGGCCGACAGCGCGACCAGCGACTCGAACAGGTTCGGAGAACAGGGTGCCGTCCCTTGGCCGGACCGTCGGCGACCTGCCCGCCAGCAGCATCGACTCGTCGAACCCGAGCAGCCGCAGCGCGAGCGCCGGCCGGTCGTCGCGCGGATCGCGGGGAACCCCGACGCGGCGATCTCGGTCGTGTACCGGGCCAGGTCCATCGCGCTCGTCCCGGTCACAGGCGGTCGGTCACCGGTCAGCGGGGCGGCCAGGCTCACCGTCGGGCTGGTCACTCCCCGCTCCGGGGCCGCCATCGACGAGCCGGCGGACCGCGTCCCAACTCGACGGGACCCGCTGCCACTCATCGACCAGGACCGGAGCCTGAGCCCTCCGGAAATGACGGCCCCGGCTGACCCGCCGGCCTAGGCTCCAGTAACAGGCGGACGAGGCGGTTCGCGTGGACCGCGTAGAGGAACGGTCCCGGTTTCGAGCATGCGGCCGTCACGGCTGGGAGGTTGCCCAGAAACCGCTTCGTCATGTCCGCGGCGATGAGGTCTTGCCGGGTCAGGCAAAAGCAGCGGACATGGTATTTCGTAAGGGCTCCACGCTCGGCCCAGTTCCGACGGATGCGCTCATCCTTCATGAACACGACCCAGCCGCGGGTTCCCGCCTCGGCCAGCCAGGTGGTGTCAGCGACCCGCTCATCTGCTGGGATGCCGTAGTGCTCGGCCAGGGTGACCAGGCGCAACCCGGCGGCGCGGAGCCCTCGGGCGACCTGAACTCGCCCGAGGCTCCTGTCTAAGAACAGGTCAGGCAGCCCGTCGGGATGCGACACGCAGGACGTCCTCGAGCTGTACCTGGGGGACCCCGAAGTCTTCAGCTAGGACATCGAGGTCCTCCCCCGCCCAGAAACGCTGGAGCACATCGGAAACCCGGGCGCCGCCGCGCTCGAAGATCGGCTGGCCGAAGGATCGGGCCGGATCGGTGACCACTTCCGCACGCTGATATTGGGGAAGGCGGACAAGGCGCGCGTAGCCGTCAGGGGCGTATTCGATCCGGTGCAGGTACTCCTGGATCACCTCGGTGAATACCCGCTGACCATGGCGGACCACGACGAGCTGGCGCGCGCTGGCTGCCTCGGGCGTCTCGCCCTGCGCCTCGGCGTAGTCGTAGAGCACCTCGGCGCCGTCGGTGTAGAGCGAGCGGCTGGCCAGCGCGTGCGCGATGCCCAGCCGCTCTTCGATGACCCGCAGGGCTGGGCGGATCCGCTGAAGCGACACACCGTGACGCCGGATCGCCGCAAGCACCATGCCCTCTGCCAGACCGATGAACGGCACGACGGGAGCGGCCCCGCCCGACGGCTCAGGCAGCGCCGTGACGACCGGCGCGCCTGTGACCGGCGGCCGGCCGGCCTGGCGCCGCTCGTACCCCCTCGCCCACGACGCGAAGGTCGACCGCGGCACCGCAAGGCAGCGCGCCGCCTCACTCAGCGTGTACAGCGGCACCGTGAACCGGTCCGGCATATCCATCGCTCCGCCTTCCTCATCATTGCGCCACGAGTCTCCCACGAAGCCGCGTCAAAACAGCGGAGCCTCCGCAAAGGCCAGCCCCGGCCCGGAGACGGATGCGGCAAGCCAGGGCGACACCTTCGAGTCCCGCCAGAACCTCATCGAGGCCGGTGGAGCCGCGCTACGGGCGAGGATCTCGCGCGTAGCGAGCCGTCCTCGGCAGTTGTTCCGCTTGAGGTTGACCTGCCTACACCGCAGCGGCTCGCCTGGTGAGGTCCTCGGCTCCCGGTGCCGCCGTCAGGAGAGCTCCCATGTAACGCTCGGCACGACGGCCGTCGTGTCACTCGCGCCGATGCGTGGAGTCGCGCTTAAGCCTTCGCCAGAGCAGCCGGAAGGAACTTGAAGGGGTTGAGGGTTCGCCTGTGGCTGCCAGGGAATGGGCGGGTGGCGGGTGGAGGCCAGGGACGTCGATGACAAGGACCGAGAAGCCGGCGCCGATGGCAACGCCGCCGGGTATGACCGCGACCGCGTGGACCTCGACGAGCGCTGGAATCACCGAGAGCAGCGACAGGGGCCGCGCGTCGCACAGCGGCACGGTGCCGTCCGAGCTGCGGCTGACGATCACCGGGTCCCGCCGATCTGCCCATCGCCACCGACGCCACCCCGTAGGCTGTGGCCGGTCTACAGCCGGCCGCTGTGTGCGTCCCACACCCCGCACCGTGCCCACCAGGCCGCGTACACCGCCACCGCTGATGATCACCGCGAGTCGCCTTCGATGACCCCGAACGCCACCGCTCCGACCGGATTGGGGCCGGCCATCTGGCCGCGGGGCCGGCCGGTGCGGGCGCCCCCACAGCCGCACCTTGGCATCGTCGCCGCCGCTGACGATCATCACCGCATCCCCGTCGACCGTGCCAACCGCCACCGCCAACACCGCACCGGTGTGGCCGGTGGGGTTCTGGAGCTCCATGGCGGTGGGGCCGCGGCGCCAGCGGACTTGTGACGAGGCGCATGTGACCGGCCTGTTACCAAGCGGGCATGGTCTGCCTACCGGCGCGTTGTGTGCTGGATATCGGCGGTATAGCGCCGTTATCCAGCACACAACCACTGCCTGCGTTGTCGATGTGGCGCGGAACCGTTGGCAGGGCAGTTCGAGACAGCGGCAGGGAGGTGGGAGGACGCCGCGACGTCACTTCGGGAGAGCCGCACCCTATTCATTCCGCGCGTCGTGGGACGTTCCGGGTCCTGTACCGTCACCGGCGCCGCTGAGCGCAGTCATCGCCGATTGCTGTGGGCCGATCAGCGCGGCCAGGCGCGGGCCGAGGCCGTGGACCAGGTGGCCGTTGCGCCAGAGGGCGACGCCGATGGCGTAGTCGCTGACCCGCGCCGACCGTGTGGGAGCAGCACCGAGTGCTCTCGGATCGGGGCACCATGCGCGAGAGCGGCGACGGAACAGCGGCACGCAATCGTCTTCCCCCTCGCGCCCGCCGAGCCGTTGCCGATCGCCTCCGGAGAGTGTGGCCGGAGACGGCGGTGGGCGGGCTCAGGGTCCGAGGAGGGCGGCGGGGACGACGGCGATCCCGTCGGGGCGCCGGTAGGCGTGAGCGCCGGTGGTCACCACGATCGCGTCGAGGAGGTCGTCGCCGATCCTGTCGCCCAGCCAGCGAAGGTGGCGGAGGTCGTCGTCGCTGACGGCCGCTGACAGCTTCACCTCGACGGCGATGACGCGCCCGTCGAGACGCTCGATGATCAGGTCGACCTCGTGCTCGCCGCCAGCGGTGCGCAGATGCCCGACGGCTGCCTCGGCGGCTTGGGCGAACACTCGGGCCGACAGCGCGACCAGCGACTCGAACAGGTTTGCGAACAGGGTGCCGTCTCTTGGCCGGACCGTCGGCGACCTGCCCGCCAGGAGCATCGACTCGTCGAACCCGAGCAGCCGCAACGCGAGCGCCGGGTCGGCGAGATGCAGTTTCGGGCTGGCGGTGAGGCGGCGGAGGTGGCCTTTGCCCGGGAGCCAGGCCGAGACCGGGTCGAGGAGCCACATGGCGGCGAGGGCGTCCTCCCAGACTCTGGTCGTCCCACGGGCTGGTTTGTCGTCCCGGCCCGGGGATGCCGCGTCGCGGATCTTCTCCCAGGAGATGACGGTGGCGGTCTGCGCGGCGACGGCGCGCAGCCAGGCCAGCAGCGTCGCCTCGGTCCCACGTGGCCGACGTCCCTGCTCGGGCAGGTCGCGGTCGACGAGCAGGCGGAGGTAGGAGTCGATCTGCGCTCGGCGCGCCCGGCCGGTCGTCGCGCGGATCGCGGGGAATCCCGACGCGGCGATCTCGGTCGCGTACCCGGCCAGGTCCATCGCGCTCGTCCCGGCCACAGGCGGCCGATCACCGGTCAGCAGGGCGGCCAGGCTCACCGTCGGGCTGGTCACTCCCCGCTCCGGCAGGGTCATCGGGCGCATCCGGACCGTGACGATCCGGCCCGCTCCAGAGTGCGCCGGTGGCTGCAACGGCGACGCCGAGCCCGTGAGCAGGAACCGGCCGGCCCGCCGCGGGTCGGCGTCGACGAGCCGGCGGACCGCGTCCCAACTCGACGGGACCCGCTGCCACTCATCGACCAGGACCGGGGCCTGGGCCATGTCGAGGAACCCGATCGGGTCCGCAGCGAACACCTCCGCGGCCGCCGGCTCGTCGAGGTTCACCCGGGTCCGGGCGCGACGCAGCGCGCTTTCTGTCTTCCCTGCGCCACGGGGACCCTCGAGCGCCACAGCGGCGAGTTCCTCGAGCAGCACGTCCAACTCGTCGTCAATGACCCGGCGCAGGTACTCCACGACCTGCACCATACCATCACGACGGCTTTTACCATACAGGAATGACGGCTTTTACCATACAGGAATGACGGCTTTTACCGTACAGGAATGACGGCTGCTGTCGTGCCCCCCTGCCGAGAGGCCCAATCTGTTGCGCGTGAGTCAAGTCTGGCAGGTCGAGCTGCGCACGTCCCGGGCGTGACCCGCGCGCAGTCCTCGAGCGCATAACCGAGCTGAGGACCACGAGCCCGAGGGCCGGAGTTCCTCGGGCTCGGCGACCCCGAGCGGGGCGGCTTGGCATCGACCTGCCCGACGTCCTGGCCCGTCGGCCTAGTCGTCCGGGGACGTGGCGACGCATAGGCTGGCGTGGGTATTTCACTGAGTCTCGCGGGAGACCGGCACATGCGAAGAGCGAAGATTGTTGCCACTCTCGGTCCTGCGATGGACGACCGGGAGGTCCTGCGCGCCGCGGTCGAGGCCGGGATCGATGTCGTCCGACTGAACTTCTCGCACAGCGACCATGCCACCCACGCGCGCCGGCTTGAGATGGTGCGGCAGGTCGCGACCCGCCTGGGCCGCAACGTCGGGAGCATGGCGGATCTGCAGGGACCGAAGATACGGCTGGGCACGTGCCCGGTTGGCGGGGTCGTGCTGCCGACGGGCTCGGAGGTGCTGCTCGTCCCTGGCTGCGAACGGCTCGACGACTGCTTCAGCGGCGGCGAGCCGGCGCTGCCGGTCGTGTACCCGGGGCTGGCCACCGATGTGGAGCCTGGCGCGGTCGTGCTGATCGACGACGGATCGATCCGGCTGGTCTGCTCCCATGTCGACAAAGAGGGCGTGTGGGCGCGGGTGGTGGCCGGCGGGGTCGCGACGTCGCACAAGGGCGTGAACCTTCCCGGCGTCCAGATCTCCGCGCCGAGCATGACGGACAAGGACGCCGACGACATGGCGTTCGCGCTGGGCCTGGGGATCGACTGGATCGCGCTGTCGTTCGTGCGGCAGGCGCGTGACGTGCGCGATGCCAAAAAGCGGGTCGACGCGCTGGGCGTCGAGTGCCCGATCATCGCGAAGCTCGAGCGGCCCGAGTCGATCGCCAACCTGGCCGAGATCATCGACGACGCCGACGGCGTGATGGTGGCGCGAGGCGACCTGGGCGTGGAGATGGGCCCCGAGCAGGTGCCCGCGATCCAGAAGGAGATCATCGCCGAGGCGAACGCCGAGGCTCGCCTGGTCATCACCGCGACCGAGATGCTCCAGAGCATGATCAGCGCGCCCCGGCCGACCCGGGCTGAGGCCAGCGACGTGGCGAACGCGGTGTTCGACGGGACCGACGCGCTGATGCTGTCGGGCGAGACCGCGGTGGGCCGCTACCCCGTCGAGGCCGTGCGGACGATGGCGACGATCATCGAGGTCGCCGAGGCCTCGCCCCAGCTCATGCACCCGTCCCCGCCCCCGCACCACGAGGCCGGGGTCAGCCGGATCGTGGCCAAAGCCGCGTGCGCGGTGGCCCGCGACGTCCACGCTGTGGCCATCGTCGTCTACACGATCACCGGCTCGTCGGTGCAGCTGGTCAGCAAGTACCGGCCGCCGATGCGCGTGCTCGGCCTGACGCCCTACGATCCGACCCGGCGCCGCACAGCGCTGATGTGGGGCACCGAGGCGGCGTTCGTGCCGATGAAAGGCCTGGCCACCGAGCTGCTCACCGCCGCCGAGCGCGCCCTGACCAACGCCAGCTTGGCGCGCAGGGGCGACCGAGTCGTCATCGTCACCGGCCCACCAGGCGGCCAAGGCGGCACGAACCGCATCATGGTCCACCGCATCGGCGACCCCATCTTCTCCTGACCCCCCACCCACCTCGCCGAGGCCAACCAACCCATTGCACAGCCGCCACACGCAGGCCGAGCGAGGACGAAGTCCGCGGATCTCCGACGTCGCCGGACCTGGGCAGCTGCCCTACCCGCCGCGAAAATCGGCCTCTTGGTATGCCCTCGTGGGGTGGTGCCGCCACCAGTCCTCCCTGACGCTCCAGGGCGAACGTACTGGTAGAGGGCTAAAGGTTAGAGGGATCCCACCCGTTCGTTCGGTACCTGTTGCAGCGGTGAGTGAACGTGTCGCAGCGGCTGCCGCCAGGCGTTGATCACGGGGTGCGCAACTGGTGTGCACTTCCGGGCGAATGAGCAGTTCCAGCCATATCTGTCACGATGTGCTCATCACCAGGCCTGTGCTGCACCGACGGATGTGTAAGAAGACCCGGAAATCGGTGCGAACAGGCTGACGCGGCACCGCCGCCTGGAACTGGCCACGACGTCAGGGACCCGGGAACCGAGGCGCCCAGCGCCGCCCGCCCGAAGCGCGGAACTACGGGGCTTTGAAGATCGCGTGACCGCCGATCCGCCTCCAGCGGATGCCGGACGCGCCGTCGATCGTCATCCATTCGAAGGTGGCCCTCCCGTCGGGGCCGGAGAATGACCACGTCATCTCCCAAATCCCGGGCGCACCTTCGACCGACTTGACCCGAAGGCCGCCGGGCCAGCGAGTCCCCGGATTGCCTGCTTGCGCGACCGCAGCTTCGTGGAAGTCGCGTACCTTCGCGCGGAACAGCTCGCGTTCCTGCGCGGACAGCCGTCTCCAGTCAGCGTCAAATGCCCCGGTACGCTCAAACTTCACTCGCCCGGCGGCTCAGCGAGCGCGGCCAGGAACTCGTCAGGGCCATCCGTGACCTGCACGCGACCAGCCGCGATGTCCCCATCCGCCTCGCGCTCCATCGCCTGCCAGCGCTCGGTCCAAAACCACGCCTGGTCCGCTGGGACGGGCACGAGCGGATGAAGCTCGATCACCCCGTCATCACGCTCCACCACGCGCACTTGGGCTCCCGGCCTGTCGAGATGGTGGCGACGCCGAAGACCTGGGGGCAGCGTCAGCGTCCCGCGGTTCTGAATCGACAAGTGCAGGTCAGCTTTCTCCATGTCGAATACGGTATCACCGTGGTACTGCGATGCGTCACTTTGATGATACGGAAATACCGTATCACAAGAAAGCCACAGCCCCGCGTCCATCTCCATCCCGCCCGGGCCTTCTACGATGGGCTGCTCACCGTGAGCGAGGCGAGGATCTGTTCGAGCGCGTCGCGGTCGCGGTCGCTGTTGATCTGGATCACGGCGACGAATCCGCCGTCCACCGGCTGCATGCCGATGACGGCGAGGATGGCGCCGGCCTCCCCACAGTCCTCATACCGATCGAACTGGACGACATTGACCTCGTCCGAGGCGGATTCCCGCCCGGCGTAGGTGCAGTCCGCGGACAGCGGTTCGATGAACTCATCGAGCAGCTCGACCTCACTGCTCACCTGCGAGGTCACGTTGATGGTGACTCCCGGAGTGTCCCAACCGTTGAGAAACGCCTCAAGATCACTCGCTGCGCTGAGCGCGGCGTAGTAACGGCGGCCATGGTCGTCGGTGAACGGGGCGCCGTTGATGTCTGACCACTCGACCGGTATGTCAACGGTGATGGCGCCCGTGTCGTCCATCACCGTCATATACCCGTCAGGCGCGGGATCGTCCGGGCTCGGGCTCGGGATAGGGCTCGGCGTGGGGATGGGGCTGGGGCTGGACGAAGGCGGAGGCAAAGGCGAAGACGAGGCCTGCTCCAAGCGGGTGCTGTCCACGACCAACGTGGTGAGGACTCTGGCGCCCGCGTCGATGTCGCGGTCGCTGTTGATCTGGATCTGGATCCTGATGACGAATCCGCCGGTCTCCGGCCGCAAGCCGAAGACGGCGTAGCTGGCGCCGGTCCCGCCGCAGTCCTCGTAGAAATCGGCCTGGCCGATGTAGGGCGGGATCGAGTAAGGCTCGCGGCCGGCGTAGGCGCAGTCCTCGGACAGCGGCTCAACGAGTTCATCGAGCAGTTCGACTTCGCTGTCGACTTGCGAGGTCGCGGTCACGATCGCCCCCGGGGTGCCCCAACCGTTGAAGAAGTCGTCGAGGTTGCTGGCCGCGCGAAGCTCGGCGTAGCGACGGCGCTGGTCGTCGGCGAACGGTGAGCCGTTGACGTCTGACCACTCGACCGGTATGTCAACGGTGATGGCGCCTGTGTCGTCCGTCACCGTCACGAACCCGTCGTAGCTGGTCGGCGCCTCGGTCGGCGTCTCGGTCGGCGTCTCAGTCGGCGTCTCGGTCGGCGTCTCAGTCGGCGTCTCAGTCGGCGCCTCAGTCGGCGCCTCAGTCGGCGTCTCAGTCGGCGCCTCAGTCGGCGTCTCAGTCGGCGTCTCAGTCGGCGTCTCAGTCGGCGCGTCGCCGTTGATCTGGCCGGTCAGCACCTCCCCGGTGTCAGGCCGATACACCTCCAGCGCGAGCGCGTCCTCGGGGCCGTGGCTGCGCAGGATGTCGCAGTAAGTGGCCATCGTGCCGTCCTGGGCGAGGGGCACGTGCTCAAGATGGGTGATGAGGTCACCGCTGCGGACACCGGCCTTCTGCGCGGGCGAACCGGACGCGACCGACGCGACCCAGATGGCCCCGATGCCCTCGCCGTCAGAGAACGCTTGGCCGTTGACGCCGATCGACGTGATGTCCTGGCCTGCCCGGAGCTGCTCGATGAGCGGCTGCGCCTCGGCCGCGCTGATCGCGAGGTTCCGGTCCGTCAGATCGTTGCCAGCGTAGTTCACACCCACTGCCAGACCATCGACCGTCACGAGCGGGCCGCCCGAGCTGCCGGGCCGGATCCGGGCGCCGTGCTCGATCACGTTGTCGACGGATGCCCACTCCGTGTCGATATTCTTCCTCACGGCGTTGACGATGCCGTCGGTGAGCGTGAATTCGGGGTCTCCGAACGGGAAGCCGGCCGCGAACACCTCCAGCAATGGGTCGATCTCACCGTCGTACCAGTCCAGGTAGGGGAAGCCCTCGCCCTCGATGTCGATGACCGCGAGGTCTGAGCACTCCGAGACCCCCAGGACCCGCGCGTCGAGCGGTTCGGCCTCTCCACTGACATAGACGTTGAACAGCGCCCCGCCCGTGACGACGTGGTTGTTCGTCACCGCAATGCCCGATGGGTCGATGATGAACCCGGATCCCGATCCGGCGTACAACTCCTGCTCAGTCCCAGGGTCCTGGAACGACCCCACCGACTCGATCCGCACCGTGGCGCGCTCAACGGCGTCCACTGAGGTGACCCGCCCAACTGGGTCCGCAGGTTCGGTGCCCGTCGCCTGCGATGACGCCGCCGCTTCGCCTCCAGACGCGCCAGCGCCAAGCAGGAGAACAGCCAACCACGCGCTGATGATGCCCGAGGAGCCCCGCATGCTCCTTCTCCTGTCGTCGTGCCCGCCCGCGAACCTCTCCCATGATGGGGGTGTCCTGGCGCCTGCCTCGGGTCACGCCAGGAAAATGAGCAACCGTGATGATCTTTCATGGCACTGCACTGTCTTCAGGCTAGTCTCGTGCCACAGACAGACAAGGCAGGCAGGGCGTGATCTGGCGGAGTCGGAGAGATTCGAACTCTCGAGGGCTGTTACGCCCTACGGCCATTCCAAGACCGCGCCATAGGCCAGACTAGGCGACGACTCCGTAAAGAGGATGCCCGAGGCGGAGGCTCGGGGCGTAGGGCAGTATAGCGGGAGTCAGATGAGCGCATCCTCCTCCGCCCCGTCCCCGCCCGCCGCGGCCGGCTTGTTCCCCGGCGCGCGCACGCTGTTCCGCGTTCGGGGGGTTCCCGTCCGGGTGGACGGGTCGTGGCTGGTGATCGCGGGGCTGTTCCTGCTGTTCCTGTTCCAGTACGTGAGCGGGGCGGTGAGTGGCGCGAGCCCGCTCGTGATGATCGTCGCGGCGGTCGCCGGGACGCTGCTGTTCTCCGCGAGCATCCTGGCCCATGAGCTGGGTCACGCGTGGGCCAGCCTGAACCGCGGGCTCCCCGTGGCGGGGATCACCCTGTTCGGGCTGGGCGGTGTGACCGAGTCAGGAGAGGCCGAATCGGCCAAAGACGAGTTCGTGATCGTCGGGATCGGGCCGCTCGTCAGCCTGGTGCTCGCCGCGCTGTTCTGGCTGGCCACCTTCGCCGCGGGCGCGTTCCCGCTGGTCGCCGCCGTGACGGGCTACCTCGCGTTGATCAACCTCCTGCTCGCGGTCTTCAACGTCCTGCCGGGCTACCCGCTGGACGGGGGCAGGATCCTGCGCTCGATCCTGTGGGGGGCGACGGGCCGGCCGCACCAGGCCACGCGCTGGGCGGCGCGGGTCGGGCAGGTCTTCGCGCTCGGCCTGGCGGCCTGGGGAGTGTGGGGTCTCGTCATCGACCGGCCAGGCGCCTTCAACGCGCTGTGGCGGATCCTGGTGGGGTACTTCCTCTTCCGCGGCGCGGCGGACTCGCACCGCCGGGCGCGGCTGCAGGAGCGCCTGGCGCGGCGCACCGCCCGCGAGCGGATGGGCAGCGTCCCCCAGGCGCTCGACCCGGACATGCCGTTGGATGAGGCGGTGCTTTGGGTCCGCCAGCGCCCGTCGCTGCCCTGGCCGGTCGGGACGCCGCTGGCCGGTGTGGTGCTGCTGGAGCAGATCGAGGCCGTCCCGAGCAGCGCGTGGCCGCTCACTCGGGTTCGTGACGTGGCGCTGCCGCTGGCGGGCCGCACGGTCGGGGCGGACACGCCGATGGGCGCCGTCATGCAGGCGCTGACGCGCGCGCCCGGGCAGACGCTCGTGGTGACGGACGGCGGCAGCGCGGTGGGGCTGTTGACCCCCAGCCTCGTCGCTGACTAGTGGCCTTGGATGGACGAGACCTGTTGCGCGTGAGTCGAGTCTGCCGGGTCGGGTGGCGCACGTTGGGCGTCACCCCGCGCTGGTTGTGTGCTGGATCGCGGCGGTATACCGCCGGGATCCAGCACACAACAGTCGTCAACGCCGCGCGCCGCCGTCCCATCCGAAGCGCCTAGTGCGGCCGGGCAGGCTGGCCGCGACGGTCGTGGCGGCGCTGATGCTGGTCTCGGCGGCGTTGCTGGTGCCGCTCCCGTACTTCTTGGAGACGCCGGGCTCGGTGGTGGGGTTGAACGACCGTCTCCAGGTGGAGGCCCCGTCGGTCGAGCCCATCGACGGCGACTTCCTGTTCACGACCGTCCAGCTGCAGAGGGCCACCCTCGCGCAGCTCGTCGCCGCGTGGTTCGATCCCGACACCGCCGTCGTCTCAGCCGACGAGGTGATTCCACCGCGCCTGTCCGACGCCGCGTACTTCGCCCACCAGCAGGTGATCTTCGAGCAGTCCGCCCGGCGCGGCGCCGCGGTGGGGCTGCGCGCGGCGGGGTACGCGATCGGCCCCGAGGCCTTCGGCGGCGAGGGGGCGCTCGTCGTCGACGTCATGCCCGGCTCGCCGGCCGAAGACGCGCTGCTGCTCGGTGACGTGATCCTCGAGGTGGACGGGAAGCGGATCGAGACCGACGACGCGCTGCGCGGGTCGGTCCTGGCACAGCCGCTGCGCCTGACCGTGCGCCGCGCGGGGCGGCTCACCGATGTCGAGGTGACCCCGCGGCCGTCGCCTGACCAGCCCGAGCGGCCTGTGCTGGGGATCCTGGTCATGACCCACAACGCGACCATCGACCTGCCCGTGCCGGTGACCGTCGACACGGGCGGCACCGGCGGCCCGAGCGCCGGGCTGATGATCGCCCTGGCGGTCTTCGACAAGGTGGACCCCGTCGACCTGGCCGGCGGCCGCCTGATCGCCGGCACCGGAACGATCACCTTCGATGGCACCGTCGGGCTGATCAGCGGCATCACGCAGAAGGTGCTCGCCGCTGACCGCCAGGGCATCGACGTGTTCCTCGCGCCCCAGGAGCAGCTTGCGGAGGCCCGCCAGGGCGTGCCCGCCGGCAGCGATCTGCGGGTGATCGGCGTCGCGACCTTCGACGAGGCCCTCCGGGCGCTGCGGTGAGGAACTCGCGTCCGCGAGGCGCGGGGCGGCCGGTATACTCCCCCAATCCGCCGTGGTCAGCATCGGGCGGGTGAGCAGTGAGGTCCCGTGCGACGTCGCGCCGTGAACCTGGTCAGGGCCGGAAGGCAGCAGCCATAAGCGGTCCGTGACGGGTGCCCCGGCCAACCGCGCCGCATCGCCCGTCCGGTGGTGACCACGGCTTTTCGGTGTAGAGGATGGCGCGCGTGGCTCACGTCTCGCTCTATCGCAAATACCGGTCCCAGACGTTCGCCGAGATCGTGGGACAGGCGCACGTCACGACGACGCTCGCGAACGCCGTCGTGGCGGGGAGCCTCCATCACGCCTACCTGTTCACCGGCCCGCGCGGGACCGGCAAGACCTCGACCGCGCGCATCCTGGCCAAAGCGGTCAACTGCGAGTCCGGCCCCACCGCGACGCCCTGCAACGCCTGCGCCCAGTGCGTCGCCATCACCACGGGCAGCAGCATCGACGTCATCGAGATCGACGCCGCCAGCCACGGCGGGGTCGACGACGTCCGCGACCTCCGCGACCGGGTCGCCTTCGCCCCGGCGTCGGCGCGGATGAAGGTCTACATCGTCGACGAGTGCCACATGCTCTCCACGGCCGGGTGGAACGCCTTCCTCAAGACCGTCGAGGAGCCGCCCGGCCACGTCATGTTCGTGTTCGCCACGACCGAGCCCCACAAGGTGCCGCCCACGATCCTCTCGCGCACCCAGCGCTTCGACCTCAAGCGCCTGACCGCCGCGGACCTCGCCCGGCACGTGGCGATGATCGGTGAGCGCGAGGGCCTGGCTTTCGAGCCGGGCACGATCGACCTGATCGTCCGCGCCGGCGACGGCAGCGCCCGCGACACGCTCTCGGTGCTCGACCAGGTCATGGCGTTCACCGGCGCCAAGGTCACGGTGGACGGCGTCGCCGACGTGCTCGGCGTGGTGCCCGACCAGGTGCTCGCTGAGATCGCCGACGGGATCGGGACCGGCGACGTGCCCGGGCTCCTCACCGCCGTCGGGCGTCTGGCCGACGGCGGCCAGGACCTGCGCCAGCTGGCCCGCGACGCCGTCGAGCACCTGCGCAGCCTGATGCTCCTGCAGGCCGCGCCCGACGCCGGCCTGGTCGAGACCACCCCCGAGCGCCTGGCCCGCCTGACGGCGCAGTCCGGCCGGCTGGGCCGCGTCGAGCTGGTCCGCGCCATCGAGCTGCTCGCCGACGCCCAGGCTCAGATGCGCCGCGGCAACACCCGCCTGCCGCTGGAGATCGCGCTGGTGAAGGCGGCCCTGCCCGAGGCCTCAGGCGACCCCGCCGCCCTCGCCGCCCGCCTTGACCGCCTGGAGCGCCGCGCCCCGGTGACGGCGGCGGCGGTTGCGCCGCCGGTCGCGGCGGTGGCAGCACCGGTCACGCCGCCGGTTGCGGCGGTGGCGGCGCCGGTTGCGGCGGCTCCGGTTGTGGTCCCCACGGAAGCGCCCGTCGAGACGCCAGCGCCCGGACCGCAAGCG
>JBOGEA010000143.1:0-13816 GCA_050743205.1 Egibacteraceae bacterium | reverse complement strand
TTCGCCTCCGCCCTCGCGAACGACGACGCATGACTCGGGGTCACCGTGGGTCGCTACTCCTTCGGTGTAGAGCTCTCTCATCTCCTTCTCCATGCCGGTTTATCCCGGCGCTCTGAACGTCCAGAAATCGAGGCGGGAGCTGTGCGGTGCTGGTCGGCTGGCTCGGCGCTGGGCGCTGGAGTACTGCTCGGCCCGACGGGCACCGGCGACCCGATCGACGCCACGCTGGTCCTGGTCATTCGACCGGATGACCGCATCCTCACGAGCGATCCCGACGACCTCCGCCGTCTCGTGGCCGCGGCGGGCAGATCAGTCGCCGTCGTCAGCTGCTGACTGGCGGGCACAGGGCAGGGCGTCGTCGCGGAACGCGCAGGGGCCATCCAGCAGGAGCCGTATGTGTTCGGCAGGCGGAGGAAGCACGCGCTGTAGGCGCTGCCGCCGAGCCAGTTCTGCTCCTGGCGGACCCACCCGGCCTGCTCAGCGAGCCGCTGCCCTGCCGACCAACAGACGGCGGACGCATCGCCACGGGACGCTCTACGGGGGCACCGACGGGGCTGACGCCAGAAGCTCGACCGCCCAGGTCAGAGCCTCGATGCTGCCGAGGACCAAGGCACGGGCGGCCTCCGCCCACAGCTACAAGACTCGGCTGGCGACCTCGCGGCGTCACGGCTTGGCTGACGTGATCTGCTGGGCTCGCTGGTACGAGATCCCCGTCATGGCGCCGATGTCCCGCAGCGAGAAACCAGCCCGATGCAACGTACGCACCGCCTCTCGGGTCGAGCGGCCTGCTTCCGCAGACATGCGCTCGGCCTCCGCCCGCAGCTTGCGAGCCCGCTCGGCGGCAATGCCAGCCTCGCCGGGAACGTCCCAGCGCACGTCGATCTGCTCGGGCGCCGGAGCCTCGCCGGTCTGGATCTCGATGGCTTCGGCGATCTCCGCTCGCACCTGGTCGAGTCGCTTGACCTGGGTGATCGCTCCGGGCACGTCAGGCACGGTGACGACCCACCAGCCCGTGGGGTCCCACTCAGCGTGTGCGGTGCGGCGGCTCACTGCTGGGCCTCCTCGATCCATCGATCCCCGAACTCCTGCGCGAGCGCAGCCTGGATCGCCCGCAGCGTGCCGGGTGCCTGCTGCTTGACGCCCGCCTTGAGCGTCGTGCTGCGACCGCCAGGAGCGGTCCACCTCTCGTGCGATCCCTTGCCCCCACCTTCAACACAACCCTTGGACCGCAGTAACCTGCGAAGGGCTCTGGTGGTCATGGACTTCATGAGCATAAGTCTAGGCGCTAGACCATGGCAAGTCCAATGAGTAGACTGGGGCCGGATGGCCCTCCTCCGCGTCCGGACCCGAGGTCGATCACGCCGGATCAGGATACGGACACGCTGGTGGCCGGGCTGGGCGTGCGGCGGGTCGGTGCAAGAGATGCGGGGGTCACCCACCGTCGATGGCCTGGGGCAGCCGTCGGCGGCCGACGGTGCGCTCGAACTCATCGAGCAGGTCCAGGACGTCCTGGGCGGCCCAGACTCGGTTCCGGCCGTAGCCGGTGACCTCGACCAGCACCCCCGCGCGGCAGAGGCGGTCGATAGCGCGGTAGATCGCGGGGTCGCTCGCCCCGGGCAGCGCATCGCGGAGGTGCTCCACGGTCATGACCGGCTGGCGGGAGGCGACGTGCAGCAGCGCCTCGACCGTTGAGCCTGTCCGAGGCTTGACCTCGTCCCACCACTCGCGCCGCAGCTGCTCGAACTCATCCGCGACCGCCTGCCCATGCTCGGCCGCGCGTGCCGCCGCGTCCGCGAACCGTGTGAGCCACAGGCCGAGGTCGCCGTCCCTGTACGCGGTGAGCCCGTCGAAGTAGCCTTCCGGGTCAGCGAGCAGGACCGTCGAGACTGGGACATTCACCTTCTGCACAGCGCGGCGCCTGCGCAGCACCGCATGGATCAGGACGCGACCTGTGCGGCCATTGCCGTCGCCGAACGGGTGAATGGTCTCGAACTGCGCATGGGCGATGGCCGCCTGCACGATGGGCGGGAGGTCGGCGCGGTTCATGAACGCGACGAGGTCCTCGAGCAGCGTCGACACCAGCTCGGGACGCGGCGGCACGAACAGCGCCTCCCGGGGGGCGTGATCGCTGCCCCCGATCCAGTTCTGGTCCTGCCGCACGGTCCCCGCGCAGCGCCCCTCGTACGGGTCGTCACGCATGAGCACGTGGTGAATGCTGAGCAGGTCGTCCAGCGTGAACTCGTCCCCGAGGCCGGCCTTGCCGATCGCAAGCTGCATCGCCTGGAGGTTCGCCGCGACGCGCCCCGCCGTCGACCTCGACGACCGTGCCCCGACCATCGCCGCGGACACATCGCGGTGGGAGACGTCGAGGTGCTCGATTTTCGAAGAGGCGACAGACTCCGAGCGCAGCAGCAGCCCGCTGAACGCGGTGAGATCGGCAGGGCGCTGCGCATCCAGGCGAGCGATCGCGGCCTCCGCCGCCGCCACACGGTTCGCCACCGCCCCGCTGAGCCAGGCATCGGCATCCGCGATGCGTGGCGGGACGGCCGACCGGTAGCGAGTGAACAGACGGTCCGCCCTCGGCGGTCGCAGCCCGCCAGGCCACGACCAATCCCGATCCTCCCACCCGACCGCAGGCCACCCAACGCGCAACGTCAAACCTCCATCCTCTCGCTTAGAAGCAGAAGTGTAACCATGCAGCTAGTGCTGTACTTTCGGGCGAATGAGCAGTTCCAGCCATATCTGTCACGATGTGCTCATCACCAGGCCTGAGCAGTGCTCGGCATCCAGCGCAGCGCGGTCGAGGAGCCGGATCGGACGCGGCCGAGCGACTCCCGCCACCGTCCCTGAAGACCGCTGATGCGTGAGGCGAAGTCGACAGCGTCGTCGAGGGCTCGCCGGCACGCGGCGGCGAACGTCCCGACCCAGCGGTTGATTCCCTCATGGGCGACCTCAGCGTCGGGGCTGCCCATGAATCGGGTGGCCACCAGGTCGTCGACGTAGGCCTGAGACCAGGTCGCGGGCACGAGCGACACCGGGGGCAGGACCCGTGGGGCCAGGCCCCGCCGACGGAGGATGACATGGATCAGCGCGCGGCCGGTGCGCCCGTTGCCGTCGATGAACGGGTGGATCGTCTCGAACTGCGCATGGGCGATCGCGGCCTGGACAACGCAGGGCAGGGCGTCGCCGTCGCAGAATGCGCACAGGTCATCCAGCAGGGGCCGGACGTGCTCAGCAGGCGGCGGAACGAACGCCGCCGAGCACGGGTTGTAGCCGCTGCCGCCGATCCAGTTCTGCTCCTCGCGGACCCGCCCTGCCTGCTCGACGAGCCGGGTGCCCCCCAACAGACGGCGATGCACCTCCCCGATCCCGTCCACGGTGACCGACGGGGTTGACGCCAGACGGTCGACCGCCCAGGTCATGGCCTCGATATTGCCGAGGACCTCCTCAGCGGTAACGTCGTCCGCGGGCTCGCCCAGGGCACGGGCGGCCTCCGCTCGCAGGAGCCGGCGGCCACCGACCACAAGCCCTCGATGCGCGACGACCCCACCGACTCGGCCCGCAGGAGAAGGCGGGCGAGCGCTTCGGTATCGACCAGCGTCGCGACAGCGGCGTTGAGCCGGGCGATGGCCGCCTCGGCGTCGGCAACGTCGGCGGCGACCGCGCCATCGAGCCTGAAGGCCCTGCCCGCCAGCGGGTCGGGCACGTACGCTTCGTACTCGCATCCCTCACGGCCCCGGCGTGACATGCCCACATCAAACCGGCTGTACCCACCGACGCCGCACAACCCTGCCCACTCCGCTGTCTCGTGTTCAAGGTCACATTGTAACCTTGGACACGAGAGGACGGAGTTCAACGCTTCCAACCATCCCGAGCAGTGAGTACGTATGCCGAAAAAGGCGACCTAAGCGCAATGCCACCGACTTAGGCGGCTGGTTGACGGTTGGATCCTGGGTTTCCGCTGGTCAGAACCACACCCATGACATTAAGCTGGTGGCATTGGACCTAGTCAGGCGCGGTGGCGAGGGGGTGCGGTGACGCGGATGCCCGCCGTATCCGAGCGGGTGGGGCCGTTGCTCAATGAGGGGTGGTCGCGGGTCGCTGGCCGCCCTGGTTGATTTGGTCGGACGATCGGCGGCGCCTACACCGCTGCTGTGTGGAGTCCGGCCGCCAGGCCGTCAACCTGCGGGCACCCGTCCCCCCCAGCCAGCCCCGTCAGCCCATGGCTGACACGCCAGCGATTTCGTCAGAGTACTGTGGTGTGTACATGCTGCGGTATGCTGTGAGCATGAAGGTTGACAAGATGAGCATCTCGTTCGACGCCGGCCTCGGCGATGCCGTACGGGGCGCGGCCAGGCGTGCGGGCAAAGGCCTGTCCTCATGGTTGGCTGAGGCGGCCGCGACCAAGCTGCGGGCTGAGGCTCTGGAATCGTTCCTCGATGAATGGGAGAGCCGCCACGGGCCGTTGACGGCTCAGGACCTCGAGCAGGCTGAGCGCGAACTCGGGCTGCGCGCGGAATCACCGGCGGCGTGACCGCCCTTGTCCTGGACGCTGGCGCATTCGTCGCTGTCGAGCGAGATGACAAGTCGCTGATCGCTCGGCTGCGCGTTGCGCAACGCCACGGCTTGGAGCTCCGCAGCAACGCGGTCGTGGTCGCGCAGGTGTGGCGCGATTCGAAGGGCCGCCAGGTGAACCTGGCTCGGCTGCTCCAAGGCGTTGATGTGCGCTCGGTCGATGAGCAGATGGGCCGTGAAGCGGGCGTACTGCTTGGCCGGACGGGCACGGGCGACCCGATCGACGCGACGCTGGTCCTGGTCGCTCGACCGGGTGACCGCATCCTTACGAGCGATCCCGACGATATCCGCCGCCTCGTGGCCGCAGCGGGCAAATCAGTCGCCGTCGTCGACTGCTGACCGGCGCCACAGGGCAGGGCGTCGTCGCGGAATGCGCAGAGGCCATCCAGCAGGGGCCGCATGCGCTCGGCAGGCGGAGAAACGAACGTCGCCGAGCCCCGGTTGCAGCTGCTCCCCAATCCAGTTCTGCTCCTGGCGGACCCGCCCGGCCTGCTCGGCGAGCCGGGTCCCGGCCAACAGACGGCGGATGCATCTCCACGGGACGCTCTACGGTGACCGACGGGCTGACGCCAGAAGCTCGGCCGCCCAGGTATCGAACACGCACCCGGAGCCCTCTTGCGTTGGATGCAGTTTTCTGTCGTGAGGAGTCTGTTGCAAAATCTCACGGGCCCTCCAGTCGGGGCGCTCGAGCCAAAGATGCAGGTTTCCTCAGAATACGGAGGAAACCTGTGCCTCAAGCCCGACAACGCCCGCCTGACCTGCAGGTTTCCTCCGAATACGGAGGAAACCTGCAGTGCGGCTGACCCAAAAGGCGCCCACGGCCCGCGGCACTCAGCCATCCCTGGAGAGCCACTCCCATTGATTCTGCAACAGACTCTGAGGGGCGGAAAACTGCATCCAAACTGCCGCCTTGCCCACCTGAACTGCAGTTTTCCGCCGAATTCGACGGAAAGCTGATCGCAAGCTGCAACGTCCAGAAATCGCCGCAGGCAGGCCTTGGCCGGCAGCGTCGGCTCACGGGTCGGCGATGGCGGTATTCGTGAGGGGGCCGATGCGGTCGATGTCGATGGTGACGGTGTCGCCGGGGAGGATCGGGCCGACGCCGGAGGGGGTGCCGGTCAGGATCACGTCGCCGGGCAGCAGGGTCGTGAAGGCGGCGCAGTGGCAGATGATCGTCGGGACGTCGAAGATCAGGTCGACGGTGGTGCCGTCCTGGCGCACCTCGCCGTTGACCAGGGCTCGCACGCGCAGGCCGTCGGACGGGTCCAGGTCGGTCTCGATCCAGGGGCCGAGGGGGCAGAACGTGTCGAAGCCCTTCGCCCGGGTCCACTGGCCGTCGCGCAGCTGGAGGTCACGGGCGGTCACGTCGTTCGCGCACGTGTAGCCGAGCACCGCGCCCAGCGCGTCCGCGGGCGCCACCTTGCGTGTCAGCCGCCTGATCACGACCGCCAACTCGGCCTCGTGATGGACCAGCTCGGACAGCCCGGGCAGGCGGATCTCGTCGCCCGGGCCGATCACCGCGGTGGCGGGTTTCGAGAAGATCAGCGGCTCCGCAGGCACGTCGCTGTCCAGCTCAGCGGCATGGTCGGCGTAGTTCTTGCCGACGCACAGGATCTTCGACGGGATCACCGGCGCGAGCAGGCGCACCTTCTCCAGCGGGGCGGCCCGGCCGGTCAGTGAGAACTCACCGAACGGGTGCCCCTCGATGAGGACGACGTGCTCGTCGCGGACCACGCAGAACGTGGGGCCGTCGGGACCTGCGACACGGGCGATGCGCATGCGCGGGAGGTTACCCGCCCCGCCGCAGCCCCTCGGCGACATCGGCCAGCCGCCTGGCCAACGCCATGGTGTAGGCGCGACCGCGTGGCCCGTCCTCCAGCAGGTCCAGCCACTCCTTCGGAATCACGTCGAGGCCGCCGGCGGCGCCCAGCACCGCGCCGGCCATCGCGGCGATCGTGTCCATGTCGCCGCCCAGCTCCAACGCGCCCATGACCGCCTCCGCGAAGCTGTCCGACGACGCGGCCAGCCACAGCGCGGCAGGGACCGACCGGTGCGCGACCGGCGAGGTGCCCAACTCGACGGCGACCTCCACCGGCTGCTCGGGCGGGTCGTCGCACAGCCGCCGCGCATCGGCGAGCCCCTCGCGCAGCTCCGGTGTGGCTGCGGACGCGGCCAGCTCCGCCAGCTCATCGGGCCCGAACCGGCCGCGCACGACGGCCAGCCCGACTGCCCTGGCCTGGACCACCGCGCCGTCGATGCCCACGGGATGGGCGTGCGTCAGCGCCGCGGACCGCAGCGCGACCTCGGCCAGCCGGATCGGGTCATGCGCCCACAGGACCCCGACCGGCGCGACACGCATCGCCGCGCCGTTGCCGAGCGAGCCCTCGGGAAAGTCGGCGGTCGCGGCCCGCGCGGCGGGCATGCCCTCACGCCAGCGCGCCACGATTTGGCGCGTGCCCGAGCCGTAGCCGCGGTCAGGCTCGAAGTGCTCCAAGAACGTCCTGGCCAACGACTCGGGCTCGACCTGGGGATCCACGCACAGGTGCTCGGCCAACGCGAGCGCCATCTGCGTGTCGTCGGTGTAGCGTAGCTCACCCCGAGCCAGTGAGTCGTCGATGCGCAGCTCGCCCGCGCCCGGCGGCGTCGGTGAGCGCCCCTCCCAGGGGGCGCCCATCGCGTCGCCGACGAACGTGCCGAGCAGCGCTCCCGCGGCAGCGTCGCTGGAACTCACTGCGACCTCCATCCGTAGCGGTAGGCGTCCTCCATGGCTTTCCAAGACGCCTGAATGATGTTGGCGTCGACCCCCACGGTCGTGAACTCAAGCTCACCGTCGGTGGACGTGATGAGCACGCGGGTCGTTGCAGCGGTGCCGGTGCCGGGGTCGAGGATGCGGACTTTGTAGTCGGCGAGGTGGAGCCTGGCCAGGGCGGGGACACGGCCGCCCACCGCCGCGCGGAAGGCCTGGTCGAGCGCGTCGACGGGGCCGCTGCCCTCAGCCGTGCCGATCAGTCGCTCGCCGTCGACCCACACCTTGACCGTGGCCTCGGCGACGACCCGGCCGTCGTCGCGACGCTCGACGGTCGTGCGGAAGCTCTCCAGCTTGAAACGCTCCGTCGACTGGCCGGTCTCGTCTTGAACCAGCAGCTCGAACGACGCGTCCGCGGCCTCGAACGTGTAGCCGGCGTACTCCAGCTCTTTCACCCGCTCAAGGACCTTCGTGACCGCCTCCGGCGACAGCTCCAAGCCCAGCTCCCGGCCTTTGAGCACGATCGTCGCGCGGCCGGCGAGCTCGCTGACGAGCAGCCGCAGCTCGTTGCCGACGACCGCGGGGGCGACGTGCTGGTACAGGTCGGTGCGCTTGGCCAGGGCGGACACGTGCAGCCCGGCCTTGTGCGCGAACGCCGCGTGGCCGACGTAGGGCGCGTGCGGGTTGGGGGTCAAGTTCATGACCTCGGCGACCTCGTGGGCCACGTGGGTGAGGCGGTGAAGGTCGTCGTCGTCCACGACGTCCATGCCGACCTTCAGCTTCAGGTTGGGGATGATCGACATGAGGTTGGCGTTCCCGCAGCGCTCGCCGATCCCGTTGACCGTCCCCTGCACGTGCGACGCCCCCGCGCGCACGGCCACCAGCGAGTTCGCCACCGCGCAGTCCGTGTCGTTGTGCACGTGGATCCCGACCTGGGCGCGGTCGCCGATCAGGGCCACGACCTGGCGGACGACACGCTCCACCTGGTCGGGCATCATCCCGCCGTTCGTGTCGCACAGCGCGACGCACTCGGCGCCGGCCTCGGCGGCGGCGCGCACGACGTCCAGGGCGTACGACTCCTCCTCCAGATGGCCGTCGAAGAAGTGCTCCGCGTCGAAGAAGACCCGCCGCCCCTCGCCGCGCAGCAGCCGGATCGAGTCGGCGACCATCGCGAGGTTCTCCTCGCGCGTCGTGCCCAGCGCGTGGCGGACGTGGCGGCTGGACGACTTGCCGACGAGGCAGACGACCGGAGTCCGCGCGTCGAGGAGCGCGGTCAGGACCGGGTCGGTGGCGGCCTGGCGGCCAGGCCGGCGGGTCATGCCGAACGCGGTGAGCACCGCGCGCTCCAGCTTCAGCTCGCCAGCGGCGGCGCGGCGGAAGAACTCAGTGTCCTTGGGGTTGGCGCCGGGCCAGCCGCCTTCGATGTAGGCGACGCCGAGCGTGTCGATGCTGGCGGCGATCCGCAGCTTGTCCGCAACCGAGACCGAGATGCCCTCGCGCTGGATCCCGTCCCGCAGCGTCGTGTCGTACAGGTCCACTACTCGCATGTCATCGCCTTTGTTCTGTGGCGGCGGTGGGACCGGAGGAACGACAAGGACCGAAAGAATGTGCCTTGGCCTGGTTCGCTCCTCCAGGCCCGGCACCGACCCGCCGGTCCTAGAGAAGCGGTCGAATAATAGCCGTATTCGCGGTCATCGGGCAGCTTGCGACGCGGGCCATCACAGCCGGGAGTGTGCCCCACCGAACGGGCGCTGTCGAGAGGCGCTACTTCTTCTTGCCCTTTTTGGCTTTGCCGTTGTCGTCCTTCTTGCCCTTTTTCTTCTCCACCTGGGGGGCCGGCTCGAGGTCGGCCGTCTCCGCTTCGTCGGTGACCAGGACAGGCTCGGGCTCAGGCTCAGGGACGTGCGCGCCCGCCACCCGGCCTCGCAGGCCCTGGCCGGCCCGGAAGGCGGGGACGGTCGTGGCGGCGATCTGGATGCGCGCCCCGGTGGCCGGATTCACGCCGTTGCGGGCCGGCCGATGGCGTGGCTCGAAGGTGCCGAAGCCGGGGATCGTGACCCTGTCCCCGACCTCCAGGCGAGTGCCGATGGTCTCGAGCACACCGTTGATGACGGCCTCGACCGTCACCCGCGGCGCGCCGCAGCGCTGCGCGACCGCCGCGACCAACTCGGCCTTGTTCATACAGATCCCCTCTCTCTCGACGGCGCCTACGGGCCGTAGACGAAGTCGAGCATCGATTCGTACTTCGGCTCCTTGCCCGCGGTGACGCTGTAGAACAGGTCCTGCAGCTGCTTCGTCACAGGACCGGGCAAGCCGATCTCACGCTCGTCGACGCTGCGGATCGGGACGACCTCAGCGGCCGTGCCGCTGTAGAAGGCCTCGTCGGCGAGGTAGAGGTCATGGCGCAGCAGGTCCGTCTCGGCCACCGGGATGTCGAGGTCGCGGGCGAACACCATGACCGCCTTGCGGGTGACGCCCTCCAGGATTCCTGCGGTCAGCGGCGGGGTCATGAGCACCCCGTCCCTCACCATGAACACGTTCTCGCCGGAGCCCTCGGCGACGTTCCCGTGCTCGTTGAGCAGGATCGCCTCGTCGTAGCCGGCCTTCAGGGCCTCGACCTTGGCGAGCGAGGAGTTGATGTAGACCCCGCAGCACTTCGACTGGGTCGGGATCATGTTCGCGCCGATCCGCACCCACGACGACGTCTTCGCGCGGACGCCGTGCGCGATCCCCTCCTCGCCGAGGTATGCCCCCCACGGCCAGACCGCGATCGCGACCTTGACCGGGCTGGGCAGCGGGTTGAGACCCATCACGCCATAGCCCAGATAGGCGATTGGCCGGATGTAGCACGACTTCGGCCCGTTGACGCGGATCAGCTCACGCGTGGCGGCCATCAGCTCGTCCACCGTGTACGGGATCTCCATCTCCAGGATCCGCGCCGACCGGTGCAGCCGCTCCATGTGCGCGCGGTGCTGGAACACCGCCGGGCCCCGGTCGGTCTCGTAGGCCCGGATGCCCTCGAAGACACCCCAGCCGTAGTGCAGGGTCGGGGTCAGAATGTGGACGGTGGCGTCGTGCCAGTCGACGAGATCGCCGTCCATCCAGATCTTGGCCATTTCAATCAGCGGCATCCCGGGCTCCTTTGCGCGCGCGCTTTCTCATCCTTCGCTCGGCTACGAGTATCCCATGCTCAGCGGCTTATGATCAGATGCCTTCGGCGATGCGACCGCCGATCTGGTCGGTGCTGGCGCCCATGCCCGGCCCGCCCCGCAGCGCCTCGGGTCCAACCCCGTCCACGGTGATGTCACAGCTATTCATCGGCGCAGTCTACGGCAGGGTCCAGTAGGCGCGGGGATCCCTCGTGCTGTGGCCGACCCAGACGACGAGTCCCGCGTCTTGAAGCGCGCGGAGTTGGCGGATCACGATCGGCCGTGAGCGCCCGCTGGCCTCGGCGAGGTCGCCGGTGCTTGCCCGGCCCGCCTCCCGGATCAACCGGGCGAGATCGCGAGCGCCGGGGGGAAGACGCTCCTCGAGTTCCCGGTCCACAGCGACCGAGGAGAGGCTCAGGCGAACGCTGCCAGAGGTCTGGCGGAAGTCCGGGTCAGCCAGCCCAGCCAGCCGCATCTCTTCGAACATGCGGCGAATCCCCTCCCCAAGCTCCTGCCCGAAATGCAGGTCGGCGCAGACGCGCGCGATGCGCGGGTTCCTCGCAAAACGGGTGACCCTGAGCGGATCGCGGGCGTAGGCGATCCCAGGGAACCGTCCTGGGCTCTCGATCTCGACGCGATCGTCGAAGATCTCGACCCGGATGTGGTCGCCGCTGATGCTGTAGGAGCGGTGCACGACGGCGTTGACGAGCCCTTCGAGCCACGCATCCTGTGGCACGAGGCCCACCCGCTCGAACCGTCCAGCCGCGGTGAGCGCCCGCCGCGTGGGAAGGCGGTCGAAGATCTCCTTACGGGCCTGCGCCAGCTGGACGGGAACAGGTCCCTCCACTCGCACGTCGTCGAGGAGCTGTTGGCGAGAGCCGGAGCCGCGTTCCGTCCCCCGATAGCGGAGCACACGCACCGACGCCTCAGGGAACCACGCCTGCGGCTGGTGGGCGAACAGGAGCACGGCGGCCAGGGTGAGCTCACCCTTCCGGCTGAGCAGGCCTCGTGCCGCGAGGAGCCGCCGCGGATCGGGGTGGTTGAGCGCTTGGGCATATGACCACAGAAGCTCATCATCGAGGTCGTCGAGCTGCGCTGACTCGACAGTGGCGCTCTCGAACGTCGTCTGGCCCTTGTCGTAGGACAGCTCCTGTCGTTGCGAGAAGGTGAGGCGGCGGTTCTCGTCGCCGACCCGGAGAAAGACCGCGTCCTTTCTGTTGGCGTGGACCCTCTCGCTGGTCTCGACCTCGATGGCCAGCAGGTGGTCCGGGTCACCGGCGTCGTTGACGCACTCGACCAGACGCGACCGGCATGGAACGGTCGGGACCGTGGAGTCGAGGGCTGCCTGCCTGACAGCCGCTCACGAGCGTCGTCGATGCCCCCCCAAAGGCCGAGCACGATGCTGCCGCCCTCAGCGTTCGCCAAGCCCGCCAGCGGGGAAGGCGTAGCTGGGATGAAAATAGGCCAAAGGAGCGAACAACAAAATAGCCGCAGCGCCGCTGCGCTCGGCTGCGGCGATTTTCATCCGCCCACGGGTGGGCCGCAAGGCCCATAGAATGCTTTCCTCCGGATCCGAAGGAAAGCCGCGCGCTTGGACCGGCGCCAGTCGTTTGACCTGCAGGATTCCTCCGGATCCGGAGGAATCCTGCAGTGTGAGCCGGCGCTCCCGCTCGGGCCCGAGCAGCGGATGACCGGACCCCCCTATCCGCGCGACCTCTAAGCATGACGCGACAGTGCGGTGGTGGGACGCACGCACCGGTGCTCCGATCGGGCGGTCTTCAACCGTCATGCGAGCATGGGGACATGGACAGATCAGCCGTACAGCGGTGGGCGGCCAGCTATGAGCGAGCCTGGCGAACGCCAGGCACCGAACAACTCGGCGAGCTGTTCTCCCCTGAGGTCTCCTACCTTCCCTCGCCATGGGCACGGCCGGTTGAAAGGGCTCGATGAGCTGGCCCGGTTCTGGGACGCCGAGCGAGAAGGCCCCGATGAGGAGTTCACATTCACCAGCGACGTGGTCGTCGTCGAGGGCGACACGGCTGTGGTCCGCGTCTTTGTTGACTATGGCGGCGCCAGCTCGAGTCGCTGGCGGGATCTTTGGTGCTCCGCTTCGCCGCCGACGGGCGGTGCGAAGCCTTCGAAGAGTGGCCCTTCGCGCCGGGTCAGCGCGCCGGGCACGAGCCTCGCGAGTAGGTGCGTCAACGAGCAACGAGTTGCGACCTGCTGATTCCGCCAGGATCTGCCGTCGCTGACGAGAGCATCTCAGCCCCCACGGCTTGCGGTCTGTTCGACCATCCGGTAGCGGCTGATACCGCAGATGCGTTGATGGCGCCGTTTGCAGAGGCTGGCCACCCGGCGCCCTCGACGACCAGTTCCCGTTCGCCGGTGAATCCCGCGCGTCAATCGAGTGGTGATCTGCCACGGCGCCGAGGGTGCTCTCCCCGCGGGACCGCTACCTTGCAGGCGGAGGCCGGCCGTGAGCCATCAGCATCGCGCTGCGTAGGACCTGGCGGAGGACGCCATCCAGTCTCTGGGGCCGGACCGTATCCTTGGGAGTTGCGTAAGGAGACCATGGGTTTCGGGTGCGTCTCGCCTCGGCCGCTCGGGGAGCGGAGGCGGCCCGATTTGTCGCCCGTGCGAGGACGGTCGTTCACTCCGTGGCCAACAAGCGGCCGTCGTGACATCAAGGTGGTGGCGGATGCAGTCGCCGGTTGCGCCCGGTTGAGGGGTCGGATGGGGCGCTCGCGGCTCAGCTGCGCACGCCATGGCGTCTGACGCGGCGACCACGATCTATCGCAAGCGGCATCGTCACGCTGGCCCGCGCGAGTGCGTAACTATTCATCAGGTCTGAGCTTGGGCGGTTGACGGCGGCGGTTTCCACGGGTTCAGGCGTGATGTCCGGCAGTGTGGCTCCTGTTGCTGATGTGATAGGGGTGTGGGATGGTCGGCGAGCGGGAGCTGGCGGCGCGGATCGCCAGGCTGCGTGCCGCCAACGCCAAGCTCCGCGAGGTCGTCGACCGCCAAGCCGCCGAGCTGACCACCGCGCGGGCCCACCTCGCCCGACAGTAGACCCAGACAGCCGAGCGACTCGGCCAGATCCAGGCGCAGCGCGCACAGATCAAGACCCAGACCACTCAGATCGCCGAGCTGTCCGGTCAGGTCGAGGCCCAGTTCGGCAGGCGGCGCAGCTGACCGAGCGTGTCAAGGAGCTGTCCGCCTAGCTGGATGCCTTGAAAGGGGCGAGACCTGTTGCGCGTGAGTCAAGTCTGGCGGGTCGGGTTGCACGCCTGACGCGTCGCGTTCCTCTGGGTGGGCGGTTGTGTGCTGGATCGCGGCGGTATACCGC
>JBOGEA010000142.1:0-13849 GCA_050743205.1 Egibacteraceae bacterium | reverse complement strand
CTTCCTTCAGGGTGGGTGGGTGGGGGAGGTTGGTGCGGTCGGTCGCTGCACCCGACGAGGCGCGACCCCCTGCTCTTCTGTCGCCGCATCAGGTACTAAAAGCTTTACGCGGTTCGCGCTTCGCACACCTCACCGCGCTCCGCGCTGCGCGCTTCGCACACCTCACCGCGCTTCGATGGTGGCGCTCATCATGAGCGCATTGGTGGAGGCTCCTGGATGAGCGCATTGGTGGAGGCTCCGGGGCGCTTGCGGCGTGTGAGTGCTCCTGCTGGCGGTTCGCGGGGGTTTCCGTTTGTGCTTGCCGCGGTTGAGGCCCGGCGGCTGCTCCGGCGCCCGTTCGTTGCGGGAGGGGCGGCGCTCAGCATGTACGTGTATTTCCGTGGGATCGAGTGGGGCCAGGTGCCGGTGCTGCCCCGTGATGACGTGGAGATCGGCTATGCGCTGCTGCCGCTGGCGGCGGTGACGCTGCTGGCCGCGAACGCGGGCGCGATGCGCAGCAGGCGTCATGGCACCCAGGAGCTGTACGACAGCCTGCCGACAGCGCCGGAGTGGCGGACGGCCGGGCACCTGCTGTCCGTGATCGCGCCTTTTGGGCTGGCGGCCCTGCTGGCAGCTGTGGACATCGCCTGCCTGATGCTGCTCGGTGGCATCGGGACGCCGAATTTCTTCGAGGTGGCGACCGGCCCGGCGGTCGTGGCGCTGGCTGGGGTGCTCGGGGTGCTGTTGGCTCGGCTGGCGCCTTGGACCGGCGTGGCGCCGCTGACGCTGGTCGGGTTCGCCGCCATGTGGTATTTCCCATATCTTTCATATCATGTCAGGAATCGGATCTTCATCTGGCCCAGCTTCTGGGCGTTCCCCTGGTTCGGCCCTGAGGGGTCTGAGGCGGATGTCGCGAACCCGCTGGCAGGGGGATGGCATCTCGCCTACGTCGCCGGACTCGTCGTGCTGATCGCCTGCCTCGCCATGGCGTTCCACCGGCTGCGGCTCGTCACCGTTGTGGCCGCGATGCTGGCCGCGGCGCTGACGGTGGGGGCCGCGCTGACTCAATCGGGGCCGCTGACCGCCGAGGAGCTCGTCGAGATGGCGAGGTTCGCCAGCGGCGCCCCGGACACCCAGGTGTGCGAGGCTCGCGATCTGGCCGAATACTGCACATGGCCGGCGTACGGACCGTTGATCGACCGCTGGCACCGGCCGATCAACGGGGTGATGGAACGGCTTCCCGCCGCGGTCGCCGGTCAGGGGCTGCGGGTGCGGCAGATGGCGCTCAACCTCTGGCAGCTATGCGATAACAGGGCAGCCTGTCGGCAGCAGGTGGATGCTGTGTTCAAGGCCGGGATCCGCTCCAGCGATGTGCGGGTGACGTCCATCTGGCCGCGGGACAGCGAAATGGGCGGCGCGGAGCTGGCGCTGGCCGCCTCCGTCGCGTCCTGGGCCGTGGGCCTGGACACCGAACCGCAGAGGAATGAGCCCCCGATCTGCCTGCCGTCTGACCAGGCGCGGGTCGCCGTTGCCCTGTGGCTGGCCGCACAGTCGACCCCGGAGGCGGCGGCCAGCCTGCGCGCGCTGCACGAGGATGCCCCCGTGGCCCGGTCTTTGCTGTCCCTGAGCCCGGAGTTCGATGCTGTCCGGTGGCCGAGGCAGGAGGTCGCTTATGCGGTGGCGCTGCTCGACCACCCCGCCTGGGAGGTCGCCGCGCGGCTGCAGCGGGCATGGGCGCGGTTCACCGATCCCGGCATGCGCACCGCCGAGCTGGCTGCGGCGTTCGAGCTGCGGCCGCCTCCGGTTATCCAGGAGCGGGCTGCGGTGTGCTGATCATCACTTCACGAGAAGGAAGGCGCGGAATGGACAGGCGGATCTCGTTGGGTGGGGTGCTGATGGCGCTCGCGCTGCTCGCGGCGGGGTGCGCGGGCTCGACGCCTGGCGGCGGCGAGCTGGTGTGGGCGATCGGCGGCGCGGAGGCGAGGCCGGGCGGCGTCCACCGCGACACCGTCGAGATCTGGAACCAGCTCCACCCGAACGGCCCGAAGGTGCGGATCGAGACCCTGCCGGAGTCGGCCGACGATCAGCGCCAGCAGATGCGCCTCGAGCTGGACGCGCAGAGCCCTGACTTCGACATCCTCGGCCTCGACGTGATCTGGACCGGGGAGTTCGCGGAGAACGGCTGGCTGGAGAGCCTGGAGGAGCTGCGCCCGCAGGTCGAGGAGGTGTCGCTGCCCGGCCCGCTCCAGTCGGCGTCCTGGGGCGGGACGCTGTGGGCCGTGCCATACAGCAGCAACGCGGGGCTGCTCTACTACCGCACCGACCTCGTCGATCAGCCGCCGCGAACGTGGGATGAGCTGATGGAGGTGGGGCTGGCGGCCGGCCAGAGGGCGGGGATCGCGCCGTTCGTCGGCCAGGGCGCCCAGTACGAGGGCATGGTCGTGAACTTCCTCGAGCTGTACTGGGGCGCCGGAGGCGAGCTGTTCAACCCCGACGGCACCCAGGTCCTGTTCGACGACGCGCTCGCGCTCCAGGCCGTCGGTGTGATGCAGCGCGCGCTGAGCAGCGGTTTCTATGCGCCTGGGTTCAACACGATGATGGAGGACGACGCCCGCAACGCCTTCCAGGCAGGCAACGCGGTGTTCATGCGCAACTGGCCGTACGCGTACTCGCGGATGACCGGTGAGGACCCGGCCAACCCGAGCGCGGTCGCCGGCAGATTCGCCGTCGCCCCACTGCCGACCTTCACCGGCGACGGCACGGTGTCGGCGCTGGGCGGGTTCAACCTCGGGGTGAGCCGATTCTCGGACAACGTCGAGGCGGCGAAGCAGTTCGTCCGGTTCGCCTCGACCAACCCCGACGTGCAGCGCAACCTCGGGGTCTACTCGGTGCCCCCGACCCTGGCGTCGGTGTACCAGGATCTCGCCGCCGACCCGGTGATGGCGCAGCTGCGCAGGATCCTGCCTGACGCCAAACCGCGCCCGCCGGCGCCCAACTGGAACGCGATCAGCGAGGAGATCCAGCGACAGGTCTTTCCCGCGTACAACGGGCAGCGCGACCCCGGGGAGGCGATCGCGGCGATCCGCGCGTTCCTCGAGGCGACGCTCAGCCGATGAGCAGGCGGACACGACTGCTCGTCGCGCTCGCGCTGCTTGCGCTGGTCGCGGCGGGGTGCGCGGGCTCGACGCCTGACAGCGGCGAGCTGGTGTGGGCCTCTGCTGGTGCCGATGCAAAGCCGGGTGGACCTACCCGCGATACCGTCGAAATGTGGAATCAGCTCCACCCGAACGGTCCGAGGGTGCGGATCGAGGTGCTGCCCGAGTCCACCGACAGTCAGCGTCAGCAGATGAGCCTTGAGCTGGATGCGCAGAGCCCCACGTTCGACATCCTCTCTCTCGATGTGATCTGGACGGGGGAGTTCGCGGAGAACGGCTGGCTGGAGAGCCTGGAGGACCTGCGCCCGCAGCTGGAGAGGGTGTCGCTGCCCAGGGTGTTCCAGTCGGGGACCTTGGGCGAGACGCTGTGGGTCGCACCGCAGAGCCCGTCTGCGGCGTTTCTCTACTACCGCACCGACCTCATCGATCAGCCGCCGAGAACATGGAACGAACTCGTGCGGATCGGGACGGAGGCCGGTCGGAGGGCGGGGATCGCGCCGTTCGTCGGCCAGGGCGCCCAGTACGAGGGCATGGTCGTGAACTTCCTCGAGCTCTTCTGGGGCGCCGGAGGTGACTTGTTCAACGAGGTCGGCACCGAGGTGGTCTTCCAGGAGGGCCCGGCGCTGCAGGCGCTGAATTTCATGCGCACCGCCCAGCGGGAGGGGTTCTACGCCCCTGGGTTCAACACGATGAAGGAGGAGGATGCGCGCAACGCCTTCCAGTCCGGCAACGCGGTGTTCATGCGCGACTGGCCGTACGCATACTCGCTGATGACCGGTGAGGAGCCGGCCAACCCGAGCGCGGTCGCCGGCAGGTTCGCCGTCGCGCCGCTGCCGACGTTCGCTGGTGGCGTGACCGTCTCGGCCCTGGGCGGGTGGAACCTCGGGGTCAGCAGGTTCTCGGACAACGTCGAGGCGGCGAAGGAGTTCGTCCTGTTCGCCTCGACCAATCCCGATGTGCAGCGCAATCTCGGTAGGCGCTCGCTGGCGCCGGCCATGGTGTCGGTCTATCAGGATCTCGCGGACGATCCAGTGATGGCGCTGCTCGGCCGGGTCCTGCCTGACGCGAAACCGCGGCCGTCAACGCCGGACTGGAGCGCGATCAGCAGGGAGATCGGGCGCCAGGTCTTCGCGGCGTACAACGGGCAGCGTGATCCCCGGGAGGCGGTCGCGGCGATCCGCGCGTTCCTCGAGGCGACGGCCAGCGAGAGTTAGCGGTGCGGTCGGCGGTGGCGTCGGAGCGCCGGCTTGCGCGGCTGTTCCTGTTCCCCTCGGCGCTGACGATGGGGATGGTGGCGCTGTTCCCGGTGCTCTACGCGATGGCGCTGAGCCTGTTCGCCTATGACGGGCGCCGCCGGGAGGGCTTCGCCGGGCTGGCGAACTACGGCGCCGCGCTGACGAGCGGGGACTTCTGGCGGCCGGTCAACGCGACGTTGGTCTTCACGGTCATCTCGGTGGCGTGCGAGTTCCTGATTGGGCTGGGGTTCGCGCTCGTCATGAGCCAGGCGTTGCGGGGCCGGGGCGTCACCCGCTCGGTGATTCTGGTGCCGTGGGTGATCCCCACGGTGGTCTCGGCGCAGATGTGGAGCCTGATGTTCCACGTCACGCCGGGGTTCGTCAATCACTACGTGCCGTTCGTCCCCGAGCATTTCAACTGGCTCGGCACCCCGAACTGGGCGATGGCCTCGATCATCGTCGCGGATGTGTGGAAGACCGCCCCGTTCGTGGCGCTCCTGCTGCTCGCCGGGCTGCAGACGCTCCCCGCGGACATCTACGAGTCCGCGCACATCGACGGCGCGAATGCCTGGCAGCGCTTCAGCCGGATCACGCTGCCGCTGCTCAAGCCCGCGATCCTGGTGACGCTGCTGTTCCGCACCGTGGACTCGCTGCGCGTCTACGACCTGCCCAAAGTCATGACCAATGGCGCGTTCGGCACCGAGACGCTGTCGATCCTGGTGCAGCGCTTCGTCGCCGACACGCCGAACCCGGGCGTGGGCTCGACGCTGTCGACGCTGTCGTTCGCGGTGGTGCTCGGCGTCGGGGTGATCTTCGTGTCACTGCTGGGCCGCGACCTCGTCACCCAGGTCGACCGCCCATGGCGATAGTCGCGCCACGCTCCGCGCGGCGCCGCTGTGGCAGGACCGCGCTGTTGGGAATCATCTTCGGCTGGTGCCTGTTCCCGTTCGTCTGGCTGATCGACGTCAGCGTGAAGATCGGCAACAACGCGCTGAACAGTCCCCTGTTGAGCCAGGGGCCGTTCGGACTGGACAATTACATCTCGGTGTTCAGCCAGGGCTTCGGCTACAACCTGCGCAACTCCGCCATCGTCGCGGGTGCGACCACCCTGCTGTGCGTCCCGATCGGATCGCTGGCCGCGTACGCGCTGGCGCGGCTGCGGCTGCGGCGCAAGGCGCTGATCCTGTCCGGCGTGCTGGCGGTCAGCCTGTTCCCGCCGGTGGCGCTGGTGCCGTCGCTGTATGAGCTGCTGCGTGCCCTCGGCCTGCTCAACACCTACCCGGGGCTGTTCATCCCCTACACGGCGTTCTCGCTGCCGTTGACGATCTTCATCCTCACGACGTTCTTCGCCGCCATTCCCGCTGAGCTGGAGGAGGCCGCGCGGGTGGACGGCGCGACGCCGTTCCAGGCGTTCCACCGGGTGATCCTGCCGCTTGCGGCCCCGGGGGTGGTCGCTGCGGCGATCCTGGTGTTCGTCTCCGCCTGGAACGAGTTCCTGCTGGCCAGCACATTCGCGCCGCGCAGCCTGTCCGCCCAGACCGTGCCGGTCGCGATCGCGGCGTTCACGGGGTCGGTGTCCTACGAGCGGCCCATCGGCACGATCACCGCGGCCTGCGTCATCGTGACCGTCCCGATGATCCTGCTGGTCCTGCTGTTCCAGAAGCGGATCGTCGCTGGCCTCACCGCCGGCGCCGTCAAAGGCTGACCGCCCTGCCACGCGTCCTGTCACGGATGATGCCGCCACCGGTCTGCCGGTGTGCACTTCCGGGCGAATGAGCAGTTCCAGCCACATCTGTCACGATGTGCTCATCTTTTCCGCAGGCGGCTGAGGCCGGCTCCTGTTCATCAGCGGCGGCCGGCGGCGATCTCGGCGAGGAGCAGGCGGTCGAGGGGCTCGGCCTTGATCTGGAAGTCCAGGAACTCCCGCATCTGGCGGCTCTCGTAGCGCACCCGGGCGGGCTCATCAGCGCTGTAGATGACCACCCTGCTCGAAAGCACCCGTCCCACCAGCGGGAGCGGCGCGCCATCGAGCACCACGAAATCGAGGTCGGGGATACGCGCCTCGTCCGCCAGCCGGCGTATCAGGCCCAGCGCGACCATCAGCTCATCGGCACGGTCGACCTGTCCGCCCAGGTGGATCGCCACGTCGGTGTCGCTGTCGGGGCGGGGCCGGCCAGTGGCGCGGGACCCGAACAGGTAGGCGAACCGGACCGGCGTATCGCGGAATGCCCGGTCCGCCGCCTGCTTGAGCCGGACAACCAGATCAGCATCCATACAGGGATCTTAGAACGAGGCGCGCTCTTAGGCCTCGGGTCGAAATAGCGGTGCCATTGGCGGTGTGAAGCCCTATTGGCCAGGGTTCGGCACGGATGTGTGCCGAATCCTGGCCGTATGCCGTTTCCTGGCCATTAGCGCTGGAGATCCAGCAGATCTGCGACGAGGTCATCCCCCTGGTGCGTCCGTGACGCGGTGCCCTGCGCGAGGGCGCCCGAGAAGTTCTCCGGCCTTGTCACCGTGCACATCGCCAAGGGCATCGCCCGTTCGGGTGGCCTGAGCGTGCGAGCATCCACCCATGAGCGAAGACGAGAGGGCTCCAGGCGACCCTGACAAGGGGCCGATGCGACGAAGCCTGCCCACCACCGGCGCAGGCGTCATCGATGAGGTCGAGGCTCTGGCTGGCGAAATGCTCGCGGCCCCGCGTCGATGGGAGGGCGAACCCGTGACCGTGCGGTATCCAGACCTTCAGGGGCCGCGATGAGCGACACCGCGACCGCGGGGGTCCTCCTCGTCGCGGCCAACGCCTGCGTGCTCGCGATCGTGTGGATCCAGGCTGTCCAGATCGCCGGCCTGCGACGCCAGGCCGGCGACCTGACCCGCGCGGTCACCGACCTGTTCCTCGAGCTGCCCGGCCACGGTGCGCCAGCGTCGCCCGGCGGCCAGGACCCGCCAGGCGACGGGTGCGACGCCGCCCTCACAGGAGATCGCAGAGGCCGGGGCGGGAATCGAACCCGCGCGTAGTGGATTTGCAATCCCAATTGGTCATTCAAGCTCGTACTGATCATTCGTATATTCCCAGATCAGTCTTGGTTGACAACGTCCACCCTTTCCAGCTTCTCCAGCTCGTTCACCTGCATATTCATACGTCGCCATCACCACCGCCATTACCGCCGCAGCCTCCTCACCTGCACAGACTTTCGCCACTTACATCGCACGCCACGTCTCATACTTCTGTTATCGTCAGCACACCTAGCCAGTTGCAAGGCACACCTAGCCAGTTGCAAGACGCCAGTTGCAAGACGCCAGTTATGCATCATCTGATGCGGCTCCCCGGCCTCCGGCAGGACAAACCCAGGGGGGTAGGCGTTGATCGACACAGCCAAGCTTGGCGTAGGACGTGAGGATTACTATCTCCGCGAAATCGCCGACGACGAAGAGGTCTATCTGACCGGTCACGGCGAAGCGCCCGGCCGCTGGTACGGGCGTGCGGCAGGCGAGGCATTCGACCTGTCAGGCGAGGTGACTGCGGAGCAGTTCAAGGCCATGTTCACCGGTCGCGACCCCGTGACCGGGGAGCTGTTGGGGCGGTGAGCAGCAACACCGCGCTCCGGGCTGTGCAGGAGCTAAACCGCATTGGGCTCACCAGGTCCGAGTCCGGACGCGGCGTTGTCGTGCGCGCACGGCCACCCGTCCGCCGAGCGGCCCGAACACGCGCCCAGCGCAGGGAGGACCAGCGCGGGTTCTACGGAGCCCTCGAAGACGCCGGCCTGAAGCCCGAGGTCAAGACCGACATCCGCCCCGCACCCATCCCGGCGAACCTGGCCGAGATCCTGGGCGTAGAGCCCGGCACCGAGGTCCTGATCCGGGATCGCCACATGGGCACACCCGACGACCCGCTCCAGCTCGCCACCAGCTACTTCCTGCCCGAGGTCGCCGAGCGCATCCCTCAGCTCGGCGAGCACGACACGGGGCCGGGTGGGATGTACGCGCGGATGGAGGACGCCGGCTACGAACTCCGCCTCGAGGAGATCGTCGGCGCGCGCATGCCCCTACCCGAGGAGACAACAGCACTCAAGCTCGTCACAGAAACTCCCCTGCTGACAATCATCAGAGTAGCCTACGGCCAGAACGACCGGCCCCTCGAGGTATGCGACACCCGCCTCGCCAGTGACCGTTACGAGTTGTCTTACGACGTCACCTGATAGCCGTCGAGACAGCTATTCATCCATGAAGGATGAATAGCTACCCGTCGACAACAGGACCCATCGCGTTATGGGGGGAAGGTGACTCCCCCCCACTCATCCAGATCCAGCTCATCCATTCTTACGTCGTACCACGGGTTCGTGCCATGGGAGACGCTCACGCCGAGGCACGTACATTTCTGAAACGGTCCCGTCCTGTGCACCTCGGCGACGTAGTCGCCGCCCCACACCGAGCCGTCGTCAGCTTCCGCATAGTAATAGAACCAGCGGTTGCCCGTGGGGTTCGATCGCGTCTGAACTTGGCCTGGTTCAAGGGTGATCCAGCCGAGCACGTCCCACGGGTCGCCGCAATCGGCGCCGCAGGCCTCGTCTAAGCGCATGTACGCAACATAGAGCTTACTCGAGTAGGAGTTCGTGAAACGCACGTCGGCCATGCCTCAACCCGCCTCTCGCTCACGGATCCGTTCGGCAAGAGGTGCCTGGGGCACGTCCTGCCCGTCGCGGCGACGGCGACGGCGATCGTCGCCCTCGCCTTCCTCGTATTGCGAGCCACGCTCAAAGCCTGGCTGGACATCCTTAAGATGTCGGTCTGCCGCACCGAACGAACCGTTCTGCGCATCGGTCGACTCTGATCTCGATTCCATTGCATCCTCCAGACCGGTGTGCTCCACAACGGAGCTGCTTACTGGGGACCTGCCATTACAATAATGCCCGTGATTCGAGGGGTCCAGCCCGCATGCAGACTTAGACGGCCAGCATCGCTCCCTGACCGGCAGCTTACTGGGGACCCGCTGCCATTACAATAGGGTCTATTGAAGAATGTGTAGGTGGCCTATTTTGCCATATCTCGCACTCATACCACAAAACACGAAGAGCACAAAAGGTGAAATCATGGCGGGCGGAGATGTGAGCACACAGCCTTCACACGCATCCACCATACCCAGGCGCACCCCACCATCAGACCTCACCGGTGGTCCTCACCTCCGGTGAGGCCGCCGACAGACAGCGAGGTCAGGAGCCTGTCCGCGCGTCAAGGGACGGCGGGTGACGGCCGCTGGTCCGTGAGGGCGTCGCGCTCCCGCCGAGTCGTGGAAAGGTTAAATCTCACCAATTCCCTGCTAGTGCCCTGACCACTAATGTTCGCGTGTTTGGTACGGAATATCACGATCGTCAGTTCTGATAGGCATGTACGGATCTATGCCGTCACCGAGAAGCCATCCACGTCGCCCCGCCCTACCACGTCCGGCAGACCGGTTCGCGTACAACCAAGCCGGACCGGGACAGCATCAACCAGTCCCAGCCTTCCAGAACTGAACAAAAACGCAGACGGTTCTAGGCCGCTTTGCGTTTGGGATGCCCCCAGCGCCGCTGCGCCTCACCCCGCATCTGCGCACGCTTCTTGCGCTCCAACTCCAAGACCTTGGGGTCCCGGGTGTTCGCGTTACGCCAACGCAGGTACTTATGAATAGCACGTGACAGCGCGACGTGGTTCTTGTAGTTCGAGTTGTTCAGCACAAACTCACGCAGCGGACCGAAGTGTGCCTCGATCGGGTTCGCCCACGACCCGTACGTCGGCGTGAAACACAACTCGACATTGTTGTCCTCACACCACCCGACCAGCTTCTTGCCCTTGTGGGAGTTGAGGTTGTCCAAGATCACATAGATACGTTCGCCGTCGGGGCGCTGCTTGCGGCACGACCGGATGGCCGCGAGCGCGTTACGCGCCGACTTGGCCTTGTGGACCGTGCCCCACAGGCGGTCGTCGCCGAGAGAACTGCCTGGTGCCGTGGGTCTTGTGGTAGTTCGCGGGCAGCCGTTGCGGTTTGCCCTTCGCTGACCAGCAGTTCCCGCCCTCGGGCTTGATCGCCAGCGGCCCGAACTCGTCGAACGCGAAGGCGCGGTCACGGTGATGTTCCAAGACCTCTTCGATACGCGCCAACTTCTGTTCTTTCAACGGGTCCGGTGATTCCTTCCAGGTCTTGGTGCGCTGGAAAGCAATGTCCTCTTCCTCCAGGATCTGACGCAGCCGTTCCCGACCGACCTTGATCTTGCGGTGTTTCTTGGTCTCCAGGTAGTGTTGGAGCTCGCGGATGCTCCAGCGGGTGAACGGTTGACCCAAAGAACGCGGGCGTTTCTTGGCCACTTTGACGATGAAGGCACGGTCATCGTCATTGATCCGGCGGGCCCGGCCACCCGCCCACCGAGGGTCCAACGATCGCATCCCCATCTCGTTGAACCGGTGGATCATCTCACGAACACGGTCCGGGGAAGTCTGGACCAAATTGGCGATCACTGCGACCGAGTTCCCGCCCGCTGAAGCCAAGACGACCATCGCCCGGCGCCACTTCACGATCGATTTGTCCGTTCCTCCCCCGCCCCGGCGGACAATCCGTTGCAGCTGCCGCCCTTCCTCATCGGTCAAACGACGTACTCGAACTGGAGTTGACATACCCTGCGACGCGAGGTCGCACAGTGCAAGTGAGCGCATCAAAGGAGGTTCGGCGATGTCGAAGGTGTAGCTCCAGGCCAGTGCTCAAGGCCTGTCCCTGCCCCTGGCCTGCGTCGCCGGTTAACGGCGGGGTTGGAAGCATCAGGGGGAAAGCCCAAGGGCCCCTGTTCCATCCGGGGGCTACAGGTCAGGGAAGACCGGACGGGTGAACGCCAGTGAACCCCTGCTGATGCCTCGTTAACACCAGCCCCGCCGATGGGATGCGGCAGTGGGGTAGAGGACGGGCCGCTGGAATGCGGCAGCGATGCCGCTCACTGAAATTCCCCGGTCCTGCTCATCGAAATTCCCCACCTAGACCCTCGGGTGTGGTGGTGGCTCCACTACGAACAGTAAGGCCCCTTCGAGACTTTTGGGCGTCCAGTCCGAAATCTCGAAGGAGCCGGCCACCATGCTCACACCGGCCGAAGACGTGGAAGCACACGCGCTGCGCAAACGCGGCTGGACCATCACCGCGATCGCCAACCACCTCGGCAAAGACCGCAAGACCATCCGCGCCTACCCCAGCGGGCAGCGCACCCCAGGCGAGCGCGCACCCCTCCCCGACCCCTTTGAACGGTTCAGGCCGTACCTGCGGGCGCGGCTGGCCGACGACCCGCACATCCCCGCCACTGCCCTGTACGACGAGCTGGCCGCGCTCGGGCTGGACCGCTCCTACCCCAGCTTCACCAGAATGCTGCGCATCGGTGAGCTGCGGCCGGTCTGTCCCCGCTGTGTCACGGTGTCGGGCCGGGCCACGATCGACATCGTCCACCCACCCGGGGAGGAGACCCAGTGGGGGTGGACCGAGCTGCCCGAGGCGCCCTGGCTGGAGACGGGCAGGCTGGCGCATCTGCTGGTCGGGGTGGGGCCCTATTCGTCCAAAACCCGGGCGGTGTTCGCCGACGCGGAGGACCAGGCCCATCTGATCCAGGCGTTGGACGGTGTCGTGCGCGGATTGGGCGGGGTGACCGACTGCTGGCGGCTCAAACCGCATGGCAGGCGTGGTCCACGCCGGGACAGACCGCATCCTGCCGACCTTCGCCGAGGTCGCCAAATACTACGGGGCCCAGGTGGCGGTTTGTCCGGCGTACCGGCGCAGGCCGCAAAGGCGGGGTCGAGAAGGGCTGCGACCTGATCGCCCAACGCTGGTGGCAGGGCGCCGACGTGGCCACCCAAGCCCAAGGGCAGACCTCGCTCGACGCCTTCCTGGCTGACACCGGCGACGGGCGCGCCCGCCGGATCGACGGCAGCGCCACGACGGTGGCCGAGCTGGCCGCCGCCGAGCGGCTGCGCCCGGCGCCGGAGGCGCCGTACCCGGTGAGAGATCGCCGTCGACGTGACCGTGGCGCGTGACGCCACGGTGGCGTTCGACACCCAACCGCTACGCCCGTGGCGCCCAGCCTGATCGGCGCGAGCGCGCAGGTCCGCCACAGGCTGGGCGAGACCGTGGTGCGGATCATCTCGGCCGCCGGGCTGATCGCGGCCGAGCACGAGCGCGCCGTCACCGGCGCGGGACGGACCGTGCGCACACCTGACCAGCGCGCGGCGTTGGCCGAGGCGGTCATGGCCGCCGCCGCCCGCGCCTTTGGCGGGCGGCGCTGCCGGCGCAAAACCCACCGCCCACCGGGCGCGGACGCCGAAGCCGCCGCCGCCCAGCTGCGCGCCTTCGACCCCGCCGACTGTGACTGGGACGACGAGATCGCCGTCGACCTCGACGTCTACGCCCGCGCGGTCCACGACCCGTGCGGCTGCTCTGGGCTGTGGACCCCCGCCCATGTGACCCGCGGGGGCGGTGACGGGCGATGAGCGCGACCGGTGACACGCCCAACGAGGTGTATCAGCGGCTGCGCTCCCATCTGGCCTACCTCAAGCTGGCCGCGGCGGCCGAGGCGCTGCCCGGCCAGTTGGAGGCCGCCCGCGCCGACGGGGGCGTCCCCACACCGCCTTCTTGGAGCGGCTGTCGGACATTGAGGTGAGGGCGACCGCGGCGCGCCGTCACGCCGCCCGGCCGCGGCTGGCCGGGCTGCCCGCCCCATGGCGGATCGCCGATTTCGACTTCGACGCCCAACCCAGACTGGACCGCAGGCTGATCACCGACCTGGCCACGATGCGGTTCGTCGACGAGGCCGCCAATGTGGGCGTTCTTGGGCCCGCCCGGGGTCGGTGAGACGATGCTGGCGGTCGCGTTGGGCCACGCCGCCGTCGACGCCGGCCACCGCGTCTACTACACCACCGCGGCTGATCTGGCCGGCCGCTGCCAGCGCGCCGCGTTGAGCGGCCGGTGGGCGGCCACGATGAATTTCTTCGCCGCCCCGCAGCTGCTGATCATCGACGAGCTCGGCTGTCTGCCGTTGGCTGGCCAGGCCGGCGCGGCGCTGTTCCGCCTCATCGCCCGACGCTGCCTGAAAGGCTCGATCATCCTGACCACTGACCGGGCCGTGGGGGCGTGGGGGGAGATCTTCGCCGACGCGGTCGTGGCCGCGGCGATGCCCGACCGGCTGGGGCACCGGGCGACGGTGGTGGCGATCACCGGGGAGTCCTACCGTCTGCGCGCGCATCAGGCCCGCGCGCAGACGCTGCGCGCCCACCTCGGGGAGGCCCACCGTCTGGCCGCGGCCCCGCCCCGGCCCAGACATTGGACCTGAGCCCGCTGGGCTGGTCTGAACCCGGCCCCTCTGACAGCACGGCCAGACGGTGGGCCTGCCAGGCTCTGCACCAGTTGGCCGTCGAGCTCGACGGGGCCCGGCGCGCGGTCGGGCTGCTGTGCGCCCTGCTGGCCGACCGTGCGGTCGG
>JBOGEA010000141.1:0-13861 GCA_050743205.1 Egibacteraceae bacterium | reverse complement strand
GAACGACACCGTGCGGGAGGTGCCGTCGGCGAGTTTGCCGGTGTTGTTTGAGGCGCAGGTGGCGCGGACGCCGGATGCGGTTGCGGTGGTGTTCGAAGACACCGTGTTGAGCTATGCGGAGCTGAACGGGCGGGCGAATCGGTTGGCGCGATATTTGGGTGGGTTGGGGGTGGGTCCGGAGGTGCGGGTGGGGATTGCGTTGGAGCGGTCGGTGGAGTTGATCGTGGCGCTGCTGGCGGTGTTGAAGGCTGGTGGAGCGTTCGTGCCGTTGGAGGCGTCATGGCCGACGGCGCGCCTGGCGCAGGTGATCTCGGGGGCGGGGCTGGGGTTGGTGTTGTGCCGGGCAGACGGCCGCATGGGCCTGCCGGCGGGCGTGCGGGCGGTGGATGTGGACACGGTGGTGTTGGACGGGTACGGGACGGAGGATCTGCCGTCGTTGGTGGGGCCGGAGCATGTGGCGTATGTGGTGTACACGTCGGGGTCGACGGGTGCGCCGAAGGGTGTGATGATCCGTCATCGGGCGGTGTCGAACCGGTTGCCGTGGCAGGCGGGGGTGTTGGGGTTGGGGCCCGATGATGTGGTGTTGCACAAGGCGCCGTTGGCCTTCGACATTTCGATCAACGAGATTTTTCTGCCGTTGGTTGCGGGCGCGCGGTTGGTGGTGGCGGCTCCGGGCCGGGAGGTTGATGTCCGTTATCTGTTGGATCTGGTCGCGGAGCGGCGGGTGACGTTTGTGTATGTGGTGGCGTCGATGTTGGCGGTGCTGTTGGAGTTTGATGATGTGGGGGTGGCGGGGAGGTCGTTGCGGCATGTGTGGTGTGGTGGTGAGGCGCTCACGCCGCAGTTGTATGCGAAGTATCGGAGCCGGTTGGGGGCGCCGTTGTACCACGGGTATGGTCCGGCGGAGGCGACGATCGGGGTGTGCTATCAGAGGTATGCGGATGAGCGTGTTGAGGGTGGGGTGTCGATCGGCCGGCCGAACCCGAACACGCGGATGTATGTGTTGGATGGCGGGTTGTGCCCGGTGCCGGTGGGGGTGGTGGGGGAGTTGCATATCGCTGGGGTGCCGTTGGCGCGTGGGTATGTGAATGCGGCAGGGTTGACTGGGGAGCGGTTTGTGGCTGATCCGTTCGGGTCGGTGGGGTCGCGGATGTACCGTACGGGTGATCTGGTCAGGTGGCGGCCTGACGGCGGGTTGGAGTTCGTGGGCCGCAACGATGCTCAGGTCAAGATCCGCGGGTTCCGCATCGAACTCGGCGAAATCGAGACGGTGTTGGGCGCTGGTCCGGGGGTGGGGCGGGCGGTGGTGGTGGTGCGGGAGGACCGCTCAGGGCAGCGCCGGCTCGTGGGCTATGTGGTCCCTGCTATGGACCAGTCGGTCGATCCGGTGGCGTTGCGCCTTCGGACGGCGGAGGCGGTGCCTGACTACATGGTTCCGGCTGCGGTGGTGGTTCTGGAGGCGTTGCCGTTGACGCCGAGCGGCAAGTTGGATCACGCTGCGCTGCCCGCTCCGGATTTCGTCGGGCAGGTGGGGCGCCGTGAGCCTGCCAACGCGCGTGAGGGGTTCCTGTGCGAGCTGTTCGCTGAAGTGTTGGGTCTGCCTCGGGTGGGTGTGGACGACAGTTTCTTTGAGTTCGGTGGAGACAGCATCATGTCGATCCGGCTGGTCAGCCGGGCGCGCAGGGCTGGGGTGGTGATCAGTCCCCGGGACGTATTCGAGCGCAGGACGGTCGCGGCGCTGGCGGCGGTGGCCAGGGACACGGCTGGCGAGGTGATGGAAGCGTCCGACGTCAGCGGCGGCATGATGTCCCTGACGCCGATCATGCGCTGGTTGTGTGAGCGTGAAGGTTCCATCGACGGGCTCGGTCAGGCGATGGCGGTCCAGGCGCCAGCCGGTCTGAGCCCAGACCTTCTGACCCGTCTGATTCAGGCGGTGTTGGACCGTCACGACCTGCTGCGAACCCGATTGGAGCGCTTGGGTGGGCCCGGTGGCGATAGTGAGGAGTGGACACTGCGGGTGGAGCCTGGGGGGTCGGTGACGGCCTCTGCGCGCATCGCGCGGGTGGATGCTGCCGGGTTGGACGACGAGGGTCTGCGACTGATGGTCGAGACCGAGGCGGCGGCTGCTCAGGCCAGGTTGATTCCACAGGCCGGGGTGATGGTCCAGGTGGTGTGGCTGGACCGAGGACCGGCCCGGCCGGGTCCGCTGCTCGTGTGCGTCCATCGTTTGGTGGCTGACGGAGTGTCGTTGCTGATCCTGTTGGATGATTTGGTCTTGGGCTGGGAGCAAGTGGCGGCGCGCCAGGCGCTGGCGCTGCCCCCGTGCGGGACATCGTTTCGGCGGTGGGTGCAGTTGCTGGCCGCTCAGGCCCACGATCCGGTGCGGACGGCCGAGTTGGCGATGTGGACGGCGGTGTTGGACGGTGAGGACCCGCTGCTGGGCGACCGGCCGTTTGACCCAGCGCGGGACAGCGTAGGCGTGTGTCACGAGGTGCGGTTGACGCTGCCGGCGGCGCGGACCGGGCCGTTGCTGACCAGTGTGCCCATTGCCTTCCACGCCGGGGTGGATGATGTGCTGTTGACCGGGTTGGCGTTGGCAGTAGCGTCTTGGCGTCGCAGGCGAGGTCAAGACGGGCAGCATTCGGTGTTGATGGATTTGGAGGGGCACGGCCGTCAGGAGCAGATCTTCGAGGGTGTGGATCTGTCTCGAACGATGGGTTGGTTCACCAGCGTCTTCCCGGTGCGTCTGGACGTGGGCGGGGTCGATCTGGACGAGGCGCTGGTCGGCGGACCGGCGGCGGGTAGGGCACTCAAGGCGGTGAAGGAGCAGTTGCGCGCCCTGCCCGACCGCGGTCTGGGCTTCGGTCTACTGCGCTACCTCAATCCCGAGACCGCGGAGGCGCTGGCCGGGTTGGCGGCTCCGCAGATCCTGTTCAACTACCTGGGCCGCTTTGCCGTTTCCGACACCGCCGACTGGGCGGTGATCCCCGGTCCCGGGCTAGACAGCGCCGATCCCGGCAGGGGGATGCCGGTGAGCCATAGTCTGATGGTCACAGCCTTGACGGATGATCAGCCGGACGGGTCGCATCTGCATGTCAGATGGTTGTGGCCGGCGGGACTGCTCAGCGAGACGGCGGTACGTGAGTTGGCTGAGGGTTGGTTCCAGGCGTTGGACGCCCTGGCCGTCCATGCCGCCCAACCGGACGCGGGCGGCCACACGCCCTCGGACTTCCCGCTGGCCCGCCTGTGCCAGGAGGAGATGGATGGCCTGGTCGCGGTAGCACCTGACCTGGTCGAGGTGTTGCCGCTGTCCCCGATGCAGGAGGGAATGCTGTTCCACGCTTTGCTGGCCGATGACGGCCCCGACGCTTACACGCTCCAGCTCATCTTCGGGCTGGACGGCGACCTGGACACGGCCACCCTGCAGGCTGCCCACCAGGCACTTTTGGACCGCCACTCCACCCTACGGGCCGCGGTCCGCCGTACCACCGATGGCCGCTCGGTGGCCGTCATCCCTCGCCACACAAGACTGCCGTGGCGAGTGATAGACCTGTCCGCCCTTGATCCGGCCGTCCGGGAGGCCGAGGCGGCTCGTCTGTTCGCCGATGAGCGGAGCCGCCGGTTCGACCTCGCCCAACCGCCCCTGCTGCGGATGCTCCTCGTGCGCTTGGACGCCAGACGCCACCGCCTGGGGGTCACCTATCAGCGCATCCTCTTGGATGGCTGGTCCACCTCCGTCCTCTTCCAGGAGCTGTTGGCGCTGTACGTCAATCGTGGTGATGCCGCTGCGCTTGCCCCGGTCACGCCGTACCGTGATTATCTGGCGTGGCTGGCGGCTGCGGACCGTCCCGCTGCGGAGGCCGCCTGGCGTGAGGCGTTGGCTGAGTTGAATGAGCCCACGTTGGTGGCCGGTGCCGACTGGCAGCGGCTGCCGGTGTTCCCCGACGAGGTGGCGGTGGAGTTGCCCGAGGCGTTGACCGCTGCCTTGACCCGTCAGGCTCGACGTCTCGGTGTGACCCTCAACACTGTGGTCCAGGGGGCGTGGGGTCTGCTGTTGGCCCGTCTGACCGGTCGTGACAATGTGGTCTTCGGGGTCACGGTGTCGGGTCGTCCTGCTGAGTTTGCCGGGGTGGAGACCATGGTCGGGCTGCTCATGAATACGGTGCCGGTGTGTGTTCGGCTGCGGCCTGGGGAGCCGGTGGGGCAGGTCTTGGTTCGTGTGCAGGCCGAGCAGGCCGGGCTGTTGGCCCATCATCATCTCGGCTTGGCCGACATCCAACGTCTGGCCGGTCTGGGCCAGCTGTTCGACACCCTGGTGGCGTACGAGAACTTCCCGTCCGATCCCGGCGGCCTGGCCGAGCCGGCGCCTGGTCTGCGGATCATCGGCGAAGAGTCGCACTACGCCACCCATTACCCGCTGACCGTGGTAGCCGTCCCGGGACCACGTTTGGCTCTCGAGCTCGGCTACCGGCCCGATCTGTTTGATCGGGCCGCGGCCGAGGCGATGGTCGACCGGCTAGTGCGGATCCTCGAGGCGGTGGCCGCCGACCCCGACCAGCCCATCGGCCGGCTCTCCGACCGCAGGACCTGACGTCGGCCGGGGTGGTGGCGCCCACGCCAGCTCGTCGCCACAGGCGGATCCTACGCAGCATTGGGGGCCGCTTGGTCCAACCCCCATGACTGACCCATCGCCGGGTCAGGTCTCGAAGTCGATGCGGGCGAGCCGAAGTCTGTGGGTTATGCGCAACGCGTGGCGCGCCTCGCCCGCCCTCCGGCTGTGCTCCGGTCACAGGCGTGCTCACCTTCTGTCCCGTTGACCAGCCGCGTCTGCCGATAGTAAAGTCATCTTTACCTCCGCGCGGGCGCGGGCTGGCGGAGGCGTGACGGCGGTGCGGGCCGTCACGTATGACGGAAGGAGCGCCAATGACCACGGCCTGTCTCGACCCTGTCGACGAGCTGACCCGCCGCCGGTTTCTGACCGGCGCCGGCGTGCTCGGAGTTCTGACCGTCCTGCCGACCTCTGCTTCGGGCCAGGAGGCTGGCGGGGCGGCGACGTCAGACGCGTTCCCGGTGACGGTCGAGCACAAGTTCGGCAGCACTGAGGTCACCGAGGAGCCCGCGCGGGTGGTCGTCGTGGGTGTGATCGAGCAGGAGCCCATGCTCGCCCTCGGGGTCGTCCCGGTCGCCACCACCCGGTTTCGCCCGGATGTTTACCCGGGAGAGATCTATCCCTGGGCTCAGGACGAGTTGGGCGACGCCGAACCGCCGCAGGCCGTGGAGTACACGGACGGGTACCAATTCGAACAGATCGCCGCGCTGCGGCCGGATCTCATCTTGGGGTTGTACTCCCCGATGAGTCAGGAGGACTATGACGTCCTGGCTCAGATCGCCCCGACCGTCGCCCAGCCCGTGGAGTACCCGGACTTCGGTGTCCCCTGGCAGGAGATGACCCGGATCGTCGGCCGCCTTTTGGGCAGGGCGGCGCCGGCGGAGGAGTTGGTCGCCGGCGTCGAGATGCGGTTCGCGCAGGAGCGGGCGGAGCACCCCGAGTTCGAGGGCGAGACCGCACTGTTGGTCTACCCCCAAGAAGACGGGACCTACTTCCTGTACGGGCCCCAGGACACGCGGGCGCGCATCCTCTCTTCGCTCGGCTTCGCCCCACCCGACGGGCTGGATGAGGTCGCGGGCGACGGGTACGGCGGCAGCATCAGCACGGAGACCCCGGAGCTGCTCGACGTCGGTGCGCTGGTCCTGTTCGCCGAGCCGGAAATTCGCGCCGAGCTTCACGCCGACCCGCTGTACAGCGGGCTGGCTGTCAAGACTGAGGGGCGCGAGGTCTTCATCGGGGCCGAGGACCCGCTCGACATCCCGATGGGCGGGTTCATCACGGTGCTCAGCCTGCCGTTCCTGCTCGACAGGCTGGTTCCCCGGCTCGCCGCGGCGGTGGACGGCGATCCGGCCACCGAGGTGCCAGCGCCAGCGGGTTGAGGCGTAGTCGTCCCCCCAAAGCCCGGCTGATGCGTACCTGAAGCCGTAGTAAGGGGAAGCCGGAAAGGGGTCGGGACGCACTTAATTCAAAGGGCACACCGCCACCTGTCCCTGGCGTGATGATTATGGTAACCTTACCTAAATATGCCGAACGTGATCCCTCTCGACGCTGTACTGACTGTCCGGTCAGTGCGCCTGTGGCTGCGCAGCGGTGCCCGCCGTGGTGGTGGGGCGGGGGGAGGGTAGGTGCGGGCGAGCATCCGTCCGGGGTGGGCAGGGCGGCTGGTTGGGCGTCGGGACGAGTTGGCTGTGCTGAATCGGATTTTGTCGGAGGATTCGGCGTCGGCTCGGGTGGTCGAGATCGTGGGGGAGCCGGGGATGGGAAAGACCCGGCTGCTGGCCGAGCTTCGAAGGCGGGCGGAGCAGCGTGGACGGTTGGTGCTGGCGGGCCGGGCCACGGAGTTCGGGCGGGGCGTGCCGTTCGGCATCGCGGCTGAGATGATCGACGACTGCCTCGCGGCGCTTGGCACCGGTCATCTGGAGCGCTTCGATCCGCATTGCTTCAGCCTGCTTGGCGCGAGTTTCCCTGCCCGAGCCGGAGAAGCGATTCCCGCTGCCCCGGTGGGCTACCCGCTGTACCGGGCGGTGCGGATGCTGCTGCAGGCGCTCGCGGAGCCGCGTGGTCTGGTGATCGCGCTGGACGACGTGCACTGGGCGGATGCGGCGTCGGTTGAGCTGCTGGAGCACCTACTCCGGCACCCGCCTCGGGCGCCGACGCTGGTGGCGGTGACGTACCGTCCGCGGCAGGCGCCCACCAGGCTTGTGGCCGCGCTGGCGGACGCAGGCGGCGATGGCCTCGTCGAGCGGCTTGAGCTGTGCCCCTTGACGGTTGAGGAGGCGGGCGAGCTCCTCGGTTCAACAGTCAGCTCGTCTCACCGTCGCACGCTGTATCAGGGCAGCGGCGGGAACCCGCTCTACCTCAAGGCGCTCGCCGCTGCCCGTCGCGATCCGACTGACCCGGCTGATCCGGCCTGGAGCCTGGACGATGCGCTGGCATGCGGATTGCCTGTGCCCATGTCGGTCGCGCTGCGGGCGGGCTTCGACGCGCTGACCCCGATCGGGCGGGTGGTTGCGCAGGCGGCCGCGGTCCTGGGGGATCCCTTCGAGCCGGAGTTGGCGGCAGAGGTTGCCGGCGTGAGTCCGTCCGAGGCCTTGGCGGCGCTTGACGACCTCGTCGCTGTCGATCTCGTACGGCCTACGGCGTCGTCGCAGTTCTGCTACCGGCACCCGCTCGTGCGCCGGGTTGTCTATCACGACGCTGGGGCAGGGTGGCGGGTGGGCGCGCACGCGCGGGCCGCGACCGCGCTCGCCACGCGCAACGCCTGCGTGATTGCCCGCGCGAGGCATCTGGAGCGAGCGGGCCACCTCGGTGATGAGGCCGGCATCGGCGTGCTCGTGGAAGCCGCCCAGCTCATGGTGAGCCGAACGCCGGCCCTGGCAGCGCGCTGGCTTCGCGCCGCGCTGAGGCTCCTCGCAGACGAGGGGGGATGCGTGCCGCGGCGGCTGGACATGCTCGTCGCGCTGGGCCGCGCCTTGGCGATGGCCGGGCAGTTGGACGCGAGCCTCAGTGTCCTGCGTGAGGCTCTGCGGCTGCCTGCCGACAGGCCGTCTCCGCAGCGAGTCGAGGCGGTGGTGTGGTGTGCCCGGGTGGAGTCGCTGCTCGGCCGGCACCGCGAGGCGCGTGCCCTCCTGGTGGCTGAGGTGGCCGCTCTGCTTGATGAGCGCAGTGTCGAGGTGGCTGTGCTCAAGAGCGAGCTTGCGTCTGTCAGCTTGCAGGGGGGCGACTTCGACCTTGCCTGGGCCGAGGAGGCGATGGCTGCGGCCAGATGCCATCATGATCTGACGCTGCGCGTGTATGCCCTGGGGATTCTGGCCATGGCCGCCAGCGTGAATGCTGACATTGACCGAGCGTGCGACTGCGCGAGCGAGGCTCGGCTCGTACTCGACGAGTTGCCTGACAATGAGCTTGCCCAGCGGCTGCCCGCGATTGTCTGGGTTGGTTGGAGCGAAGCTTCCGTCGAGTCCTACGAGCAGGCGTTGGATCACTTCAACCGGGGGCTGTGTTTGGCCCGTGAAACCGGATGCGATTTTGTTATCCCTCACGTGCTCGTTGGTCTCGCCAGCGTGCAGACCTCGCTGGGCCGGCTGCGGGAGGCTGCCGGGTACGCCGAGGATGCGGTGGAGGCCGCCCGACTGCTCGGCAGCGACCAGCTCTGCTCGATGGCGCTGACCGCGCAAGCCCGAGTCGCGTTGGCGTCCGGCGATACTGAGGCTGCCCTCATGGTCGCCCTGCGAGCCGTCGAGACGGCGGGCACGGTGAAGGACCCGTGGTGGAGACTGTCCCGCATCGTGCTCGCCGAGGCCCGGGTCGCCAGTGGTGGTCAGCAGGGCAGTGTGGAGGCGATGGTCGATGCGGGCCATGGCCCCCAGCTTCCCGGCATCGCGGCCTTCCGGCGCGTGGAGGTGTACGAGGCGCTCGTGCGGGCTGAACTCGCGCAGGATCATGATGATGCTGCGCTGCGCTGGGCTGATCGTGCGGAGGCTGTCGCCTCTGGGCTCGGGCTGCCCGGCAGGACTGGGTTTGCGCTCCTCGCTCGCGCCGAGGCGCTGGCAGCGACGGATGTCCTGATGGCCGGTGAGCACGCCCTCGCCGCAGCCGCCGCCTTCTCCCAGACCGGTCATCTTCTCGATGCCGGTCGTGCCCACCGACTTGCCGGCGCTGCCCTGGCTGCGGCCGGCGGTCGTCGCCGTGCCTTGGCCGAATTCGAGCAGGCAGCGACGTTGTTCGATCTCTGCGGCGCTCCCCGGTTGGCAGACCAAGTTGTGCGTGAGCAGGAAGGCTTGACCTCGCGAGCGCGGCATGAGTTCGGGCGTGTCCCGGAGGTGTGTGGTCTGGGTGCGCTGAGCAGTCGTGAGTTCGAGGTCGCCGCGCTGGTGAGTAAAGGCCTGACCAACCGGCAGATCGCCCGCACCTTATCGTTGAGCCCCAGGACGGTCGAAACGTATCTGGAACGTGTTTTTGTCAAGTTCGGCGCGTCGTCCAGGGCCGAGGTTGCCAGTAGGGTAGGCCCCGCCCTCGCGGATCCCCGGTCGGAGCAGGAACTGTCATAGCACGAGGACAGACCCTGTGAACGGATTTGCCTCCGTTGATGCCCGTCTGTGAGCCAGGATATCGTCGTCTCCCCATGAGATATTGAAACGAGGACGACAAGTTCGACCGTCCGAAATTCACCGGATCTGCAAGGGGCTGTCTGCTCTCCGGCTTGATCCCTCTGCTCTGCGCACAAAGGTAACCGGTTCAGCCCGGAGGGGGGCGCCCACGCCCGCCGTGGCGTGGCGATCAGGGGTGGCGGCGACGGCTCGATTGGCGCGCGGCCGTGCCCTCTGTGCGATCCGCGTCGTCGCCAGACTTGGCTCGGAAGCGAGCTGGGCGAGTCCTGTCGTGGTCACGCGCGGGTCCGGAATGCTCCGGACGTCGTTGCTCGATCCCGGACATTGATGAGACTGTCCGGAATTTACCGGACTTTCAACGAGCGATGGGTTGAGTCATGGTATTCAGTATTGCATGACTGACCGATGCTGGTTGACGAAAGGATATCGCATGGCTTCGGCCCTCGTTGCACTCTCCCTCCCCTTTGGTATTGAAGATCCCAACGAGATCATCAGGGCGTACGCGGCGAACTCGCTGTTTCGAGCCGCCACGGCCGACGAGCTGGTGAACGAGGACAACCCGTTCCGCAGGCCGGTCCGTCCGGACGATCTGAAGTGGCTCGACTACAGCACGCCCGCCGACGCGGACAGCGTGCTGCTGCTCGGCGGGCTCCTCGGGCATCGGATGCTGCGCAACGTCTATGACGCTGACCTGCTCTATCTCCCCGCCGGAGGGGACTCCACGACGTGGGCTGATTCCCAGAGCTTCTACTCGATGGAGAACCGCATTCGTGGTGAGCTCGCGGGACCCGTTCTCGAACGGTACCTGTTCACCTTCCTGGCGGATGAGCGAGTGCCGCTGTCCAGCCCTCGTCCGGATGCGCTTGAGGAGCACGTGCGGGCCTCATACGACGATCTTCGTGCTCAGCCAGGCCGTGCGTTTGAGGTGGCTGGTAGGACCCGCAACCGTAGAGACTCGGCAGTCTACATTCTGCTGCAGCTGACCGCGATGCTGCCGGCGGCGCATCACGCTGTCGGCCGTAATGCATTGGGCGAGTACGACTTGGCTCATTCAGGACTGCGCACGCTGCTGCTCGACGATTACCGCCGCTGGGTCGAGCGTTCATCGCTGTATTCGCAGCTGCTGGTCGACTCCGGGCTCATTGCCGCGCCGGGCGCGTACTGGCAGTTCTACCTCACGTCGTCGTTGGCCCGGGCGAACCACCTCCATTTCGTGGCTCGTGGCAAAGAACGCGTTTTTGAATTCCTTGGCGCCTGGATATACAAGAGGATCGATGAGGCGGCCACCAGCACGCGGTACGCCTCGGTCATCCACGATGCTCTCGGCGTGGCGCCCGCCTACTTCCAGCGGATCGAGGAGCTGACCGAAGGGGGAGTGGCGCAGCTGCTCAACGACCTTGTCGCACCCCTGTATAAAAAATATGGGCAATCGGCGGTCGAGTCCGTGTACGCCGGATTTGAGGACGCCCGCTGGCTGGCGAAGTCGTGGGACTCCGACCTGGCGACCCAACTCGACTGGGCGGACCATATCGAGGACTATAAAGACAGAGCAGAGCGGATCGCTGAGAAGCTGGCAGTGGAAAACATTGAAGTGGACCTTGACACGTTTATTGAGTCTGCGGAGGAGACCTCCACCACACACGTCCACGATGAGCACCGGCTGGTGATCATTGAAAGCGGGCAGATGCACTTCTGGAACAACGTTGGGCACAAGATTGCTCTTTCAGAAGGTGATAAGCTGCTTATTCCCACCTCTCGGTTGCATGGCTCAGTCGTGCTTTCGGGGATGTGCACGTATCACCAGCCCATAATTCCTGACGAAATGTTCAGGGAGTTCTGAGCGCTCTCCCCTTCAGAGACTGATGGAAAGCTGGACGCTGACGTGAGGGAGCTGCAGGTGTGCGCTGGAGGCCGCCATCCATTTCATGGTACCGAAGTGGCGAAGCTCGCAATCGGTGATATCCCGGACTGGGGGTTCGAGTGCGCAGAGGAACTCCTTGATGTGCTGTTGCACTCACAACCTCCCTTCCCCTGCACATTCGCGGTGATAGCGGCGAAGCAGGGAACGCTGCGATTCGGGTTCATTGAGAGCGCGGATGGCCAGCAGGCGCAGGTGCTGCTTGCCAAGATTTTCTCCGGCTATCTGTCCAGTTATCAGAGCATCGGAAGATACACGTCCCTGATCGTTTTCTTCCGTCCAGATCCCCAGCCGCTTGCGATCATGGAGTATTACGAACGTTTCTGGGCGGTGCTGCAGCGGCTCCACGACGAGGATCCGGAGTTCTGGCCGGTGGAGATCCCGCCGGACCCCGACAACCCACGGTGGGAATTCAGCTTTGGGGGGACGCCGATGTTCACGGTGTGCAGCACTCCAGCTCATGTCCTGCGGAAAAGCAGGAGCAGCCGTGGTCTTATCATCACGTTTCAACCTCGATGGGTGTTTGAGGGACTGGAGCCGGACACGTCCAAGGGTATAGAGGCGCGGCGGGTGATCCGGGAACGACTGCACGCGTTCGACGGGATTGAGCCGCACCCTGAGCTCGGATTCTACGGCGATGCCAGCAAACGAGAATGGAAGCAGTATTTTCTCCCCGACGAGAACGACTTCCAGGAGTCTGCCTGCCCATTCCAAGTGAATAACGGCGCTTCTCAGGCCTGGTGATGAGCACATCGTGACAGATGTGGCTGGAACTGCTCATTCGCCCGGAAGCCCTGGCGGCGACCCCGCCACGCAGCGTCCCGCCAGGACCACCGCGTCGATCTCGCACGGATCGGCGCCCTCCCGCCAGAACGGGCCGACGGCCACGACGTCTGGGCCGAGCGCGCCGGCCAAAGCGAGGCGCCGCAGGTGGATGCGGTACGCCTCCTCCCACACGGCGCCCATATGCTCGTCGAGCTGGGTGAGCAGGACCGGCAGGATCGTCTCGCCCAACCCCCGCTCGATCTGGCCGCGGTGGCGGTCGACGACTGAGAGCCAGAACGCCAGGAAGTTGTCGGCGATCCGGTAGATCCGCCGCCGCGGTACGCCGGCCCGGACGTCGCTGCCCAGGGCAGAGACATCTTCCTCATTTTCGGCACCGTTCTCAGCGACGCGACCGGCTCCCCGACCGTGCTCGGCCTGCCGTTCGTGCTCGACGGTCTCGTGCCGCTCCTGGCAGCGGCCGTCGACGGCGACCCCGCCACCACGGCGGAGGCCGCTTCGTGACCCCTATCCCTCTGTCGCATCGCAAGGAGGTTGCGATGACCGGCGCGTGATCCACCTGTTGACCAGCCACGACAATGATCTAAAGTGAAGTTAACTTGCGAGCGCGGGCTCGCATGGGGCGCGGGCGGGCTGGGCGGGCCGTCGCGCGAGACGGGAAGGAGCGCCCATGGTCACCACCCTGATCGAACCTGTTCATTCTCCAGTCACCGGCGCCGCTGGCGGGGCGCCCCCGCCCGCCGCCGAGGACGTCACGCGCCGGGCGTTCCTCACGGGGCTTGCGGCCGCCGGCCTGCTCGTGGCCTACGGCGATGGCGCGGTCGCGCAATCCGAGGCCGGCTGGGCGTTCACCGACGACCGTGGGGTCGAGGTCGCGCTGGGGTCCCGGCCGCGGCGGATCGTGGTGAACGAGACGGTCGCCTCGGCGTTGTGGCACCTGGGGATCGAGCTCGTCGGCGTCTTCGGCGGGGCGCCGCTGACCGAGGACAACCCCAATCTCTTCGGCGTCGACCTGAGCGGGATCGAGTCGGTGGGCCAGGTATACGGCGAGGTCAACCTGGAGAAGCTGGCCGCGCTGCGGCCAGACCTGATCGTCACCAACTTCGACCCTCGCCAGGAAGGGGTCCTGTTCGGGTTCGTGGACACGAGCCTGCAGGAGAAGATGGAGGCGATCGCCCCGATCGTGGCGCTCGACCGGAGCAGGGAGCTGACCGTCGTGATAAGGCGGTTCGAGGAGCTGGCCGCCGCGTTGGGCGCGGACCTCCAAGCCCCCGACGTGGTGGCCGCCCGCCAGCGCTTCGAGGAGGCCAGGGACAGGGTGCGCGCGGCGGTCGCGGCCAAGCCCGGCCTGCGCGCCGTCGCGCTCCAAGCGTTCCCTGGCGAGGGGATCTACGTCGCCAGACCGAAGAACTCTCCGGGCCTGCGGCACTTCCAGGGGCTGGGACTGGACGTGGTCGAGCCCAAGAGCCAACCCAGCGACCTCAGCGAGGATCTCGCCGATTTCTACTACGAGTTCATCAGCTTCGAGCGTGCGGACACCTACCCGGCTGACCTGATCCTCATCGGCAGTGAAGGGGGCCCGTCTCCCCTCGACGCCCTCGCCACGATCGCCACGTGGAAAGCGCTCCCTGCGGTGGAGGCGGGGCAGCTCGTCGACTGGCGAATACTCGACAACTGGAGCTACCCGGCCTACACCCACGATCTCGAACTGCTCGCAGACGCGGTAGAGCGCGCGGACCCCGATCTCGTGCCCTGACGGCGTGCCGCACGACCATGCGAGGGAGTAGCGAGTTGACGCGGCGCCGACTGTTGACGGCGCGGGTGCGCTGGGGGTCCTGAGCGTCCTGCCGGCCTCTGCGTGGGGTCAGGAGGCGGGCGCGTTTCCGGTGACGGTCGAGCACAAGTACGGCGGCACCACGATCACCGAGGAGCCCAAGCGGG
>JBOGEA010000140.1:0-13974 GCA_050743205.1 Egibacteraceae bacterium | reverse complement strand
GGCAGGCTGACGGTCGAGTTCGTGGGCAGGATCGCCGAGGAGGACACGCAGGCGTTGACGCTGTCGGCGCTGAAGGGGCTGTTGACCGACGTCGTCCACGAGCCGGTCACCTACGTCAACGCGCCCCAGCTCGCCGAGGACAAGGGCGTCAGAGTCTCCACGCTGACCTGCGCGTCGGCGCAGGACTACGTCTCACTGATGTGCCTGCGCGCTGGCGACGTCGCGGTCGCCGGCACGGTGGTCGGGCCCGCTGACCGCGAGCGCCTGGTGAACGTGTGGGGCTTCGACGTGGACATGGAGCCGGCGGACTACATGCTGTTCTTCCGCTACGCGGACCGCCCGGGCATCGTCGGCCTGATCGGCACCAGGCTGGGCGCAGCCGACGTGAACATCGCGACCATGCAGGTCGGTCGCCGCGCCGCCGGCGGCGAGGCGTTGATCGCGATGTCCGTGGACTCCCGCGTCCCCACGGGCGTCGTGCGCGAGATCGCCGGCCTGATCGGCGCGGCCGATGCCCGCGCCGTCGCCCTCGCCCCCTGAGGCCCGCGACAAACGCGACCCCCAGAGCCTGTCGACACGGTTTAAGCTCGGGAGCATGACTGTCTCCAGAGTCCAGGCTCACGTCGCCCCGCAGGGACATCGAGAGTGGATCAGTGACGCTGTCCGAGCCGGCGGCGCCCAGATCGTTGAGGCCGCTGAGGCCGAGGCGCTGTTCTACACACACCCGAACGATCCGGACGGGTTGCGGGAGCTGCTCGATGCGAACCCCGGCATCGCGTGGGTCCAGCTGCCCTGGGCCGGGATCGAGGGCTACGTCGAGGCTGGCCTCCTCGGCCAAAGCCGCCTGTGGACATCAGGCAAGGGCCTGTACTCCAAGCCGGTCGCCGAGCACGCGCTGAGCCTGGCGCTCGCGGGTCTGCACGGGCTGAAGCGCTACTCGCTGGCGCGCAGCTGGGGGGACCAGGACGGGATCAGCCTGATGGACGGGCGGGTGACGATCTTCGGCGCGGGCGGCATCGCCCAGGAGCTGATCAGGCTGCTCCGTCCGTTCGAGTGCGCGATCACGGTGATCCGCCGCAGCCCCGCCCCAATGAGCGGCGTGGAGGCCGTGCTCTCGTTCGACGAGCGCTACCGGGGGTTGAAGGACGCCGACGTCGTGTTCCTCGCGCTCCCGCTGCTGCCCGAGACGCGCGGGCTGATCGGCGAGGTCGAGTTCGAGCTGATGGCGCCCCACGCATGGCTCGTCAACGTCGCTCGCGGTCCCCACGTGCTGACCGAAGACCTTCTCATCGCGCTGCGCGAGGACGCGATCGGCGGCGGCGCCCTGGACGTCACCGACCCCGAGCCGCTCCCCGAGGGCCACCCGCTGTGGTCCCTGCCCAACTGCCTCATCACCCCCCACACCGCCAACACCGAGGCCATGGCGATCCCCCTGCTCCGCGACCGCATCATCGAGAACCTCCGCCGCTACGCCCGCGGCGACGACCTGCTCGGCCGCGTCGAGCCCAGCCTGGGCTACTGACCCGCGACCGGCCTGGAGCGCTCTTGGTCAGTGGATCACCTCGACGTCGGCGCCGAGCTCCCGGTACGTTCCGAGCGCTCGCCGATCTCTGCTGACCAGGGTGAGTCCGTGCTCGACGGCGGTCGCGCCCACAAGGGCGTCGTAGACCGATCCTCCCGCGATCGTGTGACCGGCCAGTTCAGCCAGCAGCGCGGCTGCCCGCTCGGCGCTGAGGAAGCGACTGTGCGGGAAGTTGACGGTGAGCAGCCGGCTCACCGCGGCCGGAGTCCGTCGGGCTGGCGGGGGCAGCCGCGTGATGACGGAGAAGGTCTCGAACGCAGCGTGCCCGGCCAGACCGAGATCACGATCGGCCAGCGACTCGAAGGCGATGCCGTGGTACTCATGGTCAGCGACGAGGAATGCGACCGCCACGCTCGTGTCGAGAAGGCAGACCGCGTTCCTACCGCTGGTCGGCATCACGCAGCGCCCGTACGACCTCGTCGTCGATCATGGCGCCTCCGGCTGGGATCAGCAAGCGCCCATCCCGCTCGGCCAGCCCTTCGCCCGCCAGCGGCTCGACCCGAAGTCCTGTGCCGTCGACGCTGACCTCGACCTCTCCTGGGCCAAGCCCGACGCGATCCCGCAGCGGCTTGGGTATCACCAAGCGTCCTGCCTTATCAATGGTTGCTCTCATACCATGAGCTTACCACGGTCGCGGCGTCGGCCTGCGCCCTGCTGGCAGTGGAGGGCGGACAGCCGATGCGCTTTGTTCCTTGTGAACAAGTGCGCCACGCGCGAAGCTGCTCAGCCGCGTCGGGTGCCGCCACCGGACGGCGCGGCGACGCGTCGCTCGAGGCCGGGCAGGGGCACACGGTAGCAGCAGAGGTCGCAGTTGGCGCGGATGTCGCCTTTGATCGCCTCTCGGTAGCGGTCGATGACGACATCGGCGAGGAGCGGGTCCGGGCCGAAGCGGCCAGCGTCCACGATCTCTACGCCTGAGACGCTGGCCGCCAACTCGGCGACGCGCTGCCCCAGCAGGCCGGCGAGCAGGGACCAGCTAAAGATCGCCACCCGTTTCGCCCCCGCGGCCGCCACGCGGCGCAGGACCTCGTCGGGGGCCGGCCAGGTCACCCCGGCGAAGCAGTGCTCCACCCAGCGGTGGCCGGTGCCTTCGGCGAGGAAGCGGGCCGCCTTCGCCAGATCCGCGTTCGCGTCCGGGTCCGATGAGCCCGACGCCGCGATGACGAGCACCTCATCCCGCCTGCCCTCACGCGGCGACACCGCGTCCACCCGCCCCTGCGCCAGGGCGAACAGGGCGGGGTGCAGGCCCAGCACCCGGCCGTGCGTGATCGTGACCGCCGGGTAGGCCGCCCGCGCCTCGGCGACGAGCGTCGGCACGTCGGTCTTCGCGTGCCCCGCGCCCAGCGTGAGCAGGGGCAGGCTGACGAGCCGCTCGACCCCCTCCCCAGCCAGCACGCCCACGACCGTATCGACATCCGGCTCGGCGAAATCCTCGAGCCATGCGTGCGCCACCGGCACTCCCAGCCGCTCCCGCAGCATGCCGGTGAGCACGTCCATCTCCTGCCCGCCACGCGGGTCACGGGTGCCATGCGCGACAAGCAGCAGCGCGGGTCGCTCACTCATAGCGACCATCCTGCCCTACAGGCGAAGTGGATGCGCACCGCCCGTATCTCCGCGCCGCCTCCGCGCGTTGTCGGAGCAGCGGCGTGTATCAAAAAAGGCGGAGTCGTTGGGCGGCGCGGACGTCGACGAAAACAGTGACCTCATTTGCTATTTATTGGCACTTCAGGGACTGCGTCTTATCAGATACATGCCTATCGGCGGCGTTTTGATGGAGGGGGACAGTTCTGCGATGAATTATCCAATACATGATCCTGGCAATGGTGTCCGGCAGCCTCGGCTCGGCGCGCTGGACGTCCAGCCGATCCTGGAGCGCAGGGACGACAGCATCTGGGCGCATGTCGAGCAGGCTCGCGACGCGCTGTACGAGGTGCTGCAGCAAGCCTGTGCGCAAGAGGGCTTCGAGGCGTTGGTCATCAAGTCCGACCCGTTCGTGCAACCGGCGTGGGTCAAACTGGAATGCTGGATCCCGAGGAACCCCGAGTTCGGGCGCATGGTCACGGGCCGGGGCTGGGCCGTCGTGACGATCGAGGCGAAGGAATTCCACCGCTACCGGTTGGAATACAGGGTCGAGGTGCACGACCGCGGGTGGTCGAAGACCTATCACCGCTTGCGCGAGTTCGGTCCGGAGCAGGCCGGGCAGGTGGCGCGTTTCCTCTTGAGCGGCGGTCCGAAGCCGGATCTCGCGGTGCTGGGGCTTCGCCGGATGGTGTTGGAGGTCTGGAAACCGGCCAACAAGGTGGACGTGCTGAGCCTGGACTGGCTCGGGCTCACGCCGACCGCCCTAGCGTCACTCGGCCTCTTCCTGATCGGACAGGCCATCGGGATCCCCCCGCTCCTCCTTCTGCTCCTGCTGGCGGCAGCGCTCGGGTTCGCTGTGCTGCGTCAGGTGTTGGGCCGTCGGAGCGCGGTGGCCCGGGCTCAGCGCCAGCCGGTCGTCTCGGCGGGGCTTGGCCTCCTCACGCTCGCGCTCGGCCTGTTCGTGTCGGGACCCCTCCTTGGCCTCAGCGTCATCGGTCTGGCGCTGGGCTCGCCCGTACCGCTGCTCCTGATGGGAACGGCCGCGTTCGCGCTGCTGGGCCAACGACGCGCGGTGGCTCAAGCCTCGCGAACACCCGGAACCCCGCCGGAACCCCAGAACGGCATGGCCCGCGTCGTCTTGGCGGGGCTTGGAGTCGTCGTTCTCGCGCCCGCAATCGTGACCGTGTCTCCTCTTAGCCTGGCGTTTCTCGTGTGGGCGGTGGTTGCCTCGTATCTGTTGCGGCGGCGCCGCGCAGTGGTGCTGAGTTCGGGAAAACCACAGGGCGAGCCACGGGACCTGCACATTGTGGACTCCTGGCAGGTGGCGATCTCGGGGCTCGGCAATGATGCGGCGTTGCTGCGCGAGCGCTTCCACGCGGTTGTGCGGAACCCGCCGATAACCGGCTGCCAGGCGCGGGTCGAGCGGATCTGGCACTGGGGGCTGGACGGCAAAGTCGAGCGCGAGCAGATCGTGCTCACCCTGCGCCGGGTCCTCGTCTTCTGCCAGATCTACGAGTACGACCAAGAGCTCTACGTGGGGTGGAACGCCCACCTGAACAGCGGGCAGTGGGTGGAGAAGACCGTGTTCACCGGAATCCACAAGCAGACCGGTGAGCTGACGCGCGTGAACACGGTCGAGTCAGGCTCACAAGCACTTGGACAGTATGACCTCACCGACGTCAACTGCCTGCTCGAGTGGACACACGCGCAGCTCGTGAGACTCCTGCAGCGCCTGAAGGAGGAGCGCGACATCGACCAGGAGATCGACTTCACGATCATCCGTGGCGTGCGGCAGGGCCTGACGGAGACGGGGATGCCCGCGGTCCAAGGAGGGCTCGGGGCGGTGCGCAGGCTCCTGCGCATCGGATGACGTCTCGCCTCAAGGCTGACCTGTGTATCTGGCGAAGTTTCGGGCTCCTGAGGGGGCGATCGCCCAGGGGATGGTGCGCCTGCCCGGCCTTCCTCGGCTTCCGGAGGGGCTGCGGTCGCGGTGGTGGCAGAGCTACACGCAGCTTGTGGGGAACATCCATGCGGTCGGCGAGGCCGGGGCGAGCATGCGGGCGGTGCTCGACCCCGGCGTGTCGCTGAGCCGGGCGCTGTTCGCCTGCGCGTCAGAGACCAGGGTGACGCGGCTGCGCCGGTTTCTCGCGCCGTTCACACGGCTGGAGACGCTGGTCGCCGGCTCGGCGGCGCTCCCGCTGTCGCCGCAGGAGTACGACGCGGTCGCCGACGACGTCCCCGCCGTGCGCTGTCGCGCGACGATGCCAGGCTTCCACGCCGGCGGCGCGTGGCTCGCCTGCGACTTCCGCGTCGCCCCGGTGCTCGATGCCCTGATGGCGGAGGCGGAGGCGTATGGTTATCGGCTGGGCTATCAGGTCAACGTCCGCCCGGTGACGGTGAATCGTGAAGTGGTGCGCGCGGCACGCATGAACGCCCTCCACGTGCGTGACCTCGCCGGGGCTCCGAAGCCGCTGGTGACACTGCAGCAGCGGCTGACCGACCGGCTGATCCACACGACGGCGGTGTGCGAGGAGTATCTCGCGGTCGATGCAGGGCCCGCGGTGGAGTGGCTCCACGAGGCGCTGCGACGGCATTTTCGCCATCAGTTCGCGGCGCTCCGCTTCGGGATCCCCTCGTGGGAGTTCGCCGAGTGGGCCTATGAGGACGAGTTGGCGAGCGCCGCGTGCACCGCCTCCGAGATAGGGCCCGACGAGCTGTGCGGCTGCGCGATCGATGACGGCCAGGTCACGCGCCTGCTCGCTTGGCGTCCCCCGGACGGCCTTGCCGATCGTTTCGCCCCGGCCTACGCGCCCGATGCGATCGAGGTCCCCGAGCCCTCGGCATGGCCGGCGGACCTGCCGGTCGCCTACGACGGAGGCGGCCCTTACCTGTTCGTCAGCTACAAGCGGGCAGACCTTGACCGCGTCGTCCCCGTGATGCGCCATGCGCAGGATCAGGGTTGGGGCCTCTGGTACGACCGCGGCATTCCGGGCGGAGCCGACTGGCACGCGATGCTGGAGGAGCGGCTCATGTCGTGCAGCGGGCTGCTGCTCTTCCTCTCGCAGGCGGCGGTCGAGTCCAAGTACGTCCGCCGAGAGGTGCGCTTCGCCGACAGCTTGGACAAACCCATCGTCACCGTGCAGTTGGAGGCGGCGCGGCTGGGGCACGGCATGGGACTGCTGCTCACCCACTATCAGATGCTCAGTTCAGGGGCGCGCGATTTCTGCGAGCAGCTGACCAGGGCGTTAACGCGCATCAACTGACTCGTCGGCGGGGAGAATGCCTGCTCAGCGTCGGGAAACCTGGACGGGTATCCTGCGTATGACCGCCACCGGACGTTGCGATCCGGCGACGGGGGCGGTCACCGATGCACCCTGTCAGGATCCGGCGACCCCGGGTCTGCTCACAAAAGGGAGCAGCAGATGAGCAGCGCCGCTCACGTCGCATCGCAGTCAGACCCCGCCGAGCTGCTGCCGCCGCCCCAGCCGGTGCGGCTCCTGGACGATCATGGTGTCCTGCACGAGGTCGAGGGCTGCCCGCTCGATCTGAAAGAGCAGGACCTCCACGCGCTCTACCGCTTCATGGTCCTCGCGCGCCGCATCGACAAGCAGGCGATCAACCTCCAGCGCCAGGGCCAGCTCGGCGTCTACGCCTCCCTGCTCGGCCAGGAGGCCGCCCAGGTGGGAGCGGCATATGCGCTGGAGGCCAAGGACTGGATCTTCCCCTCGTACCGTGAGCTGGGCGCCGCGCTGGTCCGCGGGGTGGACCCGGCAGGGATCCTCCATCTGTTCCGCGGGACGTGGCTGTCGGACCATGACCCGTACGAGCACCACTTCATGCTCCTGTCGATCCCGATCGGGACGCAGGCGCTGCATGCCGTCGGGTTCGCGATGGGCGCCAAGCTCGACGGCGCCGACCTCGTCGTCATGAGCTGCTTCGGCGACGGGGCCACCTCAGAGGGCGACGCGCACGAGGCGATGAACTTCGCCGCCGTCTACGACGCCCCGTGCGTGTTCCTGGTGCAGAACAACCAGTACGCGATCAGCGTGCCCTTGGAGAAGCAGACCAGGGCGCCGACGATCGCGCACAAGGCGATCGGCTACGGCATGCCGGGCTACCGCTGCGACGGCAACGACGTGCTCGCCACGTATGCGGTCACCCGCCAGGCCGTGGACCGCGCCCGCCGAGGCGAGGGGCCCAGCCTGATCGAGGCCGTGACCTACCGGATGGAGGCGCACACCACCGCCGACGACTCCACCCGCTACCGCACCGCGCAAGAACTGGCCGAGTGGCGCGCACGCGACCCGATCGCCCGTTTTGAGACGTTCCTGGAGAAGGAGGGCCTGCTCGACGACTCGCTGCGCGCGGAGATCGACCAGGAGGCCCGTGAGCAGGCCGCCCGCATCCGGGCTGAGCTGTACGACGCCCCCCACGGCGACCCGCTCGAGCTGTTCGAGCACGTCTACGCCGTACCGCCCGAGCGTTTCGCGGAGCAGCGGGCGCTGCTGCGGCGAGAGTTGGGGTGAGAGTTGGGGTGAGGGCGTCGCGTCAGCGGCGCCAGCGCGCCGGACAAGAAAGGGGTAGCGATGGCGATCACGATGGCGCAGGCGCTCAACACCGCCCTGCACGACGCGATGGCCGACGACGACCGCGTGGTGATGTTCGGTGAGGACGTCGGCCAGCTCGGCGGGGTCTTCCGCATCACCGACAGGCTGGCCGCGCGGTTCGGCGAGAAGCGCTGCTTCGACACGCCGCTGGCCGAGTCCGCGATCGTCGGCACCGCGATCGGGATGGCGCTGTACGGCTGGAAGCCGGTCGTCGAGATGCAGTTCGACGGCTTCACCTATCCCGCGTTCGAGCAGATCGTCAGCCACCTCGCGAAGCTGCGGAACCGGTCGCGCGGCACGGTGGCGGTGCCGGTGGTCGTGCGGATCCCCTACGGCGGGGGGATCGGGGCGGTCGAGCACCACTCCGAGAGCCCCGAGGCTTACTTCGCGCACACCGCCGGCCTGAAAGTCGTGACGCCGGGCACGCCCTCCGACGGCTACTCGCTGCTGCGCGAGGCGATCGCGCACCCCGACCCGGTGATCTTCTTCGAGCCCAAGCGGCGGTACTGGCTGAAGGAGGAGGCGACCTTGCCGGTCCAGACCGAGCCGTTCGGCCAGGCGGTCGTCCGCCGCCCGGGACGCACCGCGACGCTGGTCGCGTACGGGCCGATGGTGCGGACCTGCCTGGACGCCGCCCAGGCGGCCGAAGGGGAGGGCTGGGACTTGGAGGTGCTGGACCTGCGGACCCTCAACCCGCTCGACATCGACGCGCTGGTCGCCAGCGTCCAGCGGACCGGGCGGGCCGTCGTCGTGCACGAGGCGTCGGTGTTCGCCGGGTTCGGCGCCGAGATCGCCGCCCGGGTCACCGAGCGCGCCTTCTACGACCTGCAGGCGCCGGTCCTGCGCGTCGGCGGGTTCGACATCCCCTACCCAGCGGCGAAGCTGGAGGAGTTCTTCCTGCCCGACACCGACCGCATCCTCGACGCCGTCGAGCGCTCCCTGGCATTCTGACAGCCGTGGCCGTGAAGGAGTTCCTGCTGCCCGACCTCGGCGAAGGCCTGACCGAGGCCGAGGTCGTCCGCTGGCTCGTCGCGGTCGGTGACACCGTCTCCCAGGATCAGCCGGTCGCCGAGGTCGAAACCTCCAAGGCCGCCGTCGAGGTGCCGTCGCCGTTCGCCGGCACCGTCGTCGCGCTGCACGTCGAAGAGGGCGATGAGGTCCAGGTCGGCCGACCACTGCTCAGCATCGACCTGGGGCAGGGCGAGGCTGATGACGGCGCGTCGGGCAGCGTGCTCGTCGGCTACGGCACGGGTGGGGGCGGCCGGGATTCTCGACATCGTCGTGGCCGTCAGGCGGCCCCAAAGCCGGCGGCCCCGGCGCCGGCGAACCCCCGCGCGAAACCGCCGGTGCGCAAGCTGGCCAAGGACCTCGGCGTGAACCTCGCCGACGTGGACGGCAGCGGGCCCGAGGGCGTGGTCACGCGTGAGGATGTGCGGACGGCGGCTGGTGAGCCCCGGCCGGTCACGGCGGCGGATGAGCCCGGGCCGGCGGCGGCGGATGAGCCCGGGCCGGCGGCGGCGGATGAGCCCGGGCCGGCGGCGGCGGATGAGCGTGAGGCCGAGCGGGTCCCGCTGCGTGGCGTGCGCAAGGCGATGGCGGCCAAGATGACGACATCGCGGCGGGAGATCCCCGAGGCCACGGCCTGGGTCGGCTGCGACGCCACGCGGCTGTGGCGGCTGCGCGGCAGGCTCGCCGAAGCCCACCCCGACGTGCGGGTGTCAGCGCTGGCGATCATCCTGCGCGCCTGCGTCGCCGGGCTGCGTGAGTTCCCCTCGCTCAACAGCTCGCTCGACGCTGATCGCGGCGAGGCCCTCCTGCACCGCCGCGTCCACCTCGGCGTGGCGACCGCGACCGACCGCGGCCTGCTGGTGCCGGTGATCAAAGATGCTCACCGCCTGTCGACGCTGCGGATCGCCGCCGAGCTGCACCGGCTGGCGACCGCGGCGCGGGACGGGTCGGTCACTCCTACGGAGCTGTCGGGCGGCACGTTCACGGTCTCGAACTACGGCTCGTTCGGCGTGGACGGCGGCAGCCCCGTCATCAATTTCCCCGAGGCCGCGATCCTGGGCGTCGGCCGCATCGCCGACCGCCCCTGGATCCACAAGGGCGCCGTCCGTCCACGCAAGGTCGTGCAGCTGTCGCTGGCCTTCGACCACCGCCTGGCCGACGGCGCTGAGGCCGCCGGCTTCCTCCGTCTGCTGGCCGACTGCATCGAGCGCCCGTCCACGCTGATCGCCACGCTGTAGTGCCCCTTGAAGGGCCGGCAACAGCTGGATATGGCATGGGAGATCCTCCGCTTTCGCTTGGAGGGTCTGACCGACGATGAGTACCTGTGGGAGCCGGCGTTTCCCACCACCGCGACCGCGGCCATCGACTTCATCGCTGACAGCACCCGCGCTGGAGAGATGGCCTGGCGGCGCTCGACGGCGGCCCGCTCGATGCCGTCGGCCTCAGCCAGTTCCCTTACGGCATGGAAGAGCCGTCCCGTTCGGCGACCTGATCTGGTGGATGAATCCTCGAATTCATCCACCGCTCCTCGGAGATCGCCTGCCTCCGCGACCTCTACCACGCGACCGGCGGCGCGCCCCTCGACCGCGCCCCGTGACCCGCTGTTACTGGAAACTGTCGCCGCAGGCGCAGCTGCTCTTGGCGTTGGGGTTGTTGATCTGGAAGCCGGCGCCCATCAGGCTGTCGACCCAGTCGATCTCGGTGCCGCGCAGGTACGGGGCGGACGCCTTGTCGACCCGGACAGGGACATCGCCGATCGTGGCGACGAAATCGCCGTCCATCTTGCGGTCGTCGAAGAACAGCGCGTAGCGCATGCCGGAGCACCCGCCCGGCTGCACGGCGACCCGGAGGGCGACCTCGGCGGGGTTCTCCTCGTGCGCCATGAGCTCTTTGACCTTCCTCGCGGCGCTGTCGGTCAGGATGATCGGGCTTTTGGTGGTGACGTCACTCATGCGGCCAGTCTAACCACAGGCCTGCCCACCGCACCGCCCCGCTTCGGACGGGTCAGAGCGCACGCGCGAGGACGGCCGTGCGGGCGGTCACCAGCTCGGCGGCGCGCCGGAAGCCCTTGGGGCCGAGCGTCACGACGGTGTCAAAGGCGGCTTCGGCGCCGTCCTCGACGCGACCGGCGACAGCGAGCACCGCGCAGCCCCGCTCACGCGCGCGGGCAGCGACGAGCGCGGGCACCTTGCCGGTGGCGGTCTGGCGATCGAGGGCGCCCTCGCCGGTGACCACCACGGCTGCCCCGTCCAGCGCGCGGTCCAAGCCGACGAGGCTGGCCACGGCGGCGGCGCCCACCTCGATGCGCGCGCCGCAGAAGGCAGCGAGCCCGAAGCCGAGGCCGCCCGCCGCTCCTGCTCCCCCGAGGTCACGCCATGGGCCGCCGTCGAGGTCACGCTCGGCCACGTCCGCGAGGCGGGTCAGCGCCGCCTCCAAAACGGGAAGGTCCTGCTCGGTCGCCCCCTTCTGCGGCGCGAACATCGCCACAGCCCCTGAAGGGCCGAGCAGGGGGCAGGTGACGTCGCTCGCCACCACGATCGAGGCGGGCAGCGGCTGCCCGGCCTGGATCCGGTCGAGGTCGGCGAGGAACTGTGCCCCGACCTTGACGCCGTTGCCGTCCATTCGCCAGAGCCGGTGGCCCAACGCGGTCGCCATGCCGCCCCCGCCGTCGACCGTCGCGCTGCCTCCCAGACCGACCATGATCTCGCGGTGGCCGACCGCCGCCGCGGCGAGCAGTTGGCCAACGCCGTAGGACGTCGCGAGCAGAGGGTCCCGGTCTCGGGCCGTGAGCCGGAACAGCCCGCAGGCCTGCGCCGCCTCGACCAGCGCTCGACCGTCGGGCAGCGCGAGCCACCCGGCCTGTACGGCGCGGGCGCGGGCATCCGCGACCTCCACATACCTACGTCGCGCCCCCGCGACGGCGGCCTCGACCACGTCGATCGTGCCCCCTCCCCCGTCAGCCATGGGCACCAGCACGAGGTCGTCCGCTGGGCGCGCCTGACGCCAGCCGCGGGCCATCGCATGGGCCGCCTGGGCGGCGGAGAGCGTCCCGGCGAACTTGTCAGGAGCGAACACGACCTTCACAGCGCGACCTCTCGTTGTGTGCTGGATCGCGACGGACCGCCGCCACGACCCAGCGCGCAGGTGTCGCCGGCTCCGCGCTACGTGGCTGCTGGCTCCGCCGGACGTGTGGCGATGTCCAGGGACGCGTCTGCGTTGAACGTCCTGGAGAACCATTCACCGACCCCGTTGAAGAACGCGATCACGTCCTCGGCCGAGGGAAGATCGATCCTTGGGAGCGTCCATCGGCCCGCGAGTTCGCGCTCGCGCCTGGCGACGGCCTCCTCACGGCGGTCCAGGTCCTGGTCGCGCTCGACGACTTCGGCGGCGCCAGGGCTGCGCTGGTCCAACTCGGACTCGAGGGCCTCGATGTGGCTGTTCAGCTGGGCGATCTGCTCTTGTTGATCCTGAACGGCCTGCTGCTCTCTCACGAGCGCAGCGCTGGGAGGGTCGCGCCACCGGACGTACCCGAAGACCACCCCGATCAGCAGGGCGAAGATGGCTAGGGCAACCGCGCCCCCGCTGACTCCCCGTTGAGGGGGCCCTGCTGGATCCGCCCACGGCGACACCGGCTCGGGGGTCTGGGACTCATCTACGGGGTTCACCACATTGCTAGCGCTCACGCCGTAACTCTACGTCGATGCAGAACGGCGCGGCGACTGGTTAGCCTCACTGGTACGATGCCACAACCGAGTAAGTGTAAATTTGACACTAACTCTGAGAGCCCGTCGAATGAGCCCCCCCACCGGCCTCCACCATGCCGCCGCGACGACCCCGCTCCTCCTGTTGGGCAGTCGCGCCGACCCCCACAGCGAGCGAGGCACCATCTGCCCTGGGACGGTTCCAGATCCGTCCGACCCAGCGCTCGCGGAGCGCGCCCGCGCAGCCCGTGCCGCCTTGGGTGACCGCGTGTTCGTCCTGGGCCACCACTACCAGCGAGACGAGGTCATCCAGTTCGCCGACGCCCGCGGCGACAGCTACAAACTCGCCCGTGACGCCGCGGCCAACGGCGCGCCGCACATCGTGTTCTGCGGCGTGCATTTCATGGCCGAGACCGCCGACATCCTGACCGGCCCGCAGGTCCAGGTGACCCTGCCGGACATGGCTGCGGGCTGCTCGATGGCCGACATGGCCGACATCAGCCAAGTCGAGAGCGCGTGGGAGGACCTGCGCGGGGCCGGCTGCGGCGACGGGCGGACCACGACCGTGCCGCTCACGTACATGAACTCCTCCGCCGCGATCAAGTCCTTCACCGGACGCCGCGGCGGTGCGATCTGCACCTCGTCCAACGCCGAGCAGGCGATGCGGTGGGCTTTCGGGCAGGCAGACCAGGTGCTGTTCCTGCCTGACCAGCACTTGGGCCGAAACACCGCCGTGCTCAACCTGGGTCTGAGTCTGGACGACTGCGTGGTCTACGACCCACACCGCCCGGGGGGCGGGCGCACACCCGAGGCGTTGCGCGCCGCGAAGGTCGTGCTGTGGAAGGGTCACTGCAGCGTCCACGGCACCTTCACCAGGGCGCATGTGGATCTCGTCCGGACGAAGGTCCCAGGCGTCAACGTGCTCGTCCACCCCGAGTGCCGCCACGATGTGGTGCGGGGGGCCGACCTCGTCGGCTCGACCGAGTTCATCATCTCCACGATCCGCGCCGCCGCGCCAGGAACGAAATGGGCGATCGGCACAGAATTGAACCTCGTCGGGCGGCTCGCTCAGGAGCACCCTGAGCAGCACATCATGTTCCTGAACGAAACCGTCTGCTTCTGCGCGACCATGAACCGCATCGATCTGCCGCACCTCGTCTGGGCGATGGAGGAACTGCTCGCCGGCCGCGTCCCCAACCGCATCCACGTCGACGGTGACACTGCCCACTGGGCCCGCCTGGCCCTGACCCGCATGCTCGCCCTGCCGTAACGATGACCCTCTGCCGGGCCGGTCCACCCGGCCCGTCACCCGGCGGCATGACCCCACTTCCCACCGTTCCGAAGAACAGTGCCCCCCGAGAGACTCGAACTCTCACGCCCGAAGGCACTGGGACTTGAATCCAGCGTGTCTACCAATTCCACCAGGGAGGCGCGGGACGATTCTACCCGCATCGTTGTGTGCTGGATCCGCGCAATATGCTGCGCGGATCCAGCA
>JBOGEA010000139.1:0-13981 GCA_050743205.1 Egibacteraceae bacterium | reverse complement strand
GTCGGGCTCCGCTCGCGAAGAGCCTTTAGGTCGCTGCACCCGACGAGGCGCGACCCCCCTGCTCACTACCGTCGTGTGTTTTGTAAAGCTGAGCGGTTCTGGCGGCATCGAGCCGCCCGAACCGCGCTCCGCTTCGCTCCGCCTGCGGCTCAAGGCAGCTGCGCCCCGCCTGCGGCTCAAGGCAGCTCCGCTCCGCCCGCGACTCAAGGGACGAGGGTCAGCTCGAGGTCTGCTCGTGGAGCAGCTCACCGAGGCGGCGTACGCCCTCACGGATGCGCTCTGGGGTTGAGAAGCTGAAGTTGAGCCGCAGCTCGTGACGACCGCCGCCATCGGTGTAGAAGCCGCGTCCGGGGACGTATGCCACCCGCTTTTCGCTGATCGCCCTGGGAAGGAGGTCGCCGGCGTCAACGCTGTCGGGGAGGCGCACCCAGATGAACAGCCCGCCAGTGGGGGCTCGCCACGCGCAGCTGGAGGGGAACGAGGCTTCGAGTTCGGCGAGCATCGTCTCGCAGCGCTCCCGGTAGAGTTCGCGGAACACGACGACCTGCTCCAGCCACGGCTGGGTCGCAAACCATCGCTCGGCGACCATTTGAGTGAAATTCGACTGGCAGAGGTCCGACGACTCTTTGAGCAGGATGAGTTTGTCGCGGATCGGCTCGGGCGCGGCGATCCAGCCCGTGCGGATCCCCGGAGAGAAGATCTTCGACAGTGTCCCCGCGTAGACGACGCGTTCTGGAGCGAGCGTGACCAGCGGCGGAAGCAGCTCGCCTTTGAAGTCGATGAGCCCGTAAGGGTTGTCCTCGATCACCAGCAGGTCGTGCGCGGTCGCGATCTCCAGGACCTGTGTCCGGCGCGCCGTGGACAGCGAGACACCGGCGGGATTCTGGTGGTTGGGGATCGTGTAGAGGAACTTCGGCGTACGCCCCTGAAGAGCCAACGAGCGCAGGGTTTCACGCAGCGCTTCGGGGATGAGCCCGTCGCCGTCCATCGGCACATGCACGACGTCAGCCTGGTAGGCGGAGAAGGCTCCCAGCGCGCCGACGTACGACGGCGCTTCGGCGACGATGACGTCCCCAGGGTCGCAGAACAGCTTGGCGAGCAGGTCGAGCGCCTGCTGCCCGCCTGAGGTGACCACGAGATTGTCCGGATGGGCCGAGATCCCCTCCATCGACATGACCTCGCACAGCCGTTCGCGTAGCTGGATGAGCCCCTGTCCCCCGCCGTACTGCATCGCGGCGGGTCCCTGCGCGCTCAGGACCTCGGCGGTGACCTGCATGACCTTGTCGAAGTTCAGGGCCGTGGTGTCCGGCGCGCCTCCGGCCAGCGAGATCATCTCCGGACGGCTGACCACCGCGAACAGGGCGCGGATCTCTGAGGCGGTCATGGTCCGTGTCCGGGTGGCATAGCGATGAAGATTTGGATCCAGGGGCCGCACGTCGCCCTCCTCCGCTGTGGGATCTCCCGGCCCGAGGGTAGCAGCAGAGCGGATCTGGCAGGGTCAACGCAGCCGTGTCTCGCGTGCTCGGTAGACTTCGAACGGATCTGATGCGCGCTCAAGGAGGATCGTTTCGTGAATGGACACCGAGTCTCCGTCAGCGGCGGCGGCCTTCCAGGACTTGGTGAGCGCGGCGGGGGTGAGGATGGCGGGCCACACCCGGCGGTGCGGGCGGTGACTGGGCTGTTGCTCGGGCTGGGGGTCGGGTTGATCTCGGCGCTGCTGCTGCCCCGCGGCCAAGAGCGGCACGCTTCTGCGGGAGTGACTGAATCGCCGTGAGCCGGAGGGTTCGCGAGCTGGACCTCGGGGCGCTCGATCATCTGCCCGAGGCATGCCGGGCGTGCGTGTTCTGGGAGGTCAAGCGCGCGCCTCGCGGTCCCCGGCAGGAGGCGCGGGTGGGGCGGGAGGCCAAGGAGGCCTGGTGGCAGGCCACGCAGCTTGAGTGGGGCGTGCCCGGCAGGGTCGTCTATGTCGATGACGTGCCGGTCGGCTACGCGACGTTTGGGCCGAGCGCGCACTTCCCGCGCGCCCGCCAGCTCGGCAGGCCTTCCCACGATGCGCTCCTGCTCGCCGCGCTGTGGGTTGATCCAGCGCATCGCGGGCAGGGCTTGGCGACGATGCTGCTGCACAGCGTGCTCCGCGAGGTCGCGCGCCGGGGGGAGCGGGCGCTGGAGTCGTACGGGGCCAGGAGCGCGGTCGATTTGGCGGGGCCGTGCATGGTGCCGGAGGCGTTCCTGCTGTCCCGCGGGTTTCAGGTGGTGCACGACCACTACGGCATGCCCCTGCTCCGACTCGATCTCCGGCAGACTGTCCGGTGGCAGGAGGTCGGGCATGCCCTCGGTGGTGTGATCCAGACGCTCACACGACGCGAGCGCCAGCCCGCACGCACTCCAAGCAGGCCGGCGCTCGAGATGACAGAGCGGGAAACGCCGAGCTAAATAAAGCCGGCGAGGTCGGAGAGGAGCTGGCCTTCGCCCCGGGCGCCGATCATGCGCTGCTTCTCGACCCCGTCGAGGAAGACGAGCAGCGTCGGGATCGACAGCACGCGGTATTGACGCGCAAGGTCGGGCTGCTCATCGACATTCACCTTGACAACTTTCAGCTTGCCCGCGTGCGTGCCCGCGAACTTGTCGAGGATGGGGGCGACGATGCGGCAGGGTCCACACCACGTGGCCCAGAAGTCGACCAGCACGGGTATATCGCTCTGCAGCACCTCGGTGTCCCAGTCGGCCTTGGTCACGGCCTGGGCGTTGCTCATTGCGTCCTCCGCGGGTTGGGTCTCGTGTGTCCTCCGCAAAAACGGTAACTGAGCTGGCGATATTCCTTGGGGCTCGTGGGCTGTGCACCGAAAAAAATGCGAGGGGCGCAATCGCGCCCCTCGCGGCGCGATTCGGATGACGGGGGGACAGCCGAACCGCGAGCCTGAGGACCTGAGGGGCTTTATGGGCCACCCGGTCGTTGGCGGAAGACTACACCCATCAAGGCGCGACTCCCAAGGAGGCAATGGGACGTTTGGCCGATGCCGCTACTCCCCGCGACCTGAATGGCCGTGGGCCTCCAGCCAGCGCTCGGCATCGATCGCCGCCTTGCAGCCCATGCCGGCGGCGGTGACGGCCTGGCGGTAGCTGCGGTCGACGACGTCGCCGGCGGCGAAGACGCCGTCGATGCTGGTGGCGGTGGTGGGGTCGCTGACCTTGATGTAACCGTCGGGATCGAGGTCCAGCTGGCCGCGGAACAGGGCTGTGGTCGGATCGTGGCCGATCGCGACGAACAGCCCGTCCGTGCGGAGGGCGCGCTGCTGGCCGGTCTCGGTGTCGGTAAGGATGACGCCTTCGACCTGCTCGTCACCGAGCACGGCGGTGACCACGGTGTTCCACTCCCACGCGATCTTGGGGTTCGCGAAGGCCCGGTCCTGCATGATCTTCGAGGCGCGTAGCTCCTTCCGGCGGTGCGCGACGGTGACCTTGGACGCGAACTTTGTGAGGAAGGTCGCCTCCTCCATGGCGGAGTCGCCGCCTCCCACGACGACCAGCTCGCGGTCGCGGAAGAAGAAGCCGTCGCACGTCGCGCAGCTGGAGACGCCGCGGCCGATCAGGCGCTGCTCGCTGGGCAGCCCCAGCCACCGGGCGGTGGCGCCGGTCGAGATGATGACCGTCTGGGCGCTGTAGACGTCGCCCCCGGCGCGGATCTCGAACGGGGTGGGGTTGGCGAGATCCACCGAGTCGACGTCCAGCGTGACGAAGCGAGCGCCGAAGCGCCCTGCCTGCTTGCGGAAGTCGGCCATCATCTCGGGGCCGAGGCGGCCGTCGGGGTAGCCCGGATAGTTCTCGACCTCGGTGGTCAGCATGAGCTGCCCGCCCGCCGCCTGGCCCTCGATCACCAGAGGCTCGAGGTCGGCCCGTGCGGTGTAGAGCGCGGCGGTCAGTCCGGCGGGGCCGGATCCGATGATCACGACCGCGTGGTCACCACTTGTCATGTGCTTTCTCCTCGTCCAGTGCTCAAACCGCCTGGGGGACGAGGCTATTCCAGCGGGACGGCCAGGCGCGTCTCGCAGGTCGCCGGGTCGACGACCAGCGCCTGGTAGTGGGCTGTTGCGTCCTGGCGCAGCACGTACGCCATGGCCATCCGGCCCTGGAAGACGACCGACTCGACGTGGGTGACCGTCGAGGGCCCGCCAACGGGTGCGACCGCGTCGAGACACGCGCCCGGCGCGGCCTCCTCTCGGGCCTCGGTGAGGGTCGCGTGGGCGGCGAAGTGGTCCCTGACGGCGGCCTCGTCAGACAGGGACACCGGCTGCGTCCACGGGACCCTGACCGCCTGCTCAGCGCGGCTGTCGGCGGCAAGGCCCTGGATCATCGCCGTGCCCGCGAGCGCGGTGACGAGGACCGCCGCCGCGACGCTGGCGGAGATCGCCGCCCATGAGCGCCAGCGGGGCAGTGGGATGACCTGGGCGGGGCGCCGCTCCTCCTCCAGGCGCTCGCGCAGCCGGTCGGCGAACCCTGCGGGAGCATCGACCTGGTCGAGCCCGCGCAGGGCGGCCACGACGCCGCAGACGGCGTCGAGTCGGGCCGCCAACGAGGGGTCGGCGGCCAGCTGTGCCTCCAGCTCGGCGGTGGCGACGTCATCGAGTTCGCCGTCCAGGTAGGCGGACAGCCGCTCGTCGTCTCGGGGACCACTCATCGGCAAGTGCATAACCTTATGTTTGAGGGCCGATGGGACTGGATGGTTCCGGCGGATCGCCTCCCACCGCGGCGCCTGTCCGGAGATGGCCGAGGGCGGTCGCCAGCCTGGCGTGGCCGCGATGGATCCGCGACTTCACGGTTCCGACGGGCAGGCCGAGACGCTCGGCGATGTCGGTGTAGGGCAGGCCGGTGACGTCGTGCAGCAGGATCGGGTCGCGATAGGCGGGCTCCAGGCTGTCGAGCGCGCCTCTCAGCTCCATGCTCAGCTCACGGCGCGCGAGCAGGTCCTCTGCCGGCAGCTGCCCGATCTCCTGGGAGGAGTCCTGGCTGGTGGTCTGAGGCCGGCGGGCCCGCTTGCGTCCGATGTCGTTGCACGCGTTCGTTGCCACTCGGTAGATCCAGGTGGAGAACCGGGCGGTCCCGCCGTAGGTGCCGGCCCGGCGGTACACGGCGACGAAGGTGTCCTGAGCCGCGTCCTCGGCGTCCGCGGGATTGCCGAAATAGCGCAGGCAGATCGCGTAGACGCGGCCGGCGTGGCGGCGAGTGAGCGTCTCGAACGCCGCTTCGTCGCCAGCGACGAAGGCCGCCACCAGCGCCTCGTCTGTGTGGCTGGCGAAGGCGCTCACCGCACGGGCGCCCCCTCGACGACGATCTCAGAGAAGCCGGCGTGGAAACGGCCGTCCTGCCGTTGCTGGAGGTCGCCGCGGATCCAGACGAGGAGGTAGCGGGACGCCACCGGCTGCTCGAACGTCACAGCCTGGGTGCCCCGCGGGGCAGCGTCGACCGTCGCCACCGTCCTCCACCCCTCGATCTGGGCGGCGGGCTGGTCGGCCACGCGCAGCTCGTAGGTGATGCCCGGGGTGGTGGTGTCGAGCCGCACGGAGCTGATCGCCCGCGGGGCGCTGAGATCGACCCAGAAGCCGACGCCCGGCTTGAGGCTGCCCAGCGCGGGGTTGTCGTAGCCCTCGGTCTGCCACGTCGTGGACGCGTCGCCGTCGACGAGCCGGCCCAGATCGCGGAGGTTCTCCTCCCCGTCGCCCAGCGGGTCGAAGTCCGACAGCGTGCTGATCGGCAGGGCGGCGCCTGGGGCCTCAGCGTCCGTGACATCCTGGGCGAAGCGCGGCAGCAGGCCGCCGCCGGTCTCGAGCATGCCGGTGGCCAACCCCACCCCCACCAGCGCGCCGGCCAGCGTGAGCAGCGCGAGGACGGGCGCCAGCCAGCGGCCCTCAGCGCGCAGGAACGACTGCAGGCTGCCCTTGGGCGCGGCCTGCATGCTCGGTGGCCTGGGCAGCGGGAGCGCGGTCGTCCGCTCCATGCGGTCGGCGAGCAGCCCAACGGTCTGGTCCTGATCCGGCTCGGTGTACACCGACAGCGCGTCCGCGAGCTGACTGCATGACGGGAACCGCGCCTCCTTCTCGCGCGCGAGGCAGCGGCTGACGGTCTGTTCGAGGCCGCGGGGGATGTCCGCGCGCAGCGACCGCGGCGGCAGCGGATCGCGCTCCAGCCGCGCCGCGGCGGTGGCGACCGGGGACTCGCCTTTGAACGGACGCTGCCCGGTCATGGCCTCGTAGAGCACGCAGCCCAGGGAGTACTGGTCGGCCTTCCCGTCCAGCGGGTTGGCCATCACCTGCTCAGGGGCGACGTAGGCGGCGGTGCCGAGCACCATGCCGGTGCGGGTCAGGTCCGAGTGGTGCTCGGCCTTCGCGATGCCGAAGTCCGCGACCTTCACGGTCCCGTTCTCGCCGATCAGGATGTTCGCCGGCTTCACGTCGCGGTGGACCAGGCCGCGCGTGTGCGCGTAGTCCAGCGCGCGCGCGACGCGCTCGCCGATCGCCGCCGCCTGGGCGATGTCGAGCATCCCGAGGTCCGCGATCACGTCCCGCAGCGTCGGCCCGTCGACGTACTCCATCACCAGGTAGACCTGATCCCCGTCCGTCCCGGTGTCGTACAGGCTGACGATGTTGGGATGCGTGAGCCGCGCGGCCGTCACCGCCTCCCGCCGGAAGCGCTCGCGGAACGCCGCGTCCTGCGCAAGGTGGTCGTGGAGCACCTTCACGGCGACCGTGCGCGCGAGCACCTCGTCGTGCGCCCGCCACACCGCGGCCATCCCGCCGCTGGCGATCCGCTCCTCGAGCAGGTACCGGCGGCCGAGCATTCGCGGCGCGGCGTTCATGGTCAGCTTGACCGTCGGCTCTATCTTCGGTGAAGGGCAGGGGTCTCCCTCCTGAGATCGAAGATCGGCCCCCGCCAGCGTGTCGGTCTGATCGCCTGTATCGCTCATCCCGTCCAGCCCGAGTTGCACATCGTCCGATGAGTCTATGCGCTGCCCAACAGCTAGCTTCGCCGTGGGGTTAAAAGACCGTTACCCGTCATCTCGCAGTCGGACGACCTCGCGTGCCCACCAGGCCACCAGGAACAGGCCGGCGCCGGCGGTCAGGACGAGGGCGACGATCGAGTAGACGGCTGACCGGACCTGGATGCTGCCATGGGCGAGCCGCCGGGTGCCGGAGGGATCCTCGACGTAGACGTTGGCGGCGAATGTCCCCCCCGGCGTGAGCACGCGCACCGGAAACACCAGCGTCGTCGGAAGTCCCGGCTCCAGGTCGACGATGCGCGGGTTGCCCTGCTCGAACGCGATCGGCATCGCCTCCAGCCGCACCCTGATCCGCAGGCGCACGTCGGCCTCGCTGACCAGCGTCACCGGCACCTGCTGATCTTCGATGCTGGTCAGGGTTACCGGGTAGTCCTCGACGACATGGACGCTTGCGTAGACGCGCAGTTGCGTTCGGTGCACCTCCGCGATCCGGGCCGCCCCGTCCGACGGGAACTCACCGTCGCGATACCACACCGCCGCCGCCGCCAGCAGCATGCGGTCGAGCCTGCTCGCCATCGGGTCGTCGGGGCTCAGGACCGCGACGAGCGATCCCAGCGCCGCCCGAGCCTCGGTGAGGCCGGCGAGATAGCGGGGGCTCAGCTCGCGCCGCTGGAGCGCTGACGGGTAGGCCAATCCGACCCGCTGGGACGCCTCGACGCCACGCCGCAGCCCGGTGAGGTCGACCGGCCGCAGCCACGGCGCCGAGCGCGTCCGCGCGAGCAGCTCGGCGAGCAGGCCGGGGGCGGGCTCCCACCGACGCGGGGTGCTCACGAGCAGGCCCCGCGCGGCGGCGGCGAACGGGCGCTCGAAATAGACCACCGCGGTCTCGGCGACCACGCGCTGCGCGGTCAGGACGCGGTCCGCGTCCGGCGCCGAGGTCGCGCTGGCGAGCACGTCATCCAGGAACGGGTCGGTGACCAGCGCGGTCTCTCCCGAGTCCAGCCGCCTGACCGGCGGCGGCGAGGTCAGGTCCGCGCGACCGCGCAGCCGCACCGACGCCTCGTCCAGCACCACCGTGTCCACCGACTCCTCGCGCGCCACCGCCAGCGTCGCCCTGTCCAGGCCGCCTGCGGGCATGAGCACGCCGCGCAGCGCCTGGTGGCCCGTCACGCGCTCGACGGCGCTCACGCCCTCGCTCAGCTCACGCCGGGCCTGCACGCCCAAACCCGACCGCACCAGGGCGACCAGGTCGGCGGGCCCGTACGCCGGCGCGATCTCCTCCACGCCAGCGCGGCCGGTGACCTGCTGGATCCGGCCCAGGAACGCGGCGGCGTCACGGGCAGGCGACGCATCCGCCGTGACCTCGCCGGCCCCGCCGGCCCGCTGGTACCCGTCGGCCATGTCCGCCGCCTGCTCGAGCAGGTACCCGCTGGGCGCCACCGTCAGCGGGGCGTGGGCCTCGGCCTCCAACTCCCGGGCGATCCGATCCAAGACGCCCCCCGGCGCCAGCGCCCGCGTCAGCCGCTCGTCGTAACTGCCGTCAGCGAGCATGCCCGGCGCGTGGTCAATTGGGACCAGCATGGCCAAGCGCAGCGGGTTGCCCACCGGGGTCGTCGCGGCGACGACGCTGGTGGTGACCTCGCCGATGGTTTCGGGCTCGGCGCCACCGCGCTGGATCCGCAGCGTCAGCGGGTACACACCCTGCGCCGCCTCCCCGTCGATGCCCAGCTCAGCCGCCGTGGCCCGCAGCTCGACCGTACTGCTGGCGCCCGCCGGCAGCGGGCTCACGGGCACGGGATCGAGCTCACGGGTGACCTGGCCGGCCTGGCCGTCGTCCATCGCCCGATGGAACGCGAACCGGCTGCCGGTCCGCCGGTGCAGCGCGCCGGTCACCCGCAGGTCGGGACCCGGGTTGCGCACCCACAGCAGGACGCGCAGCACGCTCTCGGGCCCCGTGAGGACCCCATCCAGCTCGAGCACGCCGAACTCCGGGTCGGGGGCGGCCGCTTGGGCCGTGCCGTGGGGCGGCGCCGCGAGCAGCGCGGCGCACAGCGCGAGCACGGCCGCGGCGAGCCGCGTCACGGCACGCCGTTCGCGTCGGCCTTGAGCTCCGGATGGGCCTCGAGGAGCAGCCGGCGCTCGTTCGCGTGGGAGAGGCGCCCTACGGCCTGCGTGAGCGGCAGCCACTCGACGTCCGCAGCCTCATTGTCGCGATGGCACAGGTCACCGCCGCGGTGCGCCATCAGGAAGTAGTGCACGTATTTGTGGTAGCGCACCTGGTCGGGCTTCCAGACGAACCAGTAGTCGATGACGCCGAGTTTGCCGGTGATCTCGGCCTCCAGCCCCGTCTCCTCCAGCACCTCGCGGGTGGCCGCCGTCTCGTAATCCTCCCCGTCCTCCAGCCCGCCCTTGGGCAGCGTCCACTGGATCCTTCCCGCGGTGTCGCGGTGGGCGATCAGCACAACCCACCGGCCGTCAGGTCGATCGGCGTAGACCAGGCCGCCGGCGGAGGTCGCTCGTTTGGTCGGGTAGCGGGCGGTCACAGCGGGGCCTCCACGCCACGCTGGGCTGTTGCCATCCCCAGGAGGATAGACAACCAGCGCGGCTGTGCGGGCCGGCTCAGCGAGTTCGTCCCCCGTAGCATAAGCGCTGTGACCCTCAAGACCTCTCCAGAGCGAATCCTCGCTGACCTCGTCGCGGTGTATCCGGTCGCCGACGAGCTGGGCCACCGGTTCCGCGCGGCTGGCCACGAGCTGTATCTGGTGGGCGGGACCGTCCGTGACACGCTGCTCGGCCGCCCCGTCGACGACCTGGACTTCGCCACCTCCGCGCAGCCCGCGCAGACGAAGGACCTGCTCTCCGGCTGGGCCGACCGCATCTGGCTGACCGGCGCGCGCTTCGGCACGGTCAGCGGCAGCAAGGGCGGGTGGAAGCTCGAGATCACCACATTCCGCTCGGACGCCTACCAGGAGGGCTCGCGGCACCCGAGGGTCACCTATGCCAGGGATGTCACCCAGGACCTCTCCCGGCGCGACTTCACCGTGAACGCGATGGCGGTCCGCATCCCTGAGCACCGCTTCGTCGACCCGTTCGGCGGCCTGCGCGACCTGCGCCAGCGCGTGCTGCGCACGCCGGTCTCACCGGAGGTCAGCTTCGGCGACGACCCCCTGCGCATGGTCCGCCTCGCCCGCTTCGCCGCTGTGCTGGAGGCCGAGGCCGACGGCGCCGCCGAGGCCGCCGCCACCGCCATGGCGCCCCGCCTCGACACGATCAGCCGTGAGCGCATCCGTGAGGAGCTGAACCGCCTGATCCAAGCCCCCGGCCATGCTCGCGGGATGGACCTGCTCGTCCGCACCGGCCTCGCCGACCGCTTCATTCCCGAGGTCCCCGCGCTGCGCATGCAGCACGACCCGGTCCACCATCACAAGGACGTCTACACCCACACCCTCGCGGTCGTCGACGGCTGCCCGCCCGACGACCTCATCCTGCGCCTGGCGGCGCTGCTCCACGACATCGGCAAGCCCGCGACCAGGCAGTTCCACCCCGGCGGCAAGGTCAGCTTCCACCACCACGAGGTCATCGGCGCGCGCATGGCCCGCAAGCGGATGACCGAGCTGCGCTACCCCGCTGACCTGATCGAGCAGGTCTGCGGCCTCGTGTTCCTCCACCTGCGCTTCCACGGCTACGCCGCTGGCGAGTGGACCGACTCGGCCGTGCGCCGCTACGCGCGGGACGCGGGCTCGCCCGAGCAGCTGCGCCGGCTCAACCTGCTCACCCGCGCCGACGTGACCACCCGTAACGTCGCCAAGGCGCGCCTGCTCGCCCGCGCGATGGACGACCTGGAGGCCCGCATCGCCAGGCTCGCCGAGAGCGAGGAGCTGGCCCGCCTGCGGCCCGCCCTGGACGGGCACCAGATCATGGCGCACCTGGGCCTGCGGCCCGGACCCCTGGTCGGCGAGGCGTGGAGCATGCTCCTGGAGGCGCGCCTCGACCAAGGCCCCATGAGCGAGGATGAGGCGTACGCCCTGCTCGACCGCTGGTTCGAGGAAAAGCCTCAACCCTGAACGACGGCGAGGTCATGAAAGGTTGAGGCTTTTCCCGCCTTGTCGACGGCCGAAATCACCTCTAGCTTTTCGGTAAGGTGAACCTCGTGTTTCGGTCAGGGGTGCGGGATGCTGGTCTGCCACTGCAAAGCGGTCTTCGAGCGTCGGGTCCGTGAGGCGATCGCCGCCGGCGCCCGCGACGAGTTCGACATCGCTGCCGCCTGCGGGGCGGGGACCGGTTGCGGTGGATGCGTCCCAACTGTCGCCCGCCTGCTTCGGGAGATGGCGGGCGAACAGCCCCTGACCAGCACTAAAGGCAGTAATACCTGCGTAGACAGACGCTAGCGCACGAACTACGCTGGCCTCCAAGTTTGAGAACCTTTCTCATCGGAGGCACACCATGAAGGGCAGCACACCGGTACTGGACATCCTCAACGAGGCGCTCACCGCCGAGCTGACCGCAGTCAACCAGTACTTCATCTCCTCGAAGATGGCCAAGAACTGGGCCTACTCCAAGCTCGCCCACGAGTACTACGAGGAGTCGATCGGCGAGATGAAGCACGCCCAGTCCATCATCGAGCGCGTCCTCATGCTCGAGGGCATCCCGAACATGCAGCGCCTGTTCACCGTGCAGGTCGGTGAGACCGTCGTCGAGCAGTTCAAGCTCAACTACGAGATGGAGAAGGCCGCCGTCGACCGCTACCGCCGCGGCGTCGCCGTCTGCCACGAAGAGGGCGACCCCGGCACCCGCGCTTTCTTCGAGTCCATCCTCGCCGACGAAGAGGCCCACGTCGACAACGCCGAAGGCGAGCTCGACCAGCTCGACCAGATCGGCGAGCCCCTCTGGCTCCAGAAATGGGTCTAGCCGCCCCGGCCGGTTGATTGCCGACCCCCGCAAGCCGGCCGTTTACGCCGGACCGCCCGTTGACCTTGCAGCAATGCGGCGTCACGGGCGGTCTCACTGGTGCTCACTGTTCTCCCCCCTCGTGTAGGCGTTTTCCGTGTGGGCTGTCACCAGCTCGTCACGCTTCATGGGGTCGTCTCGGTGTCGAGGGCCAGCCGCAGGGACTCCTCGACGCGTCCCAGGGAGTGGCTGCGTCCTCGCGCATCACGCCGACGTAGATGTCCAGGAGCACGGACAGGCGGCGGTGCCCGGTCCACTGCTGGGCGGTCTTGGGCAGCACGCCGGAGTTGAGCCAGTGCGTCGCCGCGGCGTGGCGCAGGTCGTGCTGGCGGACTCGGTGCAGTGGGTTGCCCTCCTCGAAGAGCTGCTCCCGTGCCGGCACCCAGCGCATAACACGCTGTCGCGGTTGAAGCTCTTCGGATTGATCCGCCGGCCCGTCACCGTGGTGAAGACGAGCGCATCCGGGCGTCGAGGGGACGAGTTCATCGAGGTGACGCTCGAAGGAGGGCACGAGCTGGTCGGGGATCGGGACCGTCCGCCGAGCCCTTGGTCCGCGGCCTTTCAGGGGGCCGGTCCCGGCTCTCGCGCTCGTCGACCCACGGGTCCGCAGCTAGTGGAAGCTGGGTTGTCGAACGCGTCACTGGCCCAATGGCCCGGCCAGGACAGCGAGGTGTCGGGCTGCGTCACTATGGAGTTGTCAAGGTGCGGTACACCAGCGTTCGGGTCAGGCAGGCCTGCGCCGCGGGCGGGAATGCGAGCCGTCTTCACCGCCCTGCCTCCGCTCCCCCCGGGGGACAGGCATGGCCGGGCTGTGCGGGACGTCACTCGGTGAGGACCGGCTGCGGCGGGTCGCGGTCCCGTCCGCGACGGCCCTGCTGCCGGTGGCCGCTGTCCGGCCGGGCCGCCGGCCGTCCAGCACGCGCGGGGCGCGCGGGGCGTGGAGGGCGCGGTTGGTGGGGCCTGCCTGCTGGTGGGTGGAACACCAACATGTGGTTGGCGTCGCCGGTGATGGTCCACCCGCCCTCGTGCACCAGGTGATGATGGGCCACGCAGAGTAACGAAAGGTCGGGCAGTGCCGTCGGCCCGCCGTCGATCCTCTTCGGGTGGGTGGGTGGGGGAGGTCGGCATGGTCGATGCACGTCGCACCACTGCCATGGCCGCTCACAACGCACCCCGTCGGACCCGGTGAACCGGCAGGTCCGGTCGCGCTCGATCACGGCCAGGCGTTGCGCGGGGCTGGGGTGGCGGCGCACGTCGACCCACACCGTCCGCCCGCGACGGGTGACCTGGCGGCGGACCACGTCCGCGTCACACGCCATCCGCCTGGCGGTCGCGCCGCAGACCGTGCCCGCCCAGTCCAACCGTGCGGCCGGCGCATCAGGCTCCTCCGCCAGCGTCTCAGGCGTGACGAACACCGTCGCGGTCGGCTGCAGCCCGGCCACCGTGGGCAGATCGCCTCTGTGGGCCAGCGCCATGCGGGCGAGTTGGACCAGCGCGTCGGCGTTGCGCTGCGCCAGGGCGCGCCGCGGCTCGTCGGGGACGGTCGCCGGGTCAGGGCCGGCGAGCGCGTCGATCGCCGTGCGCACCAACGCGCCACCGACGGGATCCAACAGCCCCTCGATCCGCGTCATCCCGCCGGCAAGCTCCGACACCGACACCCGGCGGGCGGCGTACTGGCGGCACGCCCGCTGCTCTTCTGGTCGGGGGTCGGCGGCGTGCCGACGGTCGGCCAGCGCCTGGCGGAACGCCCAATCATCCGTACCGGCGGCTTGGGCGACCAGCTCATCCCGCGCCGCCGCGACCAGCTCGGGGTGGGCGCGCGCGGTCTGGGCGAGCGCGTCGGCCTGGTCGGGGCTGATCCGCCCCGCCGTCAACGCCGCCGCTGTCGCCGCCAACCCCGGATCGGCCAACGCCACAGCGAGCCGGGTCTGGCGCGCCGCCTGCCCGCCCGACAGCCTCGCGGCGGTGCGCAGCAGCCGTCTGGCCTCCTCCGCTCCCGCCGCGGCGTCCCCCGCCCGGCCGGCGACCGCGGCCACGCAGCGC